>NZ_KI912270.1:4526902-4855736 GCF_000243415.2 Mycolicibacterium tusciae JS617
CTGCTCAGGCGGTGATGACAGGTCTGTCGACAACTGTCGAATGGGCGAGTGAACTCCCGGCCCGTGGCGACGCAACGACACCCCCGCCGTCACCCGCGGAACCGTGCTGTGCGGGCTGAACAATGGCCGGCCGCGCGTGGTGTGGACCAACGACGCGCAACGGCTCATCGCCGACGTGCAATCCGGTGGCCCCACCGACCCTCGGCTGGACCAGCTCTACGCCTGGTGGGGCACCCACTCGTAATCAGCCGGGCGCCGCGCCGGCATCGCGCGGCAAACACACCCCCGACACGGGCGCAGTACGGAGTCCCTTCCACGACGCGTGGCGCAGACCTTTGCCCGCGTGATACTCGCGGTAGGCAACTTCACCGACATACCGCGGCTTGAACCACTGGACCCCCGACATCGACGCCCCCTCCGCCACCGGCGGCGCTGGAACCTCTGTCCCGGCCAACAGTGTGGCCAGACGGCGACGTTCGGCACCGCTAAAACCAGTGCCCACCTGACCCAACAGCACGAGTTGGCCCGCATCGTCGTGGGCGGCCAGGATCAGGGCCCCAACCTCACCGCGACGGCCGGCGAACGCCCCCACGACCACCGCCTCGGTTGTCGCGCGCACTGGGCATTTGATCCAGTCCCGGGATCGGCCCGACCGGTATGGCGAATCCAGTCGTTTACACACGATGCCCTCGTGGTGCTGATCAGCGCAGATAGCGAGCATGTCCGCAGGAGCGACATCGGTCCAGTGCCTCGGCACCGTCAGTGCTGGCGAACGCTTCACCACCATCAGTGTGTCCATCAGCTCGCGGCGCTCCCGGTAAGGCCAGTGCGTGATGTCTTCGCCGTCGATGTTCACCACATCGAAGGCGAGAAATCGCGTGGGCACCTCACGCACGAGCTGCCCGCTGGGCCGACGCTGCTGAGGCCACCGCCGCTGAAGCCGTCTAAACGACGGGCGCCCGTGCTCGTCGACGGCGACGATCTCACCGTCGAGGATCATTCGACGGCCACCGACTGCAGCTGCGACCGCGGACAACTCGGGGAAGGTTTCGGTGATGTCCGCCCCATTGCGGGACGTCACCCGCACCCGGGGATCTACAGTCAACATTCCCCGGCTAGTTGACTGAACTTCGGCGAGCCTTCCGATGGAGTGGCTGCGGCGAGCGGAGGATCCGGTAATGGGCGAGGTGGGGCGAGTCGAGGCGGCGCCGAGCGGGTTGCCGTGGCGGGTGATCTTCCCCGATGTCGAGCACGTGGGTGCCACGTCGTACCTGCGGGAGCTGGCGGCGTCGGATTGCAGTCCACTCACAGTTCGAAGTTACGCGTTCGACCTGCTGCGGTGGTTCCGGTTCCTCCACGAACGCCTGATCAATTGGGAGCGAGCCGAACGGGTCGACGTCCGCGCGTTCGTCGAGCACCTGCGGGCGGTGCCCAATCCGCAGCGGTTGCGCCGACGTGCGGATGCGCCGCCGCCGGGGTCGGTGAACGCGGTGACCGGCAAGACGGAGTTGTCGGGCAAGTACGCGCCTCGCACCATCAATCATCAACTGTCGGTCTTGTTCGGGTTCTACGAACACGCCTGTGCCGCCGACCTGGGTCCGTTGGTGAATCCCGTTCCTGCACAGCGTGCTAGGCATGGTGGTCGGCCGCATGCTCACCACAACCCGATGGAAGACTTTGCGATCTTCCGGCGCGCGAACTATCGGCAGAAGTCTCCCCGGCCGGTGTGGCGGGCGATCCCTGATGATGCTGCCGCAGCTCTGTTCAACGCGCTGCGCAGTCACCGCGACCGAGCGCTGGTGAGTTTCTATCTGTCCTCAGGCGTTCGCGCGTCGGAGCTGTTGGGCCTGCGTCACGGCGATCTGGATGCCGGCCGATACACAATCACGGTGACCAGTAAGGGAAGCCGCGTGCGGGAGACGGTGCCGGCTTCGGTGGACTCGTTCGTGTGGCTGGCGCTCTACCTGGCCGAGCAACCACCTATGCAGCCTGGCGCCCCGGTGTGGTGGACCCGACGCTCCCGCCCGGCACCGCTGAACTACCACGCCATGCGCGCGGTGCTGCGCCGCGCCAATGCCAGCTTGGGCGCGAACTGGTCATTGCACGACTTTCGCCATACCGCCGCTGCGCGGATGCTGGCTGATCCCGCCTTCACCTTGGTCGATGTGCAGACCGTGCTACGCCATGCAAGCGTCACCACCACCCAGATCTACACCCAGCCGCGCCTAGAAGATTTGATCGGCAAGGTCCTCGAACATCACGCCCGACCGAAGGCCGATGTGGCGACTATCGAACCCGCCTATGACGCCGCGGCGGTCCGAGAGCTGCTGGGGCTGCCGCGTTGAGCGCCGAGGACACCCGGTCACCGCAACGCCGACAGGCTGCGGCGACGCGCCGCGCGATGAGCCCCCAAGTCCAGCTGCTGTCGAGGCCCGATTCTCCTCACTTACAAGCGATCCCGGCGGACAGCCGATTCGGCCCCGCAGGCGGCGTACGTCCCCTGTGGGGGTATGACGCCAATCATGCGCCCCCGCCGCTGCCCGATCATGCCCGCGGTGCGGCGATGCAGGCGTTGAGCATCACGGAGTTGTGCGACGTCGTCGCCGAGTATCACCAAACCATGGCACCGCAGCAGCTGCAGCCCATCGTTCGAGGAACGCGAGCAATGCTGGGTGTGCTGGCTCGGTATCCCGGGCAGACGTGGGAGCAGCGGTGGTTGGCCAGTGGCTACGACGCCGCACCTCGCACCTGGTTCGAGCATGACGCTTTGCCGCACTACGATCACTGGTCACCCACGCTCAAAGCAGTCAATGCGCTGCTGCGGGTTCGGGCGCTACGGCCGTCATACAGTTGGCTGCTGGACTCCAAGCAAAGAGTGAACCTGTGGAGGTTCCTCGACTACAACGGCGGTCCGGACTTGGAACGGCTACGTGCGCTGCCCGCTTACCAGGACGCGGTGCCCAAGTACCAGGCCGACGCCGAAAAGGCGTTGGCGCGGGTGATGATTCGCACCGGAAAGACCATTGCCGAGGTGTGCGGTGACGATCTGCTGTTTTACGCAGATGTCGTGCGTACCTCGGGGCGGCAGCGACGCGAACACCTCATCTGGGAGCTGCTGGTCGCGTTGGGCCCCTTGGCGGGGGAGGCACCGACGCTAAGGGCGACGTGGTCGGCGCGGGGCAACTCACGCCAACACAGCGCCGCGACGATGGTCGACAGATACGGCATCCCCGCCTCAGGGATGCGTGATGTCCTGGTGGGCTACCTCGAAGAGCTTCAGCCCAACATGGATTACAGCTCGTTGGAAGGCTTGGCCTACCGATTGGCCAGGCTGTTCTGGTGGGAGATCCTGCAGATCAACCCCGGTCAGGCCAACTTGGCGATCTCGGCCGAGGTGGTGACGGCGTGGCGAGAACGCTTGGCGCTGACCCTGGACGGCCGACCGCGACGCGAAGTGCATTCGACCCTGTTCGCCATCCGCGGGATGTATCGCGACCTGGCCGAGTGGTCGCACGACGACCCCGCCCGCTGGGGCGTGTGGGTGGCGCCGTGCCCAGTGCCGCGAGCACTCAGCCGAGCGGCGGCCAAGGAGAAACGCCGCCAGAAGGCCACAATGCAGGACCGCACCCGCATGCTGACGCCGCTGCTACCCGCGATACTGGCGACGGCTGCCGCCCACAAGGACCGCACCGCGATGCTGCTGCAGCGCGCCCTGGCCTGCGTGCACGACCAGGAATTCGCGGTCGACGGCTCCACGTTTCTGCGGCACTGCCCACCGCTGCGACGTGACGGCGACGAACGGGCCCGGATCTGGGCGCACCTCGCTCCCGGGCAGCAACGACCGAGCTGGATCCGGGGTCGCGCTCAGCGCATCGACGTAACAGCGCTGGAAGAGGAAGGCTTCTGGGGTTGGGCCGTCGTGGAGACGTTGCGTCACACAGGTATTCGCATCGAAGAACTACTGGAGCTAACTCAGCTGTCGCTTCGGCACTACACCGCCTCCACCACCGCCACTCTGGTGCCGTTGCTGCACATCGTGCCGTCCAAGACCGACTGCGAGCGGCTCATCCCCATGACCCCGGAACTGGTGGCGGTGCTGCTTGAGGTGCTGCGCCGTGCCAAGGCCGCTAAGGACCATGTGCCGCTATCGATCGCCTACGACACCAACGACAAGGTCCACAGCGAACCGTTTCCGCACCTGTTCGCGCGCCCTCTGGGCACCCGCCACGAGGTGCTAGGACGGCACTATGTGCGCCAAATTCTGATCCACCTCGCCACCACCGCCGGCCTTACCGATGCCGGTCAACCGGTGCACTTCACTCCGCACGACTTCCGCCGCCTTGTCCCCGCTTAGTTCCCGTGTTGCGATAAGCCGGGAAGGGGCTGGTGGCCTTGGTGTTTGGCGGTTGCGTCGAGTCGTGTGGTGTTTCTAGCCTGTTCGCTTGTGATCCTGAGCTTCTTCTCGTCGCAAGGCTGGCGGTCCTGGGATGTCGAGCACCGGCCGGTGATTCCGGAGGGGATGCCGGTGCTAATCGATGACGACCTGCTGTTCGAGGACGGCCTCGGGGCGCCGCGATCGGTGTCGGTGGCGAACCGGTGGCTGCGGCTGCTTCCGGCCAGCGGGGCGCCGGCGCCGAGTTCGTGGGAGAACTACGCGCGGGCAGTCAAGGAGTGGACGGAGTTCCTCGCTGAGCACGGGATCGGGTTGTTCGACACCCGCGACCGGCTCAAGGCCGGGCTGAGCCGGTATGCCGAGCACCGCGCGGCCGGGCCAATTTCGGCGAGGTTCGCTGCGACCACGTGGTCGCAGCACATGAGCATCCTGTCGCTGTTCTACCGGTGGGCGATCGACGAAGGAGTTGCCGCTGCCGAGCCGTTCACCTACCGGTCGGCGCGGGCGGTCTTCGCCGGCACCGGCCGCGATGTCCGGGTGAATCTGGCGTCGCGCCGCACCCCGAAACCACACGTGACCATCAAGTATCTGGAGCCGGACTTCACCGACCTGTTCCGCAAAGGGTTACGCGGTTTGGCACCGGATGGCAACCGCGACAGCGGGTTCGCGGGCCGGGAGATGACCCGCAACGCCGCGATCGGGGATCTGGCGTTGGCGACCGGGTTGCGGTTGGGCGAGTTCACCCATCTGCTGCCGTGGGAGGTTCCGGCGCTGCCGCTGGCGCCGACGGCGATTCCGATCCCGTTTCCGGTGCCGGCGGGAATCACCAAGGGCCGCAAGTTCCGCACTACCTGGATCTCTTACGACGCCCTGGCCGGGCTGCACGACTACCTGGAGCTTGACCGCGCGGCCGTCACCGAAGGGTCGGCCTGGCGACCGCCGCGACGGTGGGGTGAACCGCTGCTGGTGAGCGACCCGGATGCGCGGGGTGGCCGGGTCAACGGTGTTCGCCGGTCGTGGGAGTCGCTGACCCCGGCCGAGCGGCGTCGGCTGGTGGCACCGAAGGGCGGGTCGTGCCTGCTGGCGGTGAAAGCCGATGGTGGCCCGTTCACGGCGTGGGCGACGGTGTTCGAGCGCACCGCCGACCGGATCCGCGCGAGGTTCGAGCCACGGTTCCCGCATGTTCACCCGCACCGGCTGCGGCATTCGTTCTCGATGCAGACCTTGGAATATTTGGTGACCGGCTACTACCGGCAGGCGGCAAAGCTGGTGCGCGACACCGACGCCGACGCGGCGCTGGTGTTCTACCTGACCAAGGCCGATCCGCTGCTGGTGCTGCGGGACCTGTTGGGTCACTCGACGGTGTTGACCACGGAAAAGTATCTGAAACGCCTTGATACGACCCGGATTTACCGGCAAGCCTACGAAACCGCCGGCGTGGAATCCGGACTCGTCGGCGAGGACGCCGCGCAGCGGGAATCCGACGCCGAATTCCACGACGACGCCGAGGAGGTGTTGTGATGCCGACGATGGTTGTTGACACTCCGCTCGGTCTGAGCTGCGTGTTCAGTGACGGCAGCAGAGCCGAATTCGACCTTACGGGGTCGCCGAACCCCAGGTTGGCGCGCGATCTGGCCGTCGGTTTGGTGGAGCTGATACACCCCCACGGCAGTGCCGATACCGCTGGCACGGTCGGCCACTACGTGCGTGGGTTGCACAGGATGGTGCGAGCGCTCGCCGATCAGGGGTTCACCGGCGGCATCGCCGATCTGCGGCGCGGGCAGTTGGCGCAGTTCTGGATGGCGGGCCCGAACTGGTTGGAGGCGCTGACTCGGTCCTTGGTGGAGGGTTACGCGCGATCCGGCGGCCGTGTCGGCGACGGCGTGGTGGAACTGGCCGCCGGGCGGCACTTCAACATTCAGCCGAATCGGCGGCCGTTGCCGCCCTACTCCGAGGCTGAATGGCAGCGACTTACCGCGGTCTGCCGACAGCAGGTCGATGACTCCTATGCCACGCATCGGCATGCGTTGGCGTCCGTTCCCGGAGGGCGGCATCCGGGCGCGGGCGCGTGGTCTCACCAGAACTTCTGCTGGTTGCTGGCGACGCACGGCCCTCTCGGCAGCTGCGAGGCCGCTGAGACGATTGGCATGTCTATCAACGTCTTCCGCCATCGAGGAGTCACCACTGTCTTCCACGAGGCTGCGCAAGCGATGTTCCCGCACCTCGAAGTCGTGGTCGCCTACCGGCTGCTGTTCGGGATCTACTCCGGCATC
The DNA here is from genome assembly GCF_000243415.2 of Mycolicibacterium tusciae JS617. Next base: position 4,533,569 of record NZ_KI912270.1, read on the forward strand.
GTCCCGGACGGTATCGCCGACCTGGAGGTCGGAGACATCGACTGGGCCGGGGATTCGACTGTTCTGCTGTCCTATGTCAAACGCCGCACCGCCGCCGAGAGCACCACCTTGCCGCGGCCAGCGGTGCGGTTGCTCGAGCAGTGGCTGGCGCACTCGGCGCTGCTGCGCCGCTTCGTGCCACCGGACGAGCGCACCACGCTGTGGTTGGGGATGAGCCAGCCCGGTTACTCCCGCCGCCTCGGCGAGGTGAACCGGTCGGCGACCGGGCGGTGGATGCAACGCCACAGCATCGTCGGCGACGACGGCGAGCCGCTGAAACTGCACCGGTCCCGCATCCGCACCACGCACCACGCGATGCGAGACAAGAAGTCCTGGACCGGGAATGCGCGCGCCACGATCGACCCGAACCACACCCCGGCGGTCGAGGGCGACCACTACCTGTCGGCAACGACTCCCGGCCAACGCCACGCCGTCGAGACGATCATCGCCGACGCCCCAGCACGACATCCTCCGCCGCGCACACCCACCGACCGTGATCACCGCGGAAGACGCCGCAGCACTCGTCGAGGGCTACCCGCAACTGCTGGCGGTGATGAAGCTCGACGAAGGCGTGCTCGCCGAGCTGGTCGGTGGCACGCGGGATGTATTCACCGCGGCCTGCGCCGATCAGCTTTCCGGGCTGCACGGACCGGCCGGGAAACCATGCCCGGCACGTCCGTGGGTCTGCCTGCTTTGCCCGCTGGCGGTGTTCGCTCCCCGGCACGCGGTGAACCTGTTGCGGCTCAAGGCATTCTTCTCCCGCCAGTGGCAGCAGATGCCCGCCGCCCACTTCATGACCGTCTTCGGCCGCTACGCCGCCCGGATCGACCAGATCCTGGACCGCTTCGACCCCGCCGAACTCACCGCCGCAGCCACAAGAATCACCGACAGCGACAACGAAATCCCCTTGCGCCCGGAGGAACTCACCGCATGACAAGCACAATCGCGACCACGGCACCCGGCACACCCCCACGGTCCCCGTTCACCGGCGCCGACATCTGCCGCGAAGCCGGGCTCACGCTGCCAGACCGCACCTCACGACCGGTGTTCGACGACGACCTGTGGGATTTCACCGACGTCGTCGGGCTCCCGGTCCAGATGGCCCTCTACCGGCGGCGATTCGACTTCACCACCATCACCGACCCACGTTGGCGGCTGGTCGTCAAGGAGCTGATCCTGGCGCTGCTTGCCCCGAACCATGATGCCGTGGTTCGGCTGCCGCGCGCCTACCGCACCGCACTGCATCTGACCAGCTGCTACAGCCGACTCTACGAGGCCGGGACGTTCTTCGGCTGGCTCGACCGGCGGGGAATCACTGCCCTCACCGAAGTCGATACCCGCCTCTGCGAGGACTACCTGGGATTCCGACGCTATGTCACCGACTCCGACGGCACCGTCGTGGGCGAGCAGAGCCCCGGCCTCCGGCGCGCTGCCGCGCAGATGATCGTCGACCTGGTCGACTACCGTGACCTGTTCACCACCGACCGGGTTCCGGCCGATCTGCGTCCTTGGGGCGGCGCGACAGCGTCAGCGGTCGCCGAAATGCCTTCTGGTCGTGAGGGAAACAAGACGCCGGCCGTCCCTGCCGAAGTGCTGCAGCCGATGCTCGCCGCGGCCTTGCACCTGGTGCAGACCCTCGGCCCACACGTTGTCGAGCTGCACGAGCAGATCCGCCACATCGACCGCATTTGGGCTACGAAGGCACCGGGCCTTCGTCATGGCTCGTCGGCGATGATCAGCGACATCAACAAACTGCTGGCCGACCACAGGGTGACCAACACGCCTCTGCCGATGCTCGAAGACCACGATGTCAGACGCCGACTCACGGCTGGCTGGGACGCGAACAACCCGCTGCTGCCGGTCTCCACCGGAGCCCTGGCCCGGCAGGCCGGATACGTCCAGTTTTGGGCGAAATGGATGCCCGCGCTGCGCAAACCGCTGATCGACACCCTCCACACTGTCGGAGTCGAGAAGGTTTTCGCCCGCAACGCCGCACAGGCACCGACCGCCGACGACTCAGCCCTGTTGCCCTGGACACTGCCACTGCACCGATCCGAAGCGGTCGCCCTGATCGGCATCACCCGCACCGCGGCCATCGTGGTCCTGGCCGCCGCGTCCGGAATGCGGGCCAGCGAGCTGATGGAACTGCGGGTCGGCTGCTGCCGCCCGGTCGAGGAACCGATACCCGGTCTGAAGCGCTACCGCGTCGCCAGCAAGATCATCAAAGGCCAGGGCCTGGGTGGCACCGACGACGAATGGGTCGTCATCGAACCGGTCCACCGCGCAATCGAGCTCATCGAACAGCTCCATGACGACCCCCACGAGGGCGCTCTTCTGCTGTCCCGGTTCAGCTTCCGGGTCCGTTACCTATGGTTTCGCGCCTGGGTGAACTCCCCGGCCGGGGCCCGCCTCGGACTCGCCCCGATCCCCGACGAACCAGTAGCACTGCGGATGCTGAGGCGCACGGTTGCGTTGGAGATGGCTTACCGGCCCGGCGGTGTTCTCGCAGCAAAACTGCACCTCAAACATATCGCTGCCGCCACTACAGAAGGCTATGCGGCTCGACCGGGCGGTGCTCAAGCGGAGTTGCTGGCCGAAGTCAACAAGCTCGAGGCCGACCACAAACTCCAGCTCGTGCTGGCCGAGTTCCGCAACTACCAGCAAGGAATCCTGCCCGCCGGGCCCGGTGCCCGCAACCTGACCGAATTCTTCGCCAGCATCGACACCGACCTCGACACCGAAGCGATTGCGGCGCCCAAGATCCAGCGCAACGACCGCGACATCCTCAACCTGCTGTCCAAACGCGCGAAGGCACTGCATCTCGGCCCGGCGAACTATTGCTGGTTCACCGATCCCTCGCGCGCACTCTGCCTGAAACTCGCCGGCACCCCGACCTCGGACCGCCCGATGATCGGCATGTGTGACTCCGCGCGCTGTCCGCAGGCCACCCACCACCAGCACCACCGGCCCATCTGGGCCGAGCACGCCGAACTCACCAAGACCCTCCTCGGCCAACTCGGCAAAACCCGCACCACCGAACACACCCGACTACAGACCGACTACGACCGCGCCGTCCGGGTCATCACCAGCATCGACACAGCCACCGGGACCGGCGCAACCGAGGAGCAAGCATGAGAATCACTGCCGCCCAACGCGTCCACAACGAGAACTGCATCCGCGCCGCCATGGACCGGCTGCTGCGCGGCGAGATCCCGCCCGGCGGCAGCTGCGATATCAAGACCCTCGCACTCGAGGCCGGGGTCGACCGCACGGCGTTCTACGGCACCCGGCCCTACGCGCACCTACGCACCGAATTCGAGCACCGACTCCAGCAATTGCAAGAGGCGGGAGAAACCCCGGACCCGAAAGTCGCTCAGATCGAACGCCTCAAAGCAGAGGTTGACAAGCTCAAAACCAACCTCGCCCAATCCAATTCCACAATCCAGGACCTCACCGACTTCCGGAGCCAGGCCCTGGCCCGCATCGCTGCCCAACACGACGAGATCCTTCGACTCCGCGCCGCCGACAACCCGGCAGCAGCCGTCACCTGCCTCCAGAGTCGCCCGAAACCCCGGCAGAAAGTAATCGGACCATGCTGACCCCGTCGGCAGTGACGTCCATCACAAACGATTTGGGTTTATCGCCACACGATCGGCAATCAGCGTCACGAACTACGCGCCGAGAATCGGCCACGTCAAACGCAACACGAACCCAACCGCACACGACCACTGCGGAGACAAGCCGCTTGTTCGCCACCGACGCGGTCAATAACGGCCTGCCGCTGCACATCGCCGCAGCCCTGCTGGGGCATCTCAACCTCGACACCACGCGCGGTTACACGGCGGTGTTCCCCGAGCACATCGTCACTGCCCATCAGGCGTTCATCGAACGCCGCCGCCAACTGCGGCCGTTCGAGGAGGCCAAGGTCGCCGACGACGACGAGTGGGCCGATTTCGAAGAGCACTTCCTGCTGCGCCGCGTCGCCCTCGGCGAGTGTCACCGCCCCTACGGCACGCCCTGCGTCCATGAGCACGCGTGCACGCGATGCCGTTTCCTGCGCGTCGACCCCGCCCAGCTGGGCCGCATCAACGAGATGACGGAAAACGCCGAACAGCGCCTCGTCGAGGCGAAGGACCGGGCATGGCTCGGCGAGGTCGCCGCGTTGGAAGAAAGCATCAAGCACCTGCGCATTCGACAATCCGAGGCACAACAACGACTTTCACACGGCAGCAACCCGTTCGCCGAGCAGAGACCACAATGAGACGATGAAGCTACCCGTGATGCCGCCGGTCTCGCCGATGCTAGCCAAGTCGGTGCCGACCATCCCTGCCGACGCCTCCTATGAACCGAAGTGGGACGGCTTTCGCTCGATCTGCTTCCGCGACGGTAACGAGGTTGAACTGGGCAGCCGCAACGAGCGGCCGTTGACGCGGTACTTCCCCGAACTGGTCGCCGCCGTCACCGCTGAACTGCCCGAACGCTGCGTGATCGACGGCGAGATCGTCATCGCCACCGACCACGGACTGGACTTCGAGGCGTTGCAACAACGCATTCACCCCGCCGACTCGCGAGTACGAATGCTCGCCAAACAAACCCCCGCGTCGTTCATAGCGTTCGATCTTCTCGCGTTGGGCGACGAGGACTACACCCGACGGCCGTTCACCGAGCGCCGCGCCGCACTCGTTGCGGCGTTGGCCGACTCCGGTTTCTCTGTCCACGTCACACCAGCGACCACCGACCTCGCGACCGCCCGGCGATGGTTCGACGACTTGGAGGGGGCCGGCCTCGACGGAGTGGTCGCCAAACCGTTGACGGTCACCTACCAGCCTGACAAGCGGGTCATGTTCAAAGTCAAACATCAGCGGACCGCCGACTGCATTGTTGCCGGTTACCGAGTGCACAAGTCCAGCAAGGACGCGATCGGCTCGCTGCTGCTCGGGCTCTACACCGACGACGGCACCCTTGCCTCGGTGGGCGTCATTGGCGCGTTCCCGATGGCCAAGCGGCGGCAGCTATTCACCGAGTTACAGCCTCTCGTCACGAGCTTCGAAGACCACCCCTGGAATTGGGAAGCTCATGAAGCCGGTGACCGCACACCCCGCAAGAATGCAGGGTCCAGATGGAACGCCGGCAAAGACCTCTCCTTCATGCCGCTACGGCCGGAGCGAGTGGTTGAGGTCCGTTACGACCACATGGAAGGCGACCGGTTTCGGCACACCGCGCAATTCAATCGCTGGCGGCCCGACCGTGACCCACGAACGTGCACCTACGCGCAACTCGAACAGCCGCTCAGCTACAGCCTCAACGACATCATCTCCGGCCTGTGAGAAACTCCCGGTGAGCACGCGGAGGGAGTCTCGTGCGGATCCCGACATCGGCGTGGCTGACCGCGGGATTGCATAGAGGCGAGCCGCTCAGCATACCCTCAGATGTCGATTTCGCATGTCACGCGGATGGGTGGACGCTCGCCCGTTCGGCTCGACAAGGGTGCCGCCCATGGAGTCGCGGCTCCTCTGCTTACTATGTGGTGATCGGTTACTTCGCAACATATTTCGATGCGATGCCAGATCTGCCCAATCCTGTGATCTAGGTCGATATAGTCGGTTCATGAAGAGGGGCGTTGCGAGGATCGATAAGCGTCGGGGACTGCACCGCTCGGCATCGCTGGATTGGTCGAGAATGTCGGGCGGGGGTGGAGATTGACGTTGTTTCGTCCGAATGTCGTCGTTTCCGCCTCGCACCGCCGGCCAAGCGGCGATCGACCGTAACTTGCTGCGTTGCCGAACAGCAGCACCGAAATGGGGCCAAGGTCCAGCAGGAATATCTGGTATGGATCCCGGCACGTCGCTACGACACCCCCGCGGGTACGGCGACATCATCACCTTCATGGCCAGCGATGGCGGGCCCAATTATCGACGGCACGATTCTGCGGATCGACGGCGGGACGATCGACATCGTGTCGTCAATGCTGCTCATGGCTTCGCCCTCGTGCGTTGAGCGGCCGTAACCAGTGCCGCCGTGTACGGGTGCTGCGGCGCATCGAACACCTCGGTGGTGCGGCCGTACTCGACGACCCGACCCCGCCGCATGACTGCCACCCGTTCACAACCGTGCCCCACCAGGGCGAGGTCGTGGGTGATGTGCAGGACCGCAACACCTTTGGTGGCCGCCAGTTCGCTCATCAGATCGACCATGTCGCGGCGCAGCGTCGCATCGAGCATCCGGGTGGGCTCGTCGGCAAGCACCAACCGAGGCTCGGTCACCAGCGCTCTGGCGAATGCCACCCGCTGCCGTTCGCCGCCGGAGAGCTGATGCGGGTATCGGGTGAGGTGGCGGGGTTTCAGGTGGACGGCGGTCAGCGCATCGGCGGCTCGCGCCCGGCGTTCTTTCCGGTCGCCGATGCGGTGAATGACCAACGGTTCGGCGACGATGTCGAGGACTCGCAGGGCCGGGGGCAGGGCGGCGTAGGGGTCCTGGAACACCAGGTGCAACCGCCGTCGCTGTCGTCGCGCGGCCCGTCGGCGCAGTCCTACGAGGTCGATCCCGTCCAACCGGATGGCCCCCGAGTCGGGCGTGACGAGTCCGGCGACGGCCTGTGCGACGGTTGACTTCCCGACACCGGAGCCGCCGACCAGGCCGACAGTTTCCCCGGCCGCGATCTCGATATCGAACCCGTCGACAGCCCGTACCGAGCCGAAGCTCACGACGAGCCCCTCGATGTCGAGCGCGGGGGACTGCTCGCTCATCACGGTGGTGGTCCCGCGGTCGTCAGACGCGGTACCGCATCGACCAGGCTGCGGGTGAAGGGGTGCGTGGGCGCGGTGAGCACCCGTTCGGTCGGGCCGATCTCGACGATCCGACCGGCCTGCATCACCGCGATCCGATCGGCGACCCGCCCCACCACGTTCAGATCGTGCGACACGATCAGCAGTGCCAGATTGAGCCGGCGGCGCAGTTCATCGAGCAGGTCGAGCACCCCGCCCTGAACGACACCGTCGAGCCCACTGGTCGGTTCGTCGGCGACCACCACTGCGGGGTCATTGATCAGTGCCATCGCAATGACGACGCGTTGGCACATGCCCCCGGAGAACTGGTGCGGATAGTTCCCGCCGCGCGCCGGGTCGAGTCCGACCAGGCTCAGCAGCTCGTCGGCGCGCGCCCGCGCCGCGGCCCGCGTGGTCGATCGGTGCGCGCGAACCGCTTCGGTGAGCTGGGAGCGGATGGTGCGCACCGGGTTCAGCGCACTGATCGCGTCCTGCGGGACCAACGCGATCCGGTCGCCGCGCAATGCCCGCAGCTCCTCGGCCGTGAGCGTTGCCAGGTCTCGCCCCTGCACCGAGACGGTGCCGTCGGTCACCGTCGCCGCCGGGGGCAGGAGCGCGAGGGCGGCCGCGGTGACCGTGGATTTGCCGCTACCGGATTCCCCGACCACGCCGACCAGCTCGCCCGCCTCGACGGCGAGACTCAGACCGTCCACGGCGGTGATGACGCCACGGTCGGACTGATACGTGACGGCCAGATTCTCGATCGCCAGTGGCGGCGCATCCACGTCGACCGGGCCGGCGGCGCGGGTAGGCGCGGAGCGAGACGGCAGGCCGTCGCGCAGCGATGGCCGCGCGCGTTCTTCGAAGGCGTAGCCGAGCAGTGCGAAAGCCAGCACCGTGACCGCGATCGCGAGGCCCGGTGGGACCACCCACCACAGCCAGGCGTCGGTGAGGAAGGCGCTGCGCGCGTGGGCATTCGAGAGGGTGGTGCCCCAGCTCTTGGCGGTGATGTCACCGAGCCCGAGAAACGCGAGGGACGCCTCCAGCAGGATTGCGGACTTGGTGGCGAGGACGAATTGCGGCACCAGCAGCGGGGCGACCGCGGGCAGGATGTGTCGAGGGAGGACGTAGCCCGCTCCGGCACCCATCGCGCGCAGCGCCTGGATGTGGTCACGTTCGCGCAGGGACAGCACCTGCGCCCGCAGCTCGCGCGCGATACCGGCCCAGATCACCGCGCTGATGACGATGACCTGGGTGATCAGGCCCGGCCCGGCGAACACGCCGATGACGATGGTCAGCGGCAGCACCGGCAACGCCAAGATGACGTCGACGAACCGCATCAACGCGGTGTCCACCCAGCCCCGGGCATAACCCGCGAGCAGCCCGACGCTCGCCCCGATGACCGTCGCCGCCACCGCCGCGATGATTCCGATCAGCAGTGAGATCCGCGCACCGTAGATCAGCTCGGACAGCAGATCGTGCCCCACGTCGTTGGCGCCCAGCCAATGAGCGGCCGACGGAGCCGAGAACGGCCGCCCGACCCGATCGCCCGGCGCGTAGGGCGCCAGCAGCGGTGCCGCCAGGGCGACGAACACGAGCATCCCGAGCAGGGTGAGGCCGACCATCGCGAGTAACCGCGAGCGGGTTCTCATGCCGGCACCGTGGTGCCCGACGCCGTCTCGGCAGGCTCGCGCCGTCGGGTGCGCACTCGTGGATCGAGAAGGGGGTAGGTGAGGTCTGCCAACAGATTTGCCGCCACGATCCCGAGCGTGATCACCAGGAAACCGCCCTGGAGCAGGGGATAGTCCCGCGCCATGACCGCATTGAACATCAATCGGCCGATCCCGGGATAGGCAAAGACTGTTTCGACGACGACGGCGCCGGACAACAGCGTCCCGACGGCGAGCGTCACGTTGGTGTACACCGGCAGCAGCGCGTTGCGCAGGGTGTGGGTGAGCACGATCCGTCGTTCGGAGAGGCCCTTGGCCCGCGCGAGCCGGACGAACGGCTCGTCCAGGACGGTGGTCATCGCGGCCCTGGCCAGGAGAAAAAACCCGCCGAGCGTCGCAAGCACCATAGTGGCCACCGGCAGCACCATCCGCGCGGCGACGTCGGCGAGCCACCCGAGGCCCTCGCCGCCGATCGCCGCAGCACCGTAGGACGGGAAGATGCCGAGCTGGACCGCGAACACCGCGACGAGGATCATGCCGATCCAGAAGCCGGGCATCGCATCGAGCAGCAGGACCCCGATGACCGAGCCCGCGTCGCGACGGGTGCCCCGTCGCCAAGCCGCCCACGCGCCCAGCAGTGTGCCGATGACGAAAGCCAGCAGGATCGATACGGCGGCCAGCGCGACCGTCCAGGGTAGGTAGTCGAGCAGAACATCGACCACCGGCCGGTTGAACTCGACGGATGTCCCCAGGTCACCCCGTGCCAAGCCGGCCCAAAACGCGCCGTACTGCTCAAGGACCGGCCGATCCAAGCCGTAGCCGGCCCGGAGCCGCTCCAACAGTTCTGGCGCGAGGTCCCCGCCCTCGCCGTACAGGTAGACGACCGGATCGCCACGGGAGAGGTGTGGCAGGGCGAAGTTCAGTGTGGCCGCAGCCCACAACACCAACGCGTACTGCCCGACCCTCGCCAGTAGCCGGCCCGACTTCATCCCCCCGGGGCCGCCGTCCACACTTCGTCGGACAGGCGCGGGTGCGTCACCGCGTCACCACCGCATTGGCCGCCTTGGCCCGGTCGAGCGGAATCAACGACCATTTGTGCATGATGCCGTACCCGGGTGAGTCGACGAACCCGCCGTAGCTACCGGCCCGGTAGGCGAAGTACTTGTCGGGGTGGTACAGCGCGACCACCGGCGGCACCTCGTTCAAGAATCGCTGGATCTCGAAGCCCGCCTCGCGCCGGTCTTCCAACGTCGCGGTCTGCTTCCAGTTGTCCACCAGCTCCTGCAGTTCCGGGTAGGGAAAGTCCTCCAGATTCCAGGAGGAACCCGAGAACAGGCTCAGCACATACTGCGTGGGGTCGGCCACCGTATGGGGGACTCCGTCCCGCACCAACAGGTCGAAGGTTTCCATCCGGTTGCTCGAGGTTGCGTGCCGCCCGGCGTCCTGTGGCGTCACGGTCACCGTGAGGCCGACGGCACCGAGCTGTTCGGCGACGACTTCGGCCGCACGGACCTGGGTGGGTTCGGCGCCGTTCACCTCCAGGGTGAGTGCGATCGGAGTGCCGTCAGGGCTCTCGCGCAGACCATCCCCGTTGGTGTCGCGGTAGCCGGCGTCGTCGAGGATCGCGCGTGCGCGCTCCGGATCGGTCGGCGTGGACGCCTGCGGGTCGGCCCACGGCGAGTCGGGATGCATCCGCCCCTGCGTCGCTGGGCGTCCACGGCCCAGCATCACGACGTCGAGCAACTCCTCCTTGTCCAGCGCCAGTGATATCGCGCTGCGGACCAGGGGGTCGGTGAACATCGGCCTGGTGTAGTTCATCCGGAGGTCGACCTGCTCGAGCGGGGTGGTGTTGACGACCTCGATCGTGTCGGAGGCTTCGAACACGTCCAGCAACTCCGGCGGGACCTGCCGGGATGCCACGTCGATCTCGCCGGCGCGCAGCGCGGTGAAGGTGGCCGAGGGATCCTCGATGACCTGCATCACCAGTTCGTTCACTCGCGGTGTGCCACCGAAATATTCGTCGAATGCGGTGAATCGGTAGCCGGTGATGGGGTCGTACTCGGCGAGCCGGTACGGGCCGGTGCCGACCGGCAGCGCGGTGACTTCTTTGACACTCTCCGGTGGAATCTGCGACCAGATGTGTTCGGGCAGGATCGGGAGGTCGGCAAGCGTCACCGTGCCCAGCTCCGGGCAGGCGAACGCGCACTCGAAACGCACTGTGTTTGCATCGATCTGGGTCGTCGAGGTGATCTCGGGGATCGTCGTGACGTGGTGGGTCCAGCGTCCGGTGTCGGCCTCCTGGGCGTAGGCGAAGGTGAACTCCACATCGGCGGCGGTGAACGGCTCACCGTCGTGCCAGGTGACGTCGTCGCGGACGGTGACGTCCCAGGTGCTGGGATCGACCATGGTGACCTCCGAGGCCAGCCACGGTTGCGGGTCGTCGACGAACGGCGACGGTGCGACGAGCTTGTCGTAGACCAGCTCGCTGATCCATTCCTCGTGCTCGACGAAGATGTTGACCGGGCCGACGTCCAGCGGGATTGCCACGGTGAGCCGGTCGGTGGTCTCGGGGCCGGCAGTCGGTGTGGAGCTGTTATCGGAGCATCCGGCGGCCAGCAAGGCCGACGCGCACAGCATCGCGGTCCATTTGAGCGTCATCGGGCGGCTCCAGGTAGCAGGGTCTTGGTCACCCAGGGCAGGAAGGCGGCCAGGAACCGCGCACTGCCGGGCGCCCGGGTGTGGCCGAAATGCGCGAGCGGATCGATGGTGCTGACCATCAGCGTGCCGCCCGAGGCGGGGCGGTCCAGGTAGGCGACGGCCGCCCCGTCGGGTGCGGTGAGTAACACCTCGGCGCCCGCGGGCGCATCGAGGACACCGTGGTGGTGCAGGGCCTGTCCCGCGGCGCCCACCTCGGTGTCCGACCAGGCCCCGCCGATGCGGGTCTGGCCGGCGCCACCGACCGGACGGAAGGTCCAGCGCAGCGAACGCGGCCATCCGCCCTGCTGTTCACCGAACATCAGCACGATCCCGCCGCGGTCCAGCAGTGCCTCCAGCTGCGGAGCCAGTCGGGACAACCGGCGTTTGGGGGTGCCCTCGGGCACCCAGACGGCCATCGCGTCGTCGATCGCCGAGCTTCCTGTCTCGCCGGTGTACACCACCGCATAGAGGTGCGCGCGGTGCTGCGGCTCGGCGAACGTCGCGGTTTCTGCGGCCGATCCGCTGGTCAGCGCAACCAGACCGGTCATCGGGTGGCGCCCGCGATCCACTGAACCAGCTGCGGCATGATCCGTGCCGCGGTGGTGGTCGTGACCCCGTTCGCGATGAGGTTGTTGCCACTGTGCACCAGAACCGTGCCGGCCCCGGCCTTCGCGACGTAGGTGCCCGGCGTCTCGTCGGCTCGCCACGCGATCACTTCGGCATGCTCGGGTGGACGATGCCAGCCGTTGGCGTAGAGGAACGAGTGCCCGAGCTCTTCGGGTTCGACGCCGGCGAACACCGGGTGGTCGCCGAGCACCGGCGGTCCTGCCGTGTCCGCTTTGACTTGATGTTGTTCAAAAGTCGTGGTTTCGGGCAGCCAGTCTTCGGAGAGCTGGCCGCTGAACACCACGGCGCCACCCCGGTCGAGCAGGTCGGCGATGCGCTGTTTCATTCCGGCCAGCAGCAGTTGGTCGGCGCGGCCCGCGATGATGAGGCCGGCAAACCCCTCCAGGTCGGCGTCGGGCAGATCATCCATGTCGACCAGCGTCACCGGCATCGCATCGAGCGCGGCATCGCGGCCGTCGACTCCGCCGGCGAGGGTCCACAACCGGTGAATCTCATCCCAGTTCGTCGCGCCGCTACCGCCCGGCCCAGGCGTCGGGTGCACCGCGATGGCGACTTCATGCAGCCTGAGATAACAGGTCAAGTCAACTTCCTTAGGTTAGGCGAACCATACCTGTCCTGTTTTAGCACGCGAAGGATGCTCCCGGCTACCCCATGGTGGAGGTGAAAGATGGTCAGGCTCAATGGATTTGTGCGCGCGGAAACTCGGACAGGTGTCTTGCGTGCAGCGCGTCACACCAGGGCGCACTGTGCAACTTGTTCCGACCAACCCGGGGTAAACCGAAAGTCGTTGTGGCGCAGACACTAATGTTGCGGCAAACAGCAATCATCGCTGCCGGATCGAGTCCGGCGATTGAGCGTCTCGCAACCCGCACGGTTAGGCCGTTCAAGGCGGGGCATAGCAGCGCGTGATCGGTGCCGGAGGCAACCTTCGGCACCGACAACGCACTGTCCCAAGCGGTTCGACACTCGCCGGACCGTCTTCAGCGCGGGGTCACATCACCGAACTGTCGCGTCGTAGACCTCCTCGGCCGGGTGACTCAGAAGGCGTTGTGCCATATCCTTCTTGAGCCAGACGAGACGCTCTTCCTCTTCAGAGCTACGGCCTTCTTTGCGTGCCAGCGTGATGAATTCATCGGCAACCAGTCCGGGACGCAGCGTGAGATCGACGGTCCGGCCCCGGTACTTCAACCGGAAAAGGTACTTACCCTTCGGGCTTTCCAGAATGTCGTCACCGGCCAGCGCCACGTCGACGTGATAGCGCCCACCGGTCGCGACCCGGGCGACCATCTCAAATGCGTCACGGCCTCCCGGGCCGGGGAACGCAGTTTCGATGGAGAGGTCAGCGCGCTCGGGCGCGTTGCCGTCGTCCAGCAGGGGGAAGCCGCGTTCCATGACCTTGAATGCATGGGCCACCCCGCCGGGAAAGCCGAAGCCGTGGTACTTCAACATTTCGGCGAAGGTGAACTCGATCGGCTGGCCACCCTCGGTGACTGTCAGGGTCTCGGTATGGGGGTATGACATGTAGTTCCTTCGGTTGTATCAAGGGATTCACGTTGCCGAACGTTCGCACCGATCGCACACCGCAACCACCCGCATCATAGCTCGGACCCAGAGGTATTATGCAAGGTGTGGTCAACCACTCCGGAATTGCGGCTGACATCTTCGACACCCTCGGGCGTTTCCGGCGCCATGTGCGCCGCTCGGCCGGTCGCGCCTTCGTAACCGGACTGCCCGAGTCGCAAGCTGACCTGGTGCGGCTCATCGGCCGACAACCCGGCATCTCGGTGAGCGCTGCGGCGGCCGAACTCGGCCTGGTAGCCAATACCGCCTCCACGCTGGTCTCCAAGCTCTCCGGTGACGGCCTGGTCATCCGCGAGGTGGACCCGACGGACCGGCGTGTGGGCCGACTACGGCTCAGCGCCGAGGCGCAACGCATCGCCGACAATTCCCGCGAGGCGCGGCGAGCGACTCTGGCGGGAATCCTTGACCAGCTCTCCACCGACGAGATCGACTCGCTTGCTGACGGGTTGGCGGTGCTCAACAAGATGATCGAGTTGCTCAGCGAAGAACAGACACCGTAACCACCGGGCCGGCCTCGATCGCCGGGACGTTATCCACGTGCCTTCTTGAGATTGGGAGGACGTCCTGACGGAGTGAAGGTGTCTGGCATTCGCCCGTAGGAGGTCCTCGTATCCCACGCTAACGCCCGTACCAACCTGTTCGCTCAGTTGCCTTATGTCGCTGATGGTTGTGCCGTCCGTGTATGTGGCTGTACCGCGGTGCCACGCTTGGGGCGTCGCCGAGCTGCGTGCACTATGTGATCAACCTGCTTGCTGGTGCGTTGCGGCGTGGGACGCGAGGACCGGTCGGCCAACGCAGCTTCGCCGCCTTCGTACCGGCGCAGCCAACGCGTACACCGTTGTTTCACTGAAACTAGGGAACCTCGCTTAGCGGCGACGCCAATCAGGTTCGCAGCCGAACCGATTGGATGCGACGCAAACTACGGCGTCAAGAAGCACCACCGACAAAGTTCCTCAACTGGACGAGGACTTGACAAGTTCAGTGAAGCTGGCCATCAAACTTCACTTCTACAGCAAACTGACCGCCGTGCGGGGCCTGGCCCAGCGTCGCCAACATGGGCGCAGGGGCCACGAGGCGGTCGGGGAACAACGAAGCGCGGGTCACGCTTCGAAGGTACTCACCGGTGGCAGCGCGTCACTGTTACCTGCCGCTTCCCGCAGCAGACTGGCCTATTGATCGGGCATTACTGTTGCTCGTCAAACGCCTCCGACCGAGTGCCGAGATACTTTCCCTTCACCGGCCGGCTGTTTCGGTCGGGCGCAGGCAGGCCTCTTAAGTATCGGCGGTAAGCGGTGTCATTGGTGAGCGGTCGGCCGACGATCTCGCCATCGTCGACCTCGTAACCCACTGACAGCAAGCGCCTTTCGACAGCACCGAGCGTCAACTCTTGGTCGCCGATCTTCACGATCAACGGTTCGATGATCTGGACCTCATAGTGGTCGTCAAGACTGACCTCACGCGCCTCTAGGTTTGGCCCTACTGTCGGCGAGGATGCATCGTCCTTGAACCGGATTGATGCCCAGTCGCCGAAGACGGTCTGACCACCGATCAGTGCCGCGGCCTCGGCTACGTCGCGAGCATCAGCGGCGCTAACAGTCGTCAAATCCGGGATAAGGACTGGCGTAGACGTCGAAGTCTGAATGACAGACAGTGCCCGCAGATAGACCATGACATCGTCGGGGAAGGCGGCCTCATGAGAAGGGATCTCACGGTAGTCGACGAACGGGCCGACTCGCTGAGCGACCTCCAAAACGTTGCCAGTGGCGATGCTCTGGAGGAACTCGATACAGGGTAGGACTGCATCGATCTCCTCACCGACGATTCGCGCCCTGGTGAAACCCCAGGTGCCGGAACGTGTTTCAAGATCCGTACGAGTGTCAAACGTCAGATAACCCGACTCATCAGTGCCCGACTCCCACACGCCGGTCTGCTCGGGGCCGGTCCTAGCCGTGATCGAGAAGGTCAATGTGGGGCTGTATGTTCCGTCGGACCTGCGGACGCGAAAACGTGCAGCATAGTCTTCGCCCTGGCCCTGAAGGAGTACCTCGGTGAGCCCCCCGGACAGCGGAGCCCCCAGACCCCCGGGCAGATCAATGTCGACCTCGGCCGGCGCACTCAACGGCGTTCCGTACTTACGCCAACTGTCGTAAGCGTCTTCATCGAAAGCCGCATCCTCGGCTGCGAACCGCAGCCGAAATGGGATCGGGCGTTCACGCTGTGACTCGGAGAAGCGTTGGTACACACGGAAAGTAAGTGTTCGGCCGTCGGGTTGGATCTCTTGCGTGGCTGCAATCATGCCGTCACGGCGCGTAATCTCACCGGGTTCGAGGTCAATGCTGAACTCGTATCTAAAGTGCGGGTCAGTGTCGAGCACCTTGAATATCCGGTCGAGATGCGAAGAAATCTCGGCTGGTGTTACGAGCGCCACGTCATCAACGGTTCCCGTACTCAATGCTTCTCCCGCCGATACGTCGCGCCGCAGGATCGCTGACATCTCAGCCACCGCCGAGCGGAGACGCTCGGCGCCACCGTGCAGGTAATAGTCGATGACGTAGGGGTATTCACCGGCCAGCGTCTCGCAAAATGCGCGCCCTTCCCACTTGATGACTCGCCCAGGGGCGTTACGCCACGCGGTAATGCGTTGCTTTTCGTCCTCATTCAGCGCGAGCTCGGCATCCTCGAACATCTCGTTAATGACGTTATCGGGCATGGAATGAAACCAGTCGAGCTGATTGTCGACGGTATTGTCGACTGGCGCGATCAGGTACCAATCCCCCAGCGGCACGGGCGGTTCTCTGCGGACCAGACCTACCAGCACCCGCCGGAACGACTTCTCTATCTCCTTCTTTTGCGAGGCAGTGAGCGTCTTCGCGTAGCGCTTGATCTGATAGACGTCGTACTTGCCAGCTTCGCGTTTGCTCGGGTCTAGCACGTCGATGCCGAAGTCACCACGCGATGGGCGGACCCGGGTCGAAGACCTACGCTCGCTATAAAGCAAGTTGGCCAAGACCGTCTCAGCCTCATCGCCCCCAAGTTCCGACCATTCAACCCTGCCAGGCATATCACTCCTCGGTTCCCACACCCCACACAACGCGATCAGCTACGAAAGGTTCCTGTAGGTTCCCACGTTTGGTTGCATACACCCGTACCGGTGAACTGGGATTCTCTGATCTGTCTCGCGCCGGCTATATCGGCGCTTGTCCCACGAACCACATCCATTCCTACAGCCATAGCCGCGCCGCACAATCGCACGGACAGGCGGGTAGTCCGCCCAATGGTCAGAAACGGAGGCGATCCCGCGCAGAGGTCGATGTTGCCCTGATTGAGCACGCCGCGCACCGGCCCACCCCTCGGTCTCGGGGAAGACGATGACCGCGACGTCGTAGCCGACGATAGTGGCAGAGTCAGGCCGGCACGAAGTCCGAGTAGGTGTGCGTCATCGACGGCACCGCCGTGGCGGTGATACGCACACCGCGTCCGCGAACCACCGCGACGAAACTGGCGCCGGCATCAACCGGCGCAGGAACGATGTGGGGTTCGGGACTGTCTTCGACCTCGACATGGGTTACACCGAATGGCCTCAGTGCGATCATTGCGAGGCGTCCGCCTGAGGTATTGGTGAAGCGATACCGATTCGCCCCCAGCGGGATTGCTGACCAAGGTCGGCCGGCTGCAGCGTCCAGCCGGTAGGACTCCAGGTCCTCACGAACTTGACCGGCCAACTCGGTCTGACCAGATCTCTCGAAGTAGTCGAGGGCCGCCTCAAGGTTCGGAATGCCTTCGGCGAAACGCCGGATCTGGCACTGCGTCTGCCCGAGGTTGTTGGCGATGTCCGCCCAGCCCGAAACGTTGCCACGCTCCTTATAAATCTCGGCCGCCTCTTGAAGCAGTTCGATCGCTTCCTCTAGGTACGCCTGGTTGTCCTCGATTCGCGCCAGGCGGGCGAGAACTGCGCCGAGATTCTTACCTGCGCTGGCGATTCCGGGTTTGTCGTCTAGATCGCGGCAGATGGCAACCGCTTCCCGTAGCGGTGGAAGCGCCTCGGGGTACCGCTCGGCTTTCCCCAGCGCGCCGCCGATGTTGCTCAAAGCACTTGCTTCGCCGCGGCGGTTCGGCGGATCAGATTCCCGACAGGCTCGTACATCTTCCCAATAGATTTCGACGACTTCGTCGACGTCCCGGCCTTGATCGAGGTAGACGTTTCCCATGTTGGTGCGCGCAGCAATTGCCACACCGTCAACCCCGGCTTCCTCGGCGACCTCGGCGGCCCGCCGAAACGCTTCGAGCGCGTCGTCGAACTGGCGCATCTTCCGAAGAGCGGAACCGTAGTGGTTCAGTACGCACGCCGCATAGTGTCGGTTCTGCGCCTCGGGGACAAGTGATGCACCAACGACCGCGACGTCGTGGAATTCTTTGAGCCAGTGCCGCTGTGATCCCAATATCTCGCCGAGCCCGACCGCTAATGCCAGCATTAACTCGCGGTACTCGGGCTCGGCGCGCCTCGCGACCGCCAGGACGATGGCAACTGCCGTGGTGCGCTCCTCCTCGAACCAGGCAGCTGCGTGTTGTGCTGTAGGAAAGAATTTCTTGTTGTTGTCGTTCGGCACTCCCGTGAGCCAGTCGGCCGCAGCTCCGACACCCAAGAGGTATTTCACAACGATTACCTTCAACGCCCGCTCAGCGTCCTCGGGTTGCTCCGCCGACAACTCGGCCGAGTACAAGCGGATCAGGTCGTGCATGCTCCAGCGGTTGCGCACGTGCTGCTGGATGAGGTGACTGCGGACCAAAGTCATGAGTTGCGGCCGCACCGCAGTGTGTGATGCAGAGATCAGCCAGCCGGCCGCTACCAGGCCTACGTCGCCTCCGGGGACGACGGACAGCAGACGGAACAGGCGCTTCAAGTTGTCGGGCAATCTCTTGTAGGACAACGCAAACGCGGCCCGCACGGAGAGGTCTGTGCCGTAGTCCAGGCTGTTGAGCCTGTCCTCCTCGCTGGCTAGCTCCTCGACCACCTCGACGATCGGCCGGTCGGGTTCATCGGCAAGGAGTGCGGCCACGATCTGCAGTGCCAGCGGCAAGTGGTCACAGAGTTCGGCTAACCGCAGCGTGGCCTGCGGAGCCTGAGTCAGTCGCCCATCGTCCGGAGTGCGGGCGCGGACCGCGCTGATCAGAAGTTCGACCGCTTCGTCGGAACCCATCACGTCGACGTCGACGACTTTTGGCTTCGGTATGTGGCCGAACGTTTCCCGCGTCGTTACGGCGACTCGATGGATGGGACTGGCGGGCCGTAGTGGGTCGAACTGCGATGGATCGCTTGCGTTATCCAGCCAAAGCAGTACCGATTTTCCTTCCGCTGCGAGCTCGTTGAGCCGCTGCTGATACTGGATAGCCTGCTCGGCCGGATCGGCAGCGATCGCGGAGTCCTCGACCCCGAGCAGGATCAACAGTTTCGACAACACCACCGCGGGCTGCACCCGATCGTTGGAATCATCCGCGTAACCACGCAGATCGACAAAGAGAGCATGGTCGAACCGCCCGGCAGCAGCGGCAGCGGTCGCGGCCTGCCGCACCAGCGCCGTTTTCCCCGCCCCAGGGGGTCCGCTCACCACGACGATGCTGCTGCTCGGGTCACGGTCCGCGCCAGACAACAGATCAGCGATCCGCATCAGTTCGGATTGGCGGCCGACGAACGGCGTGGGTTCGACCACCAACGCGTCGAGAGGGAGGACGGTTGTGGCGGCCTGCAATTCGGCCAAGCCATCGATGATCACCTGATCAATGCGATAGGCGGCCACACCCCCGTCCCTCGCGTTGATATAGATGTTCCGGGCACCACCGTCGTCGCCCCGGCGGCCCTCCGCCTCCTCGGTCAAGACTCTTTGCGCTTCCCGCGCCTCCGCGACTCCCCGATGTGCACTTCACCCATGTGATACGCGGCCGCCGAACCATGGTCGGCGTTGATCGATATGTTGGCCCCTTCACCGGACGCTGTCTGTTGCCCCACGGCCCCGCCCCGCACCGCCTGGCTCGCAGCTCGCGAGTCGCGCTCTCTCTTGACCAGGACGCCGCTCGCTATCCCGGCCACAATTGCCACCCCGAGGAGAAGCCACTCCCACCAGACTGTGCCGCTGCTCGTCAGGAAGGCACCCGCAAAAGTCAATCCCACTGCCGAAACCACCGCCAGCGTCGCCGACGCCCAAACCCGCATCATTCGATCCCCCGCTACCGCTCAGATCGCACCCAGAGTCATACCTAGAGGTTCGCACTCACTACTGGCGATCCGCCAGACGATCAGGGACACCGGCGTGTCTCACCACCGTGTTAGCACTCGCCCCTTGCGCGCTTGCGGCTTCAACCTGAAGTCCGTTGGGAGTCACCTGTGAGATTTTAAGGTCCGGTGTGAGTATCTACAGCGGCGGCCTGTAGATAGCCAAACTCTATGACATGCCCCCGTGCCCGATCTGCGGCCACGCTGTGCCTCCTCAAATAGTGGATTGGTCGAGCAGGGAATCGACGGTCGCCAACACCGCCGCGGCGCCGTCGTCTTGATGGATTCGGTTGGCGAGTTGTTGTGTGTTGTCACGAAGTTGATGGTCGGTGACGGCGATGTGGATGGCGTCGGCGAGGCGCTGAGCGGTGAGGTGGCGCTGCGCGATGGTGGCGGCGCTGACTTGCAGTTGCTGTAGTCGTTGCGCCCAGAAGGGCTGATCACCCATCGGTCCGGGCAGAGCGATACTGGGGACACCGGCGCGCAGACTGGCTGCCGTCGTTCCGGCGCCGCAGTGATGCGCGATCGCGGCCATCTGCGGGAAGAGCCAGTCGTGAGGTGCTTCACCGACGGTCAAGACGTCATCGCCGACGACGTCCAGACCCGCCCAGCCGGACTGCACAATGCCTCGCACGCCGGCTAAGCGCAGGGCTTGGCTGACCACGCGCGACAGGTGCTGGGCCTGCTGTTCGGTGGGGGTCGTGCTACCAAAACCGATCAGCACCGGTGCCGGACCAGCGGCCAGGAAGTCGGTCAGGACGCTTGGCGGTTCCCACTCGGCGACTGACGCGGGCCACCAGTAGCCCACCACCTCCAGCCCGGGCCGCCAGTCCGCCGGTCGCGGTAGGACGTGCGGTGAATAGCCGTGCAGCACCGGCCATTGCGCTTGTGTGCGGGCTTGCCGCAAGGCTCGTGTTGACGTCTCGGGCAGGCCGAGATCGCGGCGAAAGCCAGCGACGACCCGCCGGTAGACGCGGTCGATGACCCAGGCGCCGGCATCTGATGCTGCCCGGTTACCGAGGGAACCGGCCGACCAGGCGCCCAGCACGGTCGGCGGATAGGCCGCGGTCGCTGAAATGGGTTGCATGCGAACCCCTATCGAGGGGATGCCTTTCGCCTCGGCTAGTGGATGACCCGCGAGCTCTGCGAGCGGCGGGAGCAGCAGAGCATCGGCGGGTTCGTCTTGCAGTGCCGAAATGATCGCCTGCCCCATCTCGCGCATCCCGCGTGGCCCGAACAGTGACACAAACGCTTTCGCTGGATTGTCAGGGCGGTCGGCGCCGGGGGTGAAGTCCACCGGCATCTCGCGAAACTCCAGACCACAGCCGGTGATCAACTCCTTGAACGGTGTGAAGGCGGCCATCACGACCCGATGACCCGCCTGTTGCAGTCGCGCGCCAACCCCGGTCAACGGTGCGACGTCGCCGCGGCTGCCGACGGCGGCGATGGCGATGGTGCTCATCGCGGGCCTCGCACGACGCGGCCGAAAATTTCCACGAGGTCCTCGCCGTAGCGGTGGGCGTCAAAGTTGGGGTCCTGCATGAGTTTCTCCACGAGTGCGTTTCCGGCACCGCTCAGTGCGGTCGCGACGGAGTCGACCGGGAAATCCCCGAACTCCCCGCTGTCTTGGCCGGATCGCAGAATCGGGGCGGCATCCAGCGCTGCCAATTCCTCAGCGAGCGCCGGGTTGAGCCCCAACTCTTTGAACGAACGCCCGTCGTTGGGTCGGTAACTCGAAGCGAGCTGGCTCAGCGCGGCCAGGTGGATTCGGTGCGCATCGAAGTACCTGACCGTCGCCCGGATGTAGGCGTTGAGCTTTCCGGTCGCGGTCGACTCGGCCTCCACTGCGGGCACCACCGCGGCCAGCGCCGAGCGATACATCTGCTCGATGATCGCCTCGACCAGGTTGTCTTTCGTGCCGAAGTGATAGAGCACCGCACTCATCGCGACGCCAACTCGATCGGCGATCTTGCGGATCGAGGTCTGAGCCCATCCCACATCGGCGATCACCTCGATCGCGCAGTCCACGATCTGGGAGCGGCGTGCGGCCTGGGTAAAGGTCGGGGCTTTCGCACTTCCTGATCGCATAATCGAAGTTTAGATCATGTGATCTGTAGCCGCGAGGTGGGGCCGTGCTGGACCGGGCCGGTGCTGGAGAAGGGTGATTCATAGTAAGGGTGGTTCCTCGCCGGTAGTCGACGGGTCGGGTGCGTGGACGAATTTGAGCATCCGCTGGTCCCGGATCCCGAGTCTGTTGCGCAGGACGACAGGAGCGTCCGGCCAGAAGTAATCCTCCCAGCTGCGGTGGTCGTTCACCTACGCAGCTGCGAGCTGCCCGCGAAGTGGGCGATGATCGCCTCGGCGGCCTCGTCGCCGGTGAGTTCGCCGCGGCCCATCGCGTCGGTGACTTCGCGGGTGAATGGGTCCAATTCGTGCCCGGCAAGCGCCAGCGCGGTCTCAGTGACCGTCGCAGCTTCCTGCGCCGCTGCGCTCGTTGGATCCGTCATCCACAGCAGTTTATCGGCCGGCCACCGGACGTCCGGGACATCACAATCGTCCGACTATGCCCCCTGCACATTGCGCACGCGCGCACTAATACCCGCCCCGACGGCGCGGTGTGTCAATTGCCGACCAGTGAGTGGAGCCCCCGCACCCATAAAGACCGGCTAATGCGCACAGTGCGCCGCCCGACCACCGTGGTTGGAGGACGTCGGGCTGTGGGCAGGATCAGCCTGGGTTGTGATCCAGTGCTAGCGACTGGCGTTAGTGTCCGCTTTTGAGAAACCGAAACAACGTCACCCACTACCCAAACGATTGGTTACATGTTGTCGTGGGTAAGAACACCTCGTTCAGTCTCGATGAGCACTACAGCGCGTTCATCGAGCAAGAAGTCACCTCGGGCCGCTATCGGTCGGCCAGCGACGTGGTACGCACCGCTCTGCGGCTGCTCGAAGATCGCGAAACGCGGTTGCGCGCACTGCGCCAGGCGCTTGTCGACGGTGAACGCGGTGGGGAGTCGACACCGTTCGATTTCGACGAGTTCGTTGCACGCAAGCGGCCGCCGGTACATCACTCACGGTGAGCCGGTAGGTACTGTCGCCCGCGGCCCAGCTGGACCTGGAACAGATCTGGGACTACACGACCCACTGGATTCAGATGCGCCCTCGTTGGTCCTGCCTGGCATGACTGCGACTGCTGCCACCACCTGGCTTCCGAATGGAGTCAATTGCATAGGCCTTCCGGCGTTGGCTCGCACAAGGATTTGGCTCCCGAGATCCCTTTCAATCCGGTTCACCTGGTCGACCAAGGCAAACTGGTTCAGGCCCAGATCCTGGGCCGCGGCCTGCAGTGTTCGGTACCGGGAAGCTTCGGCGAACCGTTGCAGTCGTTCCCATCCGCCCACCCCGGAAAGCGCGGGGCGCAGTATCGATGGGATGCCGGTGTCGGCCGCAAGTTCGTGGGGGGTGTAGCGGCTGAGTCTGCGCACCGGGATGCAATGCGCTCTGGCCCACCGAGCCATGTTGGCCACGCTCATGCCGCACTCAGCGGCGAGGTCTTCGAGGGAACGGTGCTTGGTGACGTACTGCTCGTAGAGCCAGGTGGCGTCGATGTCGTAGATCGGCCGTCGGTGTGCCTCACGCACGGCGATGCCGTACTCGGTAGCCAGGCGGCCGATGGTTTGGCGGCTGACACCGACGGTCGCGGCGATGTCACGCAGGCTCTGTCCCTCGCCCTCGTACAGCTGAATCAGTTTCTCGCGCGGCAACATGGTTTTTGCGGCGCCGTAGACCAGGCGCGTTTGGGGTCGTCGCGGAGTTGCTACGTTCGCCGGTGCTGGATGGCATTCCAAAACATACCGGACGTCATCGAGTGCGGTGTCTAGCTGGCTGGCGGCGGCGCTGAGCGTTAAGCGGCGACGGCGAATCATGCTGTGTAGCACTGGGATGTCGAGTGCGGCTGGGTCGGGACTCGGCAGGGTGAACGGGTCCATGAGCGTGGTCGGAGGGTGCCAGAAGGCGGGCTCGTCAGTGACGTCGTGCATTCTCAGGAAGTCGCTGGCATGGTCGCGCAGGGCCTTGTTCAGTTCCGGGGTGAGGTGACGTGGGAAGTCGGCGGCCCTCTTGAAGGCTTCGTCGTTGCCGGCGGTGCCGGGCGCTGCCACGGCGGCGGGCATGCCGCTGAGGCGCTCGAAGAGGTAGAACCTGACGTTCTTGGCGCGGGCGGCGGTGCCGCCGGCGGTGCCGGTGTCGCGGCAGATCCGCGCCCACTCTGCTGCTGAGAGTAGCTCCGTGTAGTCGAGCTGGCGGCGGCGCTGGTAGTCGATGGGGGTGTCGGTGGCGGCCAGATAGTCGGCTAGGCACGTCAGCGCCTGCCGGATGTGGTCCCAGTGTTGGGAGCGGGAGAGTTTGCGCAGCACGGCCAGCACGGACTGCTCATGAAGAGGGCAGGTTAGAAGCCCGGCGGCTTCGCGCAACCGGGCGCGCGTCTCGACGAACAGCAGCGCCGTGGACAATGCGGGCCGCAGCTGTTTCTGGTTGCACTCAGCTGTTGCCAGCCGCAGTGACCATGCTGGCCACAGCATCGTCGGGGTGCGTCGGGCGAGGCGGTCGAGTCTCGCGCGGTCGCGCGTCGGTCGGCGGGGCATTGGGGTTCCGATTCGGTAGCGCAGCTGATTACCCGGGGCCAGGAGCGGGGCAAGGGCGCTGAGTTGCACGGCACAAAGGTTGTCGGACTTTCCGCGGCCATGGCCAAGGGTGGTGGCATTGACCGACAATCCCTGCGTGCGGGCGCCGGTGACCAGCCAGCGCATCTTGTCACCCGCCGAGTCGATGTCACGGGCTCTCAGGATGCCCATGGTGGCGACGACACCGACGGCGGCCGTCTCGGCGCGTGCGGGTGCGGCCAGGCCGGGCTTGTCTTCCGCATATGGCCGGCCGGACCGCGGGCTGGGTTGGGCGGACACCGCGCGGTAGGCGCTCAACAGATCGGTGGGGACTGCTTGGGCGAGTTCCTCAGGTGCGGCGTAGGCCAGGATTCGTCCCGCGACGGCCCGGATGTCGGCCAGGACCGTGCGTTGTGGTTGCGGCGCTGTGCGGTAGACACCGAAATCACCGACACCACACTCGATTACGTCAAACACCGTGCGCTGCGCGGCCAGCAGCGGGTGATCATCGTCGAATCGGACTACCGAGGTGTCGGCGAGCTTCGTGCCGCACCGCGCGGGTGCGGATCCGGTCTGTCCGATGGCGGGGTTGGCGCAGTATCCGGGGCGCGGGATCGCGGTCGTTATGTGGGTGCGGTGGCGTTGCGCGCTGTGGCATGTCGGGCAGACATCGGCTAGCAGACAGCGATGCTGGGTGCAGGCGAACGCCCAGCCGAGTCGCCAGGCCAGCTGCCAGCGCCCACCGGTGTCAGCCAGGCAGTGCGGGCAGTAGCGCGACCCGCGGGCTCGACCCCACGGAAAGGTGCGCAGGAACCGGCCGGTCGCCAGGTCGATTCCCACCGCCCTGTTCGCGTAGTGCGACAACGTCATCGCGTGTACGGCGGCGGGTGTAGCACCGGCCGCTGCGCCGAGGGCAGCTGCTTCGGCGTCGGCCAGCTGGACAATCCAGGTGTTGGATCTGTTGTCCGGTGAGGTGAGAGCCACCGCGGTCAGCAGGTCGCCCCACGCGGTGTCGGATCGGTGGGCGGTCGCTTCAAGCCAGGAGTCAATCGATTCCCCCGAAAGCGGCGCGACCCGGATCGGAAGCGTTCGAACGGTCTTCATCCGGCCTTGCCGACCGCGGTGCTCAACCGTCGCGCATCGAATGCTGCCGCCAACTCCTGGCGGGCCTTCTCCGAGGCAGCGTCGTTCTTGACGCGGTCCAGTAGCTCGCTGTCGAGGCGTTCGGCGCCGGTGCGGATGGCGCGTTGGCAGCCGCGGTTGATCAACGTCATCAGCGAGCCGATATGCCCGGTACTTCGCACGAAGAGATAATCGGTCAGTTCGTTGGCCAGCATGCCGGGATGCTTGTCGGCCAACACAATACGTTTCTCCAGGGCCAGGAGCAGTTGGCGCCATTCGCGGCGGCCGTCGTCGGTGTCGACGGCGAACGGGCGCATGCCGAGTTGGGTGGTGCGCCGCCCGGTCTGGGCGATGACCGCGTCTTCATAGGTGCAGCCCTCGGAGAACAGCCCTCGCGCGGCCAGCCCGACGCCGACGAACAGCAACGTGACCGGGAACTCGTTGGCGATGTATTTGAAGTGGTTGCTGATCTCCACACCGCTGGTGTTGCGCCATCGCAGGAAGTGCAGATCATCGACGATCAGCAATCGGGTCTCACACGCCAGGACGCAGTCGAGTGCCCGGTGTGCGAACTGGGCGGCGTTGCCGCGCGAAACACCCGGATGAGCGAAGAACGACAGCATCGCCCGGTTGAAGTCAAGCATCCCGGTGTTGCCGGTGAGGCCCACCCGACAGACCGGCCAACGCTCATGCCCCTCGCGGGTCTGAGATCCGTCGGCGGCGATCTCGCGGCGGTGATACTCCCGCGCGAACGCCAGCACCGAGGTGGTTTTGCCCAGCCCCGGAAACGCGTCGATCGCCACCGCGCCTTTGGCCTTATCGCCGTCCTGCAGGTTGCTGTCGACGATGTCCCACAGGTCCTCATGAAGCGCGGCCAATTGCGGGGTCTTGATGGTGCCCAGGTTGGCGTGCCACTCCCGGCGTTGCCGGTTGTAATCCTCGTAGGCACAGTCGCTAAGCGCCCCGAGTTCGGGGCGGGTCAACGGTTCCGGTGGAATTCGGGCCGGTGTGTTGACGAATTGCTGCCAGCCCTCCTTGCGGGCCAATGTCAGATTGTCCAACCGATGCGGTTTGTCCGCAGTATCTGGTTCTCGCCCGGTCACGCGTCCTCCAGGGCATCGGCGTAGAAGTCGTCCTCGTCGGATGCGTCGAGTTCGTCGTCCGTGTCGTCGTCGCCGACCTCGGGCTCGGCGACCTCGATGGGTGCGGTGGCGTCGACGGCCGGTGAAGCCGTCATTGCCAACACCCGTGCCACGGAAGGCAGGGCGGCTACCTCGTTTTCGGGTTCAGCGGCGTCGAGGAGCGACGCTTCCCGTGAGAGGCGCAGCGCGATCCGTCTTTCGGCCACTGAAGAACCCAGTCCCAGGTTCCAGCGCTCCAGCAGATCAGCGACCGCCAGACGGTCGTCAGGATAGGTGTACTTCGACGCCGCGAGCTTGCGGGCGAACTGGAGAGCGTCCTCGCTCAGCGGCATGTCCATCGACGCGGCGTGCTCCCACATCAACGTGTGCCACGTGCGGCTCTCCGGATCGCGGAAGTAGATGCGGGTCACGTCGTCGGGGTCATGATGAATGGGCCAGCGGCCCTTGGCCTTCCCGGTATACGGGCTCGTCATATTGCGGTACGGGTTCAACGCGGCCCCGTTGTAGCGGCGGCCTCCGAAATCAACCCCGTAGTGCTGGATCTTGCGCCACTCGGTCTTCAAGAACTCATACACCAGGTCGGGGTCACGCGGTGCCTCGATGAACCCAGCCCGGGCCATACCGTGCTCGAACATCAGCGCCGGCGACATCCGCAGACCGGGCACATGCGGATCCACCAAACCGTCGTGGGGCCGGTGGTGATAGACCACCGCCACCCACTCCCGAATGATCGCCTCCAGTTCGTCAAGGTAGAAGAACGCCTCCGACTCCGGGTCCACCCCTCGCGAATGCACGTCAGGGCCTTTGTAACCCGGCAGTGCCTGCAGCAAGTCCTCCCGAATGGTCCGGAAGAACCGCTCCACCGGTCCCTTATCGCGGCCGGTGCGCAACCTAGCTGGCTGGATCGACACCCCCATCCGCTGACACACACTCGTCAGATGCTCGGAAACATAGATCTTGCCATGATCGACCACTATCGTCTCCGGCACGATCGCCGGCCCAGAAGCACCCCCACCGGTAAGTGGGCCGTCGACCGCGTCGACGTCAACGAGGACCGAGCGTGGGATTCCATGCTCAGGCCACACCGCGTGCGTGGGCCAATCGCGTCCAGGCGGTCGCGGACGATACACCTGATACAACACTGCGGCAGCGTCCACCGATTTCGTCGACACGGGCGTCACACGGATCCCGGTGACACACCGCGTGTACCAATCCATTCCGACCGTCAACTCCGCTTGGACCCAGCGCAACGTCACGGGATCCAACGCGAACACATCCAACCGAGTGGTATCCATCAGCAGGTACTCACCGGGCCGAGTCGGGCGCAGCTTCCCATAGGCATCGCTTGGACGATCGGCGATATCGCGGTTCCGCTTGGTACTCAACCGAAACGTCGGGTGGCGCTTCTCCAACTCGGCAAGTACCCGGTGTGCCGTTGCACGCGACGGCAGCTTCACGACACCGTCGCCGAACCTCGCCACCACCCTTGCGTTCGTCCGGTCGATCACCATCGTCTGCGACGGCCGCGATTGATCCGTGTGCTCGACCATCACCTCAAGCCCGGTTTCAATCCACCTGTTATCCACAGTGCCGAGCGGCTTCTGTCGGCTCATCTGGCTTCGAGCCAGGCCGGCTTCGCCGTGCCGACGAAAATCCGAGACCCACTGCTTGACAGTGCGCACGCTCAGGCCAAGTTCAGATGCCTTCGCGGCGTACCGGCTAGTGAGCGGAAGGTGCGGGTCGTATTGCGGTCGCGGCTCGCCCGCCGTAGCCATCTCTGCGACACCAGATCGATAGCCAGTCAATGCCTCTCGTATGTGGGCGGCACGTTCAGTGAGGTCCTTCCTCTCTGACTCGGTCATCGCCGATAGGACGACGCCGGCCAGTTCTTCCGCATCGTGGGCTCGCGGGCCGGAGTCGTCAACCACGACGCGCGCGCGGTCCCTGGCAAGAAGGTCGCGCAGCGCCACCCGCACTGCGCCGCCTTCCCCTGAACCAGCGCGAAGGACGACATCGGTGCCGGTGGCGGCTGAATGCATCTCCACCACCTGCATCAGTTCGCCGTCGTAGATGAACCGTGTTCCGATAGCGACGCGGACAAGACCACCACTCACGATCGGGACCCCTTTTTGAGGATGCTCGTCTGGCGCAGCGGCCGCGCCATTTCGATGGCAAGGTAGTCGCTCCATACCAGATGCAGTATCGCCGACCGCACAACCGGCTTCGACCAACCGGCATAACTGGTACATGCCTCACCCAGCGTTCGCCCCGGCAGATCGTCTCGACGCCTCAACTCATCCAACAGAGTTGGGCTGAAACACCTTTCATTTCGGAAGCCAGCGAGAAAGCGGATGCTCGCGAGCTCCGGCTCAGGCGGCTCACTCCACAATTCGTAGCGCCAGCCCCGCTGCTCGACCAGTCGCCTTGTCCAATCGAGGGTGAAACTGATCTTGGGGTTGGCCAAGCGCGCGTGGGGCTTGACGTCGACGACTATCGGGCCGTCATCAGTCAGGAGCAGGTAGTCCGGCACGTGTTTGCGTGCCTGACGGTTCACCGTTGCGCGAAGAAGGAAAGGTTGTGCGACGATTCGGCGGACCTTGACATCGAAGTCAGCGAACAGTAGTCGGGTGAGCTCGAGGCGAGACTCGTAGATGACATGCCGCTGCTCGGTCGACGACCAGTAGGTGCCTGAGTAATGCTTCTGTCCGCGATACCACCGGAACGTGCGCCATGGAGCCGCACCGGCGAACGCATCGAGCGGGGCACGCCCCCACTCGGTGCTGTTCTCCTCGAACGAGTCTTGGGACCGGACCGAAACTGTCGCGCATCCAGGCTGCACCATCTCCGCCATGCCGACACTTTGACACCTATCGGCCCGACGGTCCCGCATCCGATGTGGTGTGTCTCAAGTTCGCTGCACAAGTGCAGCGGTGGTGCAGCCGGACTTGAGAAAGTGCAGTCAAACTTGAGAACCTACACGGATGCGATGCGGGCGCGCTTGCGGCTTTTCCGCAGCACGCGCACCTTTTCCTTTTTGATCAACGGAGCGCCCTTGGGTCCCTTGACGTAGTCGGTGATGTACTTGGGTTTGCGCTGACTGTTGTTCGGGCCGCAGGGCTGCTGGCGCCAGTGCCCCTCCACCGGCCAGCGATGGCTGTACGTGCGCACCGAATCGCCGGCCTGCTGGTCGGTGCCGCGGTCGCTGGCCCGGGCGCGCAGCTCGACGATCGTTACCGTGGACGGCTCGCGCACCGAGGGCGGGGCGGGGGTGTCATCGCGATCGCGACGGCCACCGCCGCCACCCGCGGGCCCCAGTGTGCGGGTCTCGGCGACATTGGCCTGCGCCATCAGCAGCCACGCCGCCCCGAGCGCACTGACAAACGGATGTTGGTCCTCAGAGCCGTTGGCTTCCTCGGTACGCCGACGCTGCGGGTGAACCACGATGGTGTGGGCTGCCCACAGCGGAGTCGAGACCTGGAAAGGCTTGATCAGCTCCTGATGCTTGGTGAACCTGCTGGCCGGCGTCACCTGCAAGGCTCCGTCAGGGCGCAGCCACCACCACACCGCATCCCACGGAATGTCCACCGTGGAAGTCTTTTTGGGGCCGTAGGGCACCTCGCCGGCGGGCTTGGCCCAACACAGTAAGCCGTTGGGCGCAGGGAACGCCAACGCGGGTGTCCACTCTGGCAGGGTATGCGCGGCATTGCGGACGACGTCGACCATATCCCTTGACACCCAATACAACTGGGCCTCGCGCAGGGCATGGGCCTCGGCTTCCATGAGCGCGACGGCCGAGGCCAGTTTGTCCTGCAGTCGCTGCATGCGGCGGTCGCCGACCCCGATGCCATCGGAAGTCAGTGCCTCCGAGTGGCGCGTGATAGTCAGATCCAAGGCGTTGCACCAGTGCCGGCGAATGTCGGGGACGCTGATCGCGGCCCACGGTGCCGACGTGCGAGAGCGGCTCACCACCCACCCCTAACTGACCGCATCCGCGAACTCCATGATCACCGCAGCTTGCTCCTCCAGCAGCGAGGCGAACTTCGGCGCCGACAGCATCGTCGACGCCGTCGCCAACTCATCGGCGACCTTGCGTAAGTCCGTGGCGGCCGCGCGCAGCTCGGCCAGCTGAACATCGCTGCTCACCGGGGTCGGCGTGACATACGTCAGCACCGCCCGCAGCTCAGGGAACCGGATCGCTTCACAGCCGTGGCGCTCGTGGACTATCCGGGCCAAGGTCCGGTCGGTCTGGGCCCAACTGCGCATCTCGGATTCGAGCTGGGCCGCGAGCACATGGAGCGCCGCGGGGGTGCTGAACGCGATCGTGCGCTCGCGATGGCTGCCGTAGGTCCGGACGGTTTCGGCGACGTCGCGGATGTCGGTAATCAGCTTCGCGAGGTGAGCCACATCGACTCGAACGTTGTTACCAGCCATAGCAGCGATCTTAAGGTCGGCCATCACCGCCCAGCTGCACCGATTTCCATCCCGCAAGCCCGCAACCGCCGACACCCAGGCTGGGGCGCTGGCACAACCAGTGCCGATCCGTGCCGTCCCCCACAACGCAGGCACCTCACCACCCTGGCGGCTGCCGCTGTTTGGGGCTTGCCTTTCTGGCCCTCCGATTGTGGCCGGCGGAACGCTGCGCGCAAGGCCACGGCGTCGCTGCGCTCCGGCCCGCCCGGACCTTGCACTCCACGTCCCTATACCGGCCCGAATCTCCAGTGCCAGAAGGCAAAAAGAACGGGCGGGAGTGAACGATGACCACGCAGCAGCACCACCAGCAGGACAGCCTCTTTGACAACACCCATGCGCATCACCCCCGGCACGTCCTGTCCTACGGCCTGGGATTAGACAGCACGGCGATCCTGCTGCGCTGGCTCGCCGACCCCTCCAGCCGCGACTTCGACCTCGCCGGCCTGGTGGTCGTGACCGCGATGACCGGAGACGAGTTCGGCTCCACCGCAGCCGACGTCGAGCGCTTCGTGCTTCCCCAGCTACGCCGCCACCATGTGCGGTTCGTGCAAGTCGGGCGCAACCAGCTGCTCACCACCGCCGCTGGTGAGGGCGTCACTACGTTCAGCGACACCGCTGAGCCGACCACGCTGTTCGCCGAGGGCGCTTATGCACTGTCGACCGAAATGCTCACCGCCGGCACCTTGCCTCAGCGCGGCGGAGTACGGAAATGCAGCGCACGGGCCAAGGGCGCGGTCCTCGATCCGGTGATCGCCCGACTCACCGCAGGCCAGCCCTACCAGCATTACATCGGCTTCGAGCTCGACGAGAAGCGTCGCGCTCAACGCGACGCCGCCTACAACTCCCCGACCAGACATGGCCGCTATCCGCTGATCGCGTGGGGATGGACCAGAGCCGACTGCGCAGCTTTCGTGTTCGACGTCACCGGCCACCACTGGCGCAAAAGTGCCTGCACCTATTGCCCTTTCGCGCTCAGCTCGGCACGAGGCGTGCAATCAACGCTGGAGCGGTACGCCGCCGAACCCGCTGCCGGTGCCCTGGCCCTGTTCGTCGAGCACGTCGCTGCATGCATCAACGAACACCAGACGCTGCGCCGCAGCGGACCCCTCTACGACGACGTCGTGGCCGCCGGGCTGACCGAGGTCCTCGACCACTTCCGCGGCCGCATCGACGGCGCCGAACACGGTGTCTACGAGGTGCGGCGGGTGGCCAAGGCCCGCGCCGAGGGGGCCAAACCGGTGATCGCTCGTTCGGTGCGGCTCCTCGAGCGTGGATCTCAGCGCGACATGATGACCGCCCTGGCGGCGATGCCCGGCCAACTGCGCACCGCTCACGACGGCATCGCGCGCAGCGTTGTGCTGTCGCGTCGCGAGGCACCGCCGTGGGCCGAGCACTTCTACGTGGTCTGTCCCGCTGTCGTCGCAGACAAGGCCCTGCCCCACTTCGAGCAGTGGTTCAGCGAGGTCACCGCCGATGCCGCACTTTTTTGAGCTACGGCCGACCTGGTCACAGCCCCAGCGAACCCGACCACTGCGGGCGCGGGTGGGCAACATCGAACGCCATGGCCGGCTGCGGCCACGCACCGGTGACCACCCACGCCACCACAGACGGCGGTACCGGCCCGTGCGCCGGCCGGGTCAACGCCTCGACCAGCGCACGCTCACATGACGACATGGCCCAAGGCTACCGGCGCGGCGCGCACAACCGACAACGGAAGCGCCTGGCGGCGCTGCAGTCAACGCCGCCGCCGGCCCCTTCGGGCCCAGCGCCCAGTGAAGTTTGCCTTTCTTGCCCTCCGATTGTGGCCGGCGGAACGCTCCGCGCAAGGCCACGGCTCCGCTGCGCTCCGGCCCGCCGGGCTCGCGGCAGTTTCCCCATACGTTCGCTGCGCTCACGGCGAAACTGCCCCGCCCGAACCTTGCACTCCACGTCCCTACACCGGCCCAAATCTCCAGTGCCAGAAGGCAAAAAGAACGGGCGGCCACGCCCAACCACCTCTCGAAAGGAACCCACCATGGCTCACGAACTCGATCAGACCGACGGCCAGGTCAGCTTCGCCGATTCCCGCACAGACGCCTGGCACCAGCTGGGCCAGCAGGTTGGCCACGCGATGGACGCACACGAGGCTTTGCGCGCTGCACACCTCGCCGATTGGCAGGTGTCCAAAATGCGGCTGGTGGTCCCCCAGAATCCGGTCATCGCTGACGACGGCGTCACCACCCCCGCACCCCTGCCCGTGCCCGATCGGTGGGCCACGGTGCGCACCAACCCCATCACCGGGCGCCTCGACGTGCTCGGCGTGGTCGGCAACAAATACGAGCCGATGCAGAACGAAGCGTCCTGCCAGCTGCTCGACGCGCTCACCGGAGAAAGCGGCGCGGTCTACGAGACCGCAGGAGCGTTGCGCGGCGGCCGCGAAACGTTCGTGACCATGAAGCTGCCCGAGTCGATGGTGTTCGACGGCATCGACGGATCCAAGGACCGCACCGATTTCTACCTCGCGGCGCTGAACTCCCATGACGGATCAAGCAAATTCCGGTTCCTGGTTACGCCCATCCGGATCGTGTGCGCCAACACCCAAAGCGCGGCAATCTCCCGTGCCGCAGCAAGTTTCGGCATCAGCCACACCGGCGGCGCGAAAGCCGCGTTACAGGAGGCCCGCCGGACCCTCAAACTGAGCTGGCGCTACATCGAGGCGTTCGAGCAGGAAGCCGCCGCGCTCTACGCCGCACCGATGGACCTCGAGGAAATGGGTCGCTTCGCCGCCCAGCTGGTCGACGTCGACGGAGCCGAATCCAAGACGGCCGCGCGCAACCGTCGCGACACCGCCAACTCGATCGTCAAACTGTGGACCTCCAGCCCCACGGTGGTCCCGATCGCCGGCACCCGCTGGGCGGCCTACAACGCGGTAACCGAGTACGTCGACCACTTCAGCAAGGTCAGGGCCAACGGCGATCAGCGCTCGGTGCGGGCCCTGCGCGCCGTCACCACCGGCAGCACGGCACAAACGTTGAAAACCAACGCGTTCCGCATGCTGCAAACCCCCTAACCCAGCCGGTGGTCTGGCCCGCGCAGCGCGGGCCAGACCACCGCCCCTCACAGCCGAAAGGCGTTCGGTTGCAGCAAAATCCAGTGTCGACAGAGACGCAGCTGGGACGGCTGAGCCCGACCCGCAAGCGCACAGGCGGAAACGCCTTCGGCGCTGCTGAACACCGGGTCCCTCCGGGCCCCGGCGCTGGTTTATTTGCCTTCTGGCTTTCGATTATGGCCGGCGGCCCGCTGCGTGCAAGGCCACGGCCTCCGCTGCGCTCCGGGCCCAAGGGCTCGCAAATTTCTCCGGGGCTCGCTGCGCTCGCGCGAAGAATTTTGCGCCCGGACCTTTGCACTCCACGGCCCTGATGCCGGCCCAAATCTCCAGTGCCAGAAGGCAAAAAGAACGGGCGGCCCCGCCCACTCACCCTGAGAAAGGTAACCATCGAAATGAGCGAGAACATCACCACCGATTCCGACACCACAGCCCAGGTCCCGGCAGCGGGCACCCTTGAACACCTCGACCCGCAGACGTTGGAGCTCGAAACCAATGTGCGCGATGACGCCTCACTGGACGCCGATTTCGTCGCCAGCATCAAGGAGCACGGCGTGCTCAACCCCATCGCAGCGGTGCGCGGGCACGACGGCGTGGTGCGGGTGCGCGCCGGGCAGCGCCGCACCCTGGCCGCGCGTGAGGCCGGACTGGCCAGCGTCCCGGTCTACGTGCGCCACAGCGTCGCGGGCGACGACGAGAAAGCCCAGGTCCTCGAACGAGTGCCGGAGCAGATTGTCGAGAACGACAAGCGCCTCGCTATCACCGAGGCCCAGCGCGCACGCGGCATTCAGCAGATGCTCGATGCCGGGGTGTCGGTGACCAAGGTCGCCAAATCGCTGTCCATCGGTCGCGACACGGTCAAGTCGGTGGCCACCGCCGCCGGATCGCAGGCCGCGATGGAAGCCCTCGACAGTGGGCAGCTCTCACTGGCCGAGGCCGCAGTGCTCAGCGAGTTCGATGACGACGCCGATGCGATCGCGCGCCTAATCGAGGTAGCAGGAACCAATCGATTCGACCACCGGGTGGCCGAGATCCGTCAGGAACGCGAGTCGCAGAAGGCTTACCAGGAGGTTTCTGCGCGCTACGTCGAGAAGGGGTACCGGCTGCTCGATGACGACTCGTTCCCCGAGTACGGCGACCCGACCTGCGTGGAGCTGCGCCACCTGCGCAACGCCGATGGGATGCCAGCCACCGAAGAGTCGATCACCAACCCGGCGCACTGGGCCGTGTATCTGACCGAAGAGGACGGTTATGTCGATAACGAGACCGGCGAAGCGGTCGACTACCAGGACATCGATTGGTACTCACGCCACAGCGGCAAGGTCACCGAGGGAAAGCGCGACCCCAACTCGGTCACCGAAGTGGCGGTGTGGAGCGCTGATTGGTTCTGCACCGACTACGCCGCCGCTGGACTGGCCCTGGGCGAGCAGCTGGCCCATCGTGTGGAGGCGCTGGCGCGCGAGGACGCCGACGACGTCGACGGTGACGACGAGCACGACCACCAGGACGCCGAGACCCAGGCCGTCGCCGCCGCCGAGGCGCAGCGCCGCGAACGGAAAAAGGTGATCGCGCTCAACAAGCTCGGGCAGGCTGCTCAGCAGGTGCGCCGGGAGTTCATCGCCGAAAAGATCCTTACACGCAAGACCCCACCCAAGGGAGCGGCGATCTTCGTCGCGAAGTGCGTCACCCACGATGTACGGCTGATCGAGGAATACCACGGCGGCGAGGTCGCCGCCGAGCTGCTCGGGGTCAGCGACATGCAGGCGGTGCACAAGCTGGTGGCCGACCTTCCGGCCACCAGTGACGGCCGCGCCCAGGTGATCACCCTGGCGCTGGTGCTGGGAGCGCTGGAAGCCCGCACCGGCAAGGACGCCTGGCGCGGAATGGGCGGATGGGGCCGCTACGTCGGGCCCGCCGAGCTGCTGGGCTTCCTGGTCGACAACGGCTATCCGCTGGCCGACGTGGAGCGAGTCATCCTCGGCGAGCAAACCGCCGACGCGCTCTATGACTCGCTGACCGATCAGGCCGAGCCCGCCGACGACGAGTAGTTCCGCACAGGGTGGGACCGGCCCGCGCCGGTCCCACCCTTCACCGGAAAGCAACCACCATGAACGACGAATTAGCCCTGTGGTCGGCGGCCGGCACGCCGACCACAACGGCGCAGCGGAAGCGCCTGGCGGCGCTGCTGAATTACATTTACCCGCGTTACTTTCTCAAGTCATCAATTATGGCCGGCGACCCGCTCCACGCAAGGCCACGGCTACGGCCTAACGGCCCGGAAACTTTTCCTACAAAAACTGCTCGCAAAAACGCTCGCGGGAAAACTTTCCGGCCGGACCATTGCGCTGCGCCGGGCCTCACGCCGGCCTTGACATTGATGCGAGAAAGCGCCGAAGAACAGCCAGTCCGCCAGCTCGTAAGGCGTTGCGCCGCTGCGTTTCGACTCGTTGGTGAGGAGGTGATCAGCACGACCACAACAGCATGCAGATCCGGTCGCGGCGCCGGGGCAGAAATACCCCGACGAGTGCCGAATAAGAAAAGGGGGAAAGCATATATATCGCAGGCGAGAAAGTGTCGCCGACGCGCCGACTATCCGATAGAATGAGAATATCCGTAACGCACAATTACGACGCCAGAAGGAGTCACGAATGAACACTATCACCGTCTACACAAAGCCCGCCTGTGTGCAATGCAACGCGACTTTTCGAGCCTTGGATAAAGCGGGTTTGGACTACACGAAAGTCGACATCAATACCGATGCTGACGCCCGCGACTACGTGATGAGTCTGGGCTACCTGCAAGCCCCCGTCGTCGTCGCCGGCGGTCAGCACTGGTCGGGTTATCGTCCCGACCGAATCTCCGCGATCAGCAAATCCCCCGCGCTCAGCGCCTGAGCCGACCACATTGACCCCGAACGGAGACCAGCGATGTACCACCTCTCGATCGACCACCAAGGCCGGTCCGTCACCACCACCGACCACCCCGACCGAGACGACGCCCACCGCAGCCTCATCAACTACGTCATCGGCGCCGACTACTACCTGCGGCCCGTGCGCACCGATGCCGACACCACCCGCTATGAGCTCCTCGCCCTGGCCGACCCCGACAGCCGCGCCGCGCGGCCCCACCACACCGGACACGCCACCATCGCGCCGGCCCACGACGACGCGAACGTGACCAGCACCTACTACGCCGCCGTAGCCGCGCAACGCTGGATCGCCGACCACCACCTGAAGTGGGAGCACGGATCCGACACCGATCCCGGATCGCGCTACCCGCTGGCCGTGCTGACAGCCGCCCAAGCCGAGGCACGATGCTGGTTCACCGCAGGCACCCTGTGGCGCGAAGCCGCCCAGCTGGCCGGTGTCGAGCTCACCGCCGCGCCCGATCAACACCTGCTGGAAACACTGCGCCACAACGCCATCGCCCAAGCCGGCACCGACCTGAGCGCGGCCCAACTAGCCGGCGCTGTGCACGCCGCGCTGCCCGCCCACATCGACACCGCCCAAGCCAGTGCTCTGACCTGGTGGTATGTCCTGCTGAGCTGGGGGATCACCGCATCATGACCGCCGCCCACCGCCCACCGCTGCACGTCGTCCCCGACAGCGACCTGGCCCCCGAAGCCGACTTCGAACCCAGCGACGAATGGCGCGGACAAGCCATCGCCGCGCGATGGGAACCCGAAAACCAGCTCATCGGGGCGCTGCTGTGGATGCCCTACACCCGGGCCCGCGCCTTTCTCGACCTCATCCCCGACACCGCCATCTGGCGGCCCATGAACCGCTGGGTCTACGAGATCATCCGCCGCGCCACCGCCGCCCGCCGCGACCCCGACCCCGTCACGGTCCTGGCCTACGCCCGCCAGCACGCCGCCACCGAGGCGCTGGAACCCGGCCGCCCCCCGACCGCCGGCCAACACCACCGGCTCGCCCTGCACCTGGCCGATCTCTACACCCACACTGTCAGCTCGGCCGTGGCGGCCAACTACGCCCGCGACGTCCTCGACGAGGCCTACCGCCGTGCGGTGCGCGAACACGGAATCCGCATGCAGCAGATGGCCGACAGCGGCGCGGACCGCATCGACCTCACCGACCAGTTCACCGCCGTCCGCGATGACCTCGCTGATCTGTGGCGGCGCGCCGAAGCCGCCGCACAACCCGGATGGGACCAGCCGTGACCAGTCCCGCACGCACCATCGCCCACCCCGCCAGCCTGGACATCACGATCGCCGCCCGCGCCGGCCACGCCGTGCAGTCCTACACCCAAGCCCACGGGCAATCCGCCCGAGCCGCGCACGCCTGGATCGACACCCTGCACAACCGCGCCCAACGTGCCGCAGAGCGGCGACGCCGCACAACCCTGCTGCGCTGAGGTTCCCCGCCGCCCGGGCGCTGATGTCACAGGCATCGCAGACAATCATCGGCAGCGCCCACCACGAGGACAGGATTCAGCGATGCGGCTCACCCGCACAGCAGCACTCACCGCCGCCGCGGTTCTGGGCGCCGTCGCGCCCCTGGTCGCGCCCGCGCCAAGCCGCGCCAGCACCGCCACCGTGGCCGCCGGCGACGAAATCGCAGTCCAGTCCACCCGCGGCCCCACGGTGTGCACGCTGGGCTACACCTACACCACCGGTGACACCACCTACGGCGTCACCGCCGGGCACTGCACTCGAGGCGGGGGCACCACCGTGGTCGACCTCGACAGCAGAGCCGCCGGCCGCGTCGCCGTCGCCATCACCGACCCCGATCCCCTGTTCGACGACTTCGCGTTAATCAACTTCGGCACCAACCGATCCGTGCCCACGATCAACGGCATGCCCGTCAGCGGCATGGGTGTCCCCGACCCACGGACAACGGTGTGCCGCAGCGGAATCCGCACCAAAACCGTGTGCGGGCAGCTCGACGGGCGACTCCTCGGCTACCAATACAACGTCACCGGCATGCCCGAAAGCGTTCCCGGTGACTCCGGGGCACCCGTCTGGCAGCCGGCCAGCGACGGCACCGCCACCATCGTCGGAATCTGGCTGGGCGAACACCACACCCACAGCGGCACCCGCACCGGACGCTTCACCAGCCTGACCGAATCGCTGACCGAACTGGCCGTCACCGGCCTGCAGGGCTGATCGGCCGCGGCCGGAGACCGGCGCCGACCGCGAGAAAAGAGATCGCCGGCGCGACAGCGCCGCCCATCTGCACTCAGCACCTCGGTCACCACACGCAGCCTGCAAGATCAGCCACTCACGGCGCAGCCCAGACGTTCGTCGACCTCGACGGACCTCGGCTGGGGTGAGGGCACTTTGCAGTGCCAGCCCCGCCGCGGGTCCGGTCCGCAGGCCGGTCACCTCAACAGATGCGCGCCCTGGCGGGCGCGCAGGGCCGCCTGGCGGCGGCCGCGTCCGTAAGCCCCTCACCTTTAACCGTTCAGCTGGGCGCCAAGTATGACCGGCAAGGCCCCGTCACGCTCAACCCACACCCGCGCCGAACTGCACAGGCCGAGTGACCTTTTCGGCCCAACCCGAGCTCACCCGAGGCGCTGGCGCGCGCGGGCTCGCGGGGGCCGAAAACCCTGTTCCGTTTCGCCGCGGCCTCTTCGGGGTTGACCGCGCCACCCCACCGGTCCCCCGCACACCCAGCGCTAACCGGCGCACCCAACACCACCCGAACGGGAGAACACCATGACCACAACCCACACCGACCTCACCGCCGGCGGCCGACACACCTACCACCTGGCCGAACGACTCCGGGGCATCGCCATCGACAAGCTCTACACCTTCACACCCGGCCACCAACAGCTCAACATCGACACCCTGCCCGAGGACCTCGACGTCCTCGCACGCTTCACCACCCACAACTGGGGCATCAGCGCCCAACTCTGGGCCCGCGACGAGCACGGGACCCTGCAGGCCGCCGCCGAATCCAGCGCCGGGCACCCCGATACCGTCTCAACAATCAGCGCCCGCATCAAGAACTTTCGCTCCGGAGCGCTGCTGTGGACCCACATCGGCACACCGATCAGCGCCGCCCCGCTCAGCGCCCTCGGCGGAGCCATCTACACCACAGTCGGCCGACACTGCTACCAACTGACTGCCGTCCCACGCCTCGGCGCGCCCGCCATCTGGCAGCTGCACACCGACGACCTCGAGGTCGAACACCCGCAATTCGCCGGCGTCGACTCCGCCACCACCCACATCGCCGAGTTCCTCGAGCGCATCCCCACCCCGGGCCGGCGGCCGCGCAGCGAACGGCGCACCCGATGACACCCACCCCCGATCGGCGGCCGCGATCTTCACGCGGCCGCCGGGGTCGCGGTCTACAAGAACCCGCGCCGACACCCCTACATCAACGACACCCACACCACCGAAAGGACACTGCGATGACCAACACCGAGCCCACCGAGGCGACGCTGCGCCGCGACGGCAACGCGCACTACTACAACCAGATCCACCCCCCGGCAGCACATTTCATCGAACAAACCGTCGCCGTGCACCTGCGGCTCTCCGACGACGGCACTCGCTGGATCGTCGACGGCCCCAGCGTCGACGGCTACCCGCTCGACAGCACCTACGCCGACCTGAGCGCGACCAACTCCGAATGCGCCTGCGACCGGCCCGAGGAGTGCACCCAGGTCCGCGACCGCGCCGACACGCTACCTCTGCCCACCGCCGCCGAGCTGGTCGCGATGCTCGCCGACGCGCTCGACACCCCAGCCGAGCTCATTACCGCCGAGCAAGCCAGCAGCTGGGCCGGGCGAGCGTTGAGCGCCGATGAGATCGACCGCCTCGCCGAGGCGATCCCGCACTCCTCGATCCCCGAGGCCATCGACACCATCACCGGCAGCTGGCAGGACTGACACCCACCAGGCCCGGTCACCCCACCGCGGGTGACCGGGCCCCCTTTTTCCTCCGGTCGCCTCAGCGTGGCCGCGCAATGCCGCCGTCAGGTGGGTAGGGCCGCCTGCCGGCGGCCGCGTCCGTAGCCCCTCACCTTTTCTGCCTGTCAGCAGGCGCCCAGCATGACCGCAGGGCCCCAGGCCGGCTCAACCCACACCCGCGCCGAACTACGCGCGCCGAGTGACCTTTTCGGCCCAACCCAAGCTCTCCCGAGGCGCTGTCGCGCCCGGGCTCGCCGGGGCCGAAAACCCCGCTTCGTTTCGTCGCGGCTCTTCGGGGTTGACCCGCCCCACCCCACGGTCCGAGCGCACCTGCACCGACCGGCGCACCGCCGGTCACCAACCGCAAAGGACCCCATGAGCGACTGCATCGACTCCGACCACGGCCCCTGTCGCGGAGAGGTTTTCGAGCGCTACACCCTCTCCGGCAGCGGAATGACCTTCCCGCGCTGCGAGCACCACTACGACGAATACGTAGCGCACACCCAACCCCGCATCGACGAGATCAACCGCCGCTACCCCGCCACCGCGCCAGCCGACTTCGATCCCAGCTACGCCGGCGAGCGCTGGGACGAAGACGACTACTAACCAAACCCGATCCACCCCGGCCAGGTCCACCGAGGCCTGGCCGGGGTGTCCCCAACACCGCAGCACCCACCGAAAGGACCCGACATGTACGACCCATTCGACAAGATCACCGTCACCACCCCCGCCGGCACCTACGTCATCGCCCTGCACTACGACCTCGACGCCCCAGCACCCGACTACACCGACGACGGCGGACTGGTCTACCTCGGCGATGCCCGCACAATCAGCGCCCAATTCGGCGACGCCTCCCACGACGTCGCTCAGCTGCTGCGCCGGCACACCGCCGCCAACGATTCCCTCTACGACCACGAATACCGCTCCTCGGCCGCCCTTGCCCGCTACCTGCGGATGACCTACGGCCTGGCCGGGGTCCTGCACATCACGCGCAGCGGTGACCGCTACCACGCCGAGACGCCCTGCACGAAGCGGTACCGCGGCATCGAAGGCCTGGCCTGGGCACCCCCCGACGCCCCCGCGCCCGAGGACTACAGCCGCGGCACCGTCGCCACCTACGACGCCTGGGCCAACGGCGAGGTCTACGGCTACATCGTGGCCGGACCCGACGGCCGAGAAGTCAGCTCCTGCTGGGACTTCTACGCCGACCCCAACGAGGCGTTCACCGCCGACGCACCCCTGGGATTGGCCCACATGGTCAGCCAGGCCCGCGCCGACATCGACAACGACGCCGCCACGCGCATCGAGCAGGCCAACACCATCGGCGCCGGCCTCACCGGACTCATCTGAGATCCGCCAGCACCCAGCGAGCCGGTCACCCCACCCGGAGGTGGCCGGCTCGCCCGGTCGGCCCTCACCTGCGCAAGCGTCGCCCTGGCGGGCGCCGATGCCCGCCTGGCGGCGGGCGCGTCCGTAGCCACTCACCTTTAAGCCGTCAGCAGGGGTCGCAGCCTAATCGGCCGGGGGCCCGACCGGTCAACCCACACCGACGCCGAACTACGCAGGCCGAGTGACCTTTTCGGCCCTATCAAGCTCGCTGCCGCTCGCGGGCCGAAAACCCTGCTCCGTGCGACGCCGGCTCTTCGGGGTTGACCGCCCACCCTCACCCGATTGACCGCTCCCCAGCGCTGACCGGCGCACCACTCACCACAAGAAACGGAGAACAACCATGGACCACGAATTCGACCTCGCATTCGCCCTTCTCGACGAAGCCGCCGAGCGGATCCAACACCAGCAGTACGGAATCACCCGCATCGTGCTCCACAACCACGGACCCATCCTGCTGACCACCGTCCACGAGTACACCCCCGAGCAGGGCCACCACCTCGTGCTTCTGGCCACCGACGACTACGGACAAATCGCCGCGCTCGAGGCCACCGCGCCCGACCTCAACACCGAACCGACCACCCGAATCCTCAAGGTCCGCGCCGGCGACCTGACGTTCCACCAGATCCCCGGCACCTGGTCCTACCGAGCCGACGGCGCCCACACCTACACCCTGACCGCCGGAGTCGGTGACGAACCGATGTGGACCCTCACCGTCGACGACGCACCCCTGGCCCTGGCCTACGAGGACCTCCAGGAAGCCATCGACGACATCCTCGACAACGAGCCGATCGCCGCCTGAACAACCCCAGGACCGGGCCCACCAACGCAGGTGGGCCCGGCCACCCTGCCTACCCACACCCGAAAGGACCCGCCATGAACCACCTCGACAACACCCCCTGGGAAACCGACTGGGCAACCGAGATCGACCAAGCGCGTATCGAGCTCGACGGCGCCCTCGTCGACGCCATCAACGCGCTCACCCGCGCTGAGCGGGCGCTCACTACCTTGACCAGCGACCAGGTGTTTGACATCGAGTTCACCGAAGACCCCCGAGGTGCCGACACCGCCTCCTTCATCGCCGACAGCCTGCGCAACTGCCGCGCCGCCTACCACATCGTTCACCGCGTCATCGACGACGAACGCGCCTAAGCACCGCAGGGCCGGGCCCGCCAGCGCCGCTGTCCGGGCCCGGCCCGACCGGTGTCTTCGGGCTCCACGCCCCGCTGCGGCGCTCACGCGCCGGATGTCCGC
Organism: Mycolicibacterium tusciae JS617; assembly: GCF_000243415.2. Next base: position 4,577,207 of record NZ_KI912270.1, read on the forward strand.
CTGCGGCGGCCGCGTCCGTAGCCACTCACCTTCAAGCCGTCAGCAGGGGTCGCAGCCTAATCGGCCGGGGGCCCGACCGGTCAACCCACACCGACGCCGAACTACGCAGGCCGAGTGACCTTTTCGGCCCAAACCAGCTCGCCCCAGGACGCTGCCGCGCCGGGCTCGCGGGGCCGAAAACCCTGCTCCGCCCGACGCCGGCTCTACGGGGTTGACCGCCCACCCTCACCCGATTGACCGCTCCCCAGCGCTGACCGGCAGCGCACCAGAAAGGGGAACACCAATGTCCATCACCACCGCGATCATCACCAACGACTGCATCGCCACCATCGACCAGCCCGTCGACTGCCTACTCGACGCCATGATCGAAGCCCAACACCGGGTCGGACAGATCACCTGGAACGACATCGCATTCGACCGCGCCGACGGCACCTACTGGGGCCCGGCCAACACCGACATCCCAATCTCCGTCGTCGACACCAGCGCCACCAACGACCTCCTGGCCGCCGTAGAACGCTGGATGCACCGACGCTGACACACCAGCGCCGCAGCCGGCCCCGCCGCAGCACGGGGCCGGCTGGCCATCGGCGCCTTCCGGCATCACACCCAGCAGCGACCAACCCGGCCGAGTGCTGCGGCGCTCACGCGCGCCGGATGTCCGCCTGCGGCGGGCGCGTCCGTAGCCCCTCACCTTTAAGCCGTCAGCAGGGGTCGCAGCCTAATCGGCCGGGGGCCCGACCGGTCAACCCACACCGACGTCGAACTACGCAGGCCGAGTGACCTTTTCGGCCCTATCGAGCTCGCTGGCGCTCGCGGGCCGAAAACCCTGCTCCGCCCGACGCCGGCTCTTCGGGGTTGACCGCCCACCCTCACCCGATTGACCGCTCCCCAGCGCTGACCGGCGCACCACTCACCACAAGAAACGGAGAACAACCATGAGCGACACCACCACAGCACCGGCACTGGCACTCACCGTCACCGTGTTCATCAACGAGGCCGAGGCCAGCTTCCTCGGATTCAACCGGGCCGCACCAGCCCGGTTGCGCGCCGCCGCCACCTTCGACCTACCGGTGCCCACCGGCACCCGGCCCCACCAAACCGCCATCGGCGCCGCCCTCGAACACGTCTTCGCCGAACTCAACCTCGAACCCACCACCGACTGGGCGATCAAATACCGGCTCGCCGGGCACCGCAGCCTCTCGGTAGGCGACGTGGTCGCCGTCGGCGAAGCCGCCTGGGCCGTGGCCTCAGTGGGCTGGAACCCGATACCCGCAGCCGATCTCGCCGCCGCCATCACCCGCGGCTGACCACACCCGCACCGATCGGGCCCCGGCACACCAGTCGGGGCCCGATCACCGTCCTCACACCCACGATCACCCATTCTGAAAAGGACATGTCCATGGACCAGTACTTCATCCCCGTCATCGTCGACCCCACGGGTCGACCCATCCGCGCCGTCGCACCCACCGACTACGGCAGCGGACAGAAACTGTCCACCCACACCCGCGCCGACACCCCCCTCATGACCGCCGTGGAAACACTGCTCACCCTCGACGGCGGCGCCCGCCTGGTCTGGGCCGGCGACGACGACACCCCCGACGACGGCCAACCCGGGCTCTACTGGCTCGTCGAACCCCACCACTTCGTGCGCTTCGCCGGCCTCATCGACCCCCACGAACCGGTCACCGCCAACGCCGAACCACCGGTCACCATCACCGCCGGCGGCCACCGCTACATCTGCAACCCCGACAAGCAGCAATACCTCGACAAAGACCGCCTCGGCATCGACGACCACGGAGTCCGGCGCTCCCCGCTGCCCTGGCTCACCGCCGAAGGCGGACCCACCACCCGCGGCCGCCACACCAGCTGGGCCCGCGACCGCATCTACCTCACACCCGCCCACCCCGGCGCCGACTGGACCGAAGTCCCCAACCTGCTCTGGATCTAACCAACCCACCGGCCCGGCCGGTGCGGTGTCTTCCGGTGCGTGCCCGAACGCGCCCTGGCGGGCGCTTCATGGCCGCCTGCCGGCGGCCGCGTCCGTAGCCACTCACCTTTAACCGTTCAGCTGGGCGCCAAGTATGACCGGCGAGGACCCCGTCACGCTCAACCCACACCCGCGCCGAACTGCACAGGCCGAGTGACCTTTTCGGCCCAACCCGAGCTCACCCGAGGCGCTGGCGCGCCCGGGCTCGCGGGGGCCGAAAACCCTGCTCCGTTTCGCCGCGGCCTCTTCGGGGTTGACCGCGCCACCCCACCGGTCCCCGCACACCCAGCGCTAACCGGCGCACTCAACACCACCGAAACGGAGAACACCATGGAAATCGACTACGCCCTGGCCTGGGACTTCCTCGACGACCACGACACCCGGCCCTACCAACTGCGGTTCCGCCTCAACGACCACTTCCGCAGAGACGGCCAGCTCGTCGCCGTCGTCGCCCGCGCCGACCACCCCGACCAAGGCCACACCCTGGCCATCAGCCGGCCCGGCGTCGACTTCGACATCGTCGAAAAAGCACTCCACGGCTGGCAGACCTGGGCTCGTTTCACCGAGAACACCGTCAGCCTCGCCGCCATCCGCCGCCGCATCACCGACGCCGGCCTCGCCTAACCCCACAACCGGAAAGGACTTCCACCCATGAGCGCATTCATCGTCGACCCCGAACACATTCACGTCCTGCTCTGGGCCGCCAGCCGGCCAGCCGGCCACTACGGGCCCCTGTCGTGGTATTTCGACAACCCCACCCGAGAAGGCCGGCTCACCGCCGACACCCGAGACGCCGTCGGACAGATGCTCGTCGACGAAAACGCCGCCTCGGTCAACTACCGCTACGACGAAGACGACTTGTTCATCTACGCCTACCAGCGGCCGCGGCACACCACCTGGAGCACCGTCGATCTGCTCAAGGCTCTGCACTGTTACGAATACCAAGCCTGCGAGCACGCCGGCTGGCGCGACAGCCAAGCCCACGCCTTCTGCCGCGCCTTCGAGCACCGCCTGATCCAGGCACTGCCGGGCTACGACGATGGCCCCTGGGCGATCTCGCGCCTCGACGTTCCCGCCGCGGCCCGGCGACCACACGCCGGCCACTGATCGCACCGCCAACCCCGGCCGGTGCCCGCGCAGCTGTCGCGGGCCCGGCCGGTCGTGGTGTCTTCCGGTGCGTGCCGGTCGCGCCCTGGCGGGCGCTTCATGGCCGCCTGCCGGCGGCCGCGTCCGTAGCCACTCACCTTTAACCGTTCAGCTGGGCGCCAAGTATGACCGGCGAGGACCCCGTCACGCTCAACCCACACCCGCGCCGAACTGCACAGGCCGAGTGACCTTTTCGGCCCAACCCGAGCTCACCCGAGGCGCTGGCGCGCCCGGGTTCGCGGGGGCCGAAAACCCTGCGCCGTTCGCCGCGGCCTCTTCGGGGTTGACCGCGCCACCCCACCGGTCCCCGCACACCCAGCGCTAACCGGCGCACCCAACACCACCCGAACGGGAGAACACCATGACCATCAAGCTCGGAACACCCGCCGACGTCATCGCCGCCGCCGCCCCCATGCTGGGCTTCGCCGTCACCGACAGCATCGTGGCCTACATGCTCGGCACCGATCCCGCCGACGGCCCGATCATCAAGGTCACCATCCGCTGCGACATCACCATCACCGCTGAACAAGGCGCCAACTTCGCGCGCACCTGCAATCTCACCGCGGGCAAGTACGACGCGGTGCTACTACTCGCGGTCTGCGGCCCCGAGCTCGACGAGCACGCCGCGGTCATCCTCGACGCGATCCGCGACTCGCTGACCGCCGCCGGCATCCCCGTGCGCCAACGCCTGCTCACCCGCGACGTCACCACCGCCGGCACCTGGACCGACCCCGACACCGGCGCCACCGGACCCACCTACCCCTACACCGACTCGCTGCTCACCGCCCAGCGCGTCCACGACGGCGCCACCATCACCACCGACCGCGAGGATCTCGTGCGCGAATTCGACCCCATCGACCCCGCGCCCGCCGTCGCCGTCGGCGACCACGACGTCCTGGTCTACAACACCATGGAGGAGATCTCCGACGCCCTCACTGGAGTCAGCCGATACATCAGCGCCACCCTGTCCACCCGCGCCGGCATCCTCATCACCGCACACCCAGCGCTGCGCGACGCGATGCTGCACCTTGCCCTCGACCACGAACGCGCCGCCACCAACCTGTGGACCCGCATCGCCCGCCAGCTGCGCGGCCGACCTCGCGCCGAAGCGCTCACCATCGCCGCGATCTGCTACTGCCTGATCAACGACTCGGTGCGCGCCGCTATCGCCGCCGATATCGCCGTCACCGAAGCCGCCGCCGCCGGCGAGGAGCCCCCCACCCTGGCCACGATGCTCCTCGATGCCCTCCAATCGGGCATCAACCCCGCCCTCGTGCGCCGCGTCATCACCGACACCCACCCCGGCACCTAAACCCCGGGTCTCACCGCGAACCCGGCCGGTGCCCGCGCAGCTGTCGCGGGCCCGGCCGGTCGTGGTGTCTTCCGGTGAGTGCCGGACGCGCCCTGGCGGGCGCTTCATGGCCGCCTGCCGGCGGCCGCGTCCGTAGCCCCTCACCTTTTAACCGTTCAGCTGGGCGGCCAAGTATGACCGGCGAGGACCCCGTCACGCTCAACCCACACCCGCGCCGAACTGCACAGGCCGAGTGACCTTTTCGGCCCAACCCGAGCTCACCCGAGCCGCTGGCGCGCCCGGGCTCGCGGGGGCCGAAAACCCTGCCCCGTTTCGCCGCGGCCTCTTCGGGGTTGACCGCGCCACCCCACCGGTCCCCCGCACACCCAGCGCTAACCGGCGCAGCAAACACCGTAGACGAACGGAGAACAACCATGACCATCGCCACCAACCCCTGGGCCATCGCCGACCACGACCCCACCAGCAACCTCAGCGCGGCCACCCCCAGCACCACCGCAGTCCTGGCCTACGCCCGCGCCGACATCTACACCGCGGTCGACTGCGCCGACGACCCCCACCGGCGCCGCCAATACGCGTTATCGGCCCGCGACAACGCCGTCACCGTCCTGCTCGCCGCAGACGCCACCCCCGACGAGCGCCGCCACGCCGAGTACTACCTCGCCGACGCGGAGGTCTTCATCGCCAACACCGACGCCGACAACTAACCCAAAGCGCACACCTCGGGGGCCCGCACCGCGCGGGCCCCCGGAGCCGCACCGCACACCCGCACACCCGAAAGGACCGCACTATGCCGCACATCGACACCCTCACCACCTTGACCGCACTGCGCACCGCACTGCTCAACTGGCGTGCCCTCTGTTCTCCGGACTGCGGACCAAATAGGGTCCGACTGGAAAGGATGAACGGCATTGGCGAAGAAATATCAGAAGTTCTCACCGGAGTTTCGGGAGGAAACGGCCCGACTGGTGGTGGACGGGCAGAAGTCCATCGCCGAGGTCGCGCGCGAACACGGGCTCAGTGATACCACTGTCGGCAACTGGGTTCGGAAGTATCGAGAAACGCATGCCACCGACGAGCCGCCGCTGGAATTATCTGAACGTGCTCGGCTGCGTGAATTGGAACGCGAGAACCGAGAAATGGCGATGGAACTCGCCTTCTTAAAAAAAGCAGCAGCGTACTTCGCGAAGGAGCCACGGTGAGCCAGAAATACGCGTTCATCGCCGCGGAGCACGCTGACGGTGCCACCTTTGCGGGCATGGCTCCCACGATCGTGCAGATGCTGAAATGGCTGGGGGTGTCGAAATCGGGGTTCTACGAGTGGTGGGGCCGGCCGGCGAGTGCGGCGATGTGCCGCCGCGAGGAACTCAAGCTCAAGATCGCCGCACTGTTCACGTCTTTCGGCGCCGTGTACGGGTATCGGCGCATCCACGCCGAGTTGGTCCGCGCCGGTGAACGGGTAGGCCCAGAGTTGGTGCGCACACTGATGCGCGAGTTGAATCTCGTTGCACTGCAACCGAAACCTTACAAGCGGACCACTATCGCCGGCGAGTCCGCCACCGCGGTGCCTGATCTGGTGGCCCGTGACTTCACCGCGGATCGGCCCGGGGTGAAGCTGGTCGGTGACATCACCTATATCCGGACCTGGGCTGGGTGGCTGTATTTGGCGACCGTGATCGACTGCTTCAACAAAGAAGTGATCGGTTACGCGATGGCCGATCACATGCGTACCGAGCTGGTCACCGGCGCCCTGGAGATGGCTGCCCGCAACCACGCCCTGGAACCGGGATGCATTATGCACACCGACCGCGGGACGCAATACACCTCGACCGATTACGCCATTAAAATCGCCGACCTTGATATGAGAGCCTCGCTGGGGCGGACCGGAATATGTTGGGATAACGCGCTCGCAGAATCATTCTTTGCAGCCCTGAAAAATGAACGTGTGCACCACATGGTGTATCCGACGCGGAAGAAAGCAAGAGCTGATATTGCCCGCTATATCGAACTGTTCTATAATCGGCGCAGACTTCACTCCGCGTTGGGCTACCGCACGCCGCATGAAGTCCGCATCGAATACATGAATTCACAGCTCGCGGCATAATTCCCGCGAAATCCGCAGTCCTAAAAGCGCGGAGCAGGCCAAACTTCCAGGCGCCCACACCCGAGCTCGCCGAGCGCACCGCCACCGTCCTGGCCGGGCGCGCACGCGCGCCACCTCGCCGGCGTCGCCGACCGTCACGAAGCCGCCGCCGCGCAGCTCTACGAGCGCATCGCCGAGCACCTGGCCGACCGACCGATCGCCGCGGCGGCCTACGCCCTGGCCGCCCAATGCGCCTTCCTGGCCGCCGACTACCGCCACACCGCCACCCTGATCGCCGCGGCTGAAAACCACGCCGCCCGCCACAGCGGCGACGTGCCGCCGCTGGCTCGGCTGCTCAAGCTCGACCACCGCGTCAACAACCCCGCCGCGTCCTAGCTCCACACGAAGAGAGCCGGCACGCCCCTGTCCCACGACAGGCAGCGTGCCGGCTCTCTTTTTGATCCGGCCTCAGCTGGCGTCAGTATCCGACGCCGGCGCTGAGGCCCGCGCTCATCCAGTCCCACAGCTGGCCACTAACCATCCACGCCAGCACCGCGCCCTCTACGGCCACCGCCGCCAGCGCCGCCCAAATCTTGCCCATCGTCACCCCCTCTCGTCATTAGCTGCCAGGCGTTCGATCTCGCGAGCCACACCCTGTTTGATGGCTCTTCGATTTTAATGGGGCAGTTGTGATTTCGCTCTCGTAGGGCGTGTCGCTGCATGGGGAGGCCCTTGGTCTTCCGAAGTCTGAAAGTTGCGAAGCATTCAGGCTGACGAAGGGAACCAAGGGCCGTGTCCGACGGTACGACATTGTTGTTTGGGCTGCCAGGAGTGCGGGTTGAGCGTGTCGAGCGCTGGGCCGACGGGACGCGAGTAGTGCACGCGGTGACCGCGAGCGAGTCCGCGGCGGCGTGCCCGTCGTGTGGGGTGTTGTCCACCTCGGTGAAGGCCCGAGTCGCCACCGCACCGAAGGATATCCCCTACGGTGAAGCGCGAATCATGCTGCGGTGGCACAAGACCCGGTGGCGTTGCCGGGAGGACTACTGTGAACGCGGGTCCTTCACCGAGTCCATCGCGCAGGTGCCGGCGCGGGCCCGCACAACTCTGCGGTTGCGCACTCAGGTCGGTGCGGCGATCGGGGATGCGGCCCGTTCTGTGGCCGAGGTCGCAAACAGCCACGGCGTGTCGTGGCCGACCGCGCACCGCGCGTTCGTCGCCCACGCCGAGTCGCTGCTAGTCGAACCGCAGCCCACCGCGGTGCTGGGCATCGATGAGACCCGCCGCGGAAAGCCCAGGTGGGAACACTGCGCGGTGACGCAGGGGTGGGTGCGGGTGGACCCGTGGGACACCGGGTTCGTCGACCTGGCCGGCGATCAGGGCCTGCTGGGGCAACGGGAAGGCCGCACCGGCGCAGCGGTCATCGACTGGCTCTCTGAGCGCACCGAAGCCTTCCGCGCGGGCGTGGCCTACGTGGCCATCGACCCGGCCGCGGTCTACGCGACAGCGATCCGCACACCCGGCTTGTTGCCCAACGCGACGATCGTGGTCGATCACTTCCACCTGGTGAAGCTCGGCAACGACGCGGTGACCAAGGTGCGTCAACGGGTCACCTGGGATCTACGTGAGCGTCGTGGTCGCAAGATCGACCCGGAATGGGCCAACCGGCGACGGTTGCTGCGCGCTCGGGAACGCCTGTCGGGCAAGAGTTTCGCCAAAATGTGGAACGCCCTCATCGCCGCTGACGACACCGGTCAGATCCTCTCAGCGTGGATCGCCAAGGAAGAACTGCGCACCCTGCTGTCCACCGTGCGCGTCGGCGGCGACCCGCACCTGACCCGGCACCGCCTGCACCGGTTCCTGTCCTGGTGCATCGATTCGCAGATCCCGGAGCTGCTGACCCTGGCCACCACCGTGGACACCTGGTGGCCCGAGATCAACGCCTTCATCGCCACCGGCATCACCAACGCCGGCACCGAGGGCTACAACCGGCTCGTCAAGCAGGTCAAACGCACAGCGTGCGGGTTCAGAAACACAGAAAACTCGGCCCGCCGGATACGCTTCCACTGCACCCGCAAACAGCGGGCCGCAACCCAGACATCATGCTGATTGCCCGCTCAAAATCGAAGAGCCTGTTTGATAGCCCACGCACGACCCGCAGCCGGCTCTGCCGTCACCGACCAGGCCGTGGCCAACGCCGCGGCTTCGGCGGCTCGCGCGGCCGAAACCGCCCGCCCCTCACCTCTCACAACCCACCAACCTCACCTTCGTCCCCCACACTCAACTCTTTTCCCTTCCCCTCACCCTAAGTCCGCCCCTCACCTCACACTGGCACCAATTCCTCACCACCTCCCCCCTTGCAGCACACCCACTCCGCCTCACCTCCGCTCCCACCCAGGAGACTTCCGGCACATTGGCACAAGTTTGTGCAATACTCGGGTTCGGGCGCTGGCGCGGCCGAACCCCGGCCGCCTGGCGGCGGCCTGTCCGGCTTGGTGAGGTGGTCGATGACGGTGCGACCGTGCTGACGATCTCGCGGTTGAGCCGCTGGAGCATCGGCTACTACAACGACACCGCCAATCAGGCCCGCCAGGCGTCGATGGACCGCCAGGCCGCCGGCGGCGGGCTCGGCGAGTACTACTCCGAAGGTGACACCCGGGTTCCGACGTGGGTGGTGGTCGGGGACAAGGCCGCGGTCGGAGAGGCCACCGGGCTGGACGGGGCCGCTCTCGACGGCGGATTTGCTGACACCGAGACCGCGGCGCGGTGGCTCGATGACGGAGTCACCCCCAACGGAGAATCGGGGCGGGCGTTCGGGACCAACGGAGTGCATGGTTTCGACCTGATGTTCGCCGCGCCCAAGAGTGTGTCGCTGCTGCGGTCGCTGACCGATGACGTGGCCGAGAAGGTAATGCAGAACGCCCACGTCAGAGCTGTCGAAGCGGCGATGACCTACCTGCATGAGCACGCCGGCTACACGCGGGTGCATAACCCGCTGACCGCCAACAAGGACCTACAACGGCTGCCCGGGCTGGTGGCCATCGCCTACCAGCACGAGACGTCGCGGTGCGGGGATCCGCACCTGCACACCCACGTCATCGTGCCGAATCGGCAGGCCAGAGCCGACGGGCGGCTGGTGTCGATCGACTCTAAATCGCTGTATCACGAAGCCAAGGCCGCCGGCATCGTCTACCAGGCCACGCTTCGCCACGAGCTGCACGCCGAGCGGGGCTTCGAATGGCAGCCCGTCGACGAGCATTCGGGCATGGCCGAGATCGCAGGAGTGGCCCTCGCCAGCATCAAAGCGTGGTCGCAGCGGTCCACCCGCCTGCGGGAGTGGGCCAAAGACAACCTCGTCGTCGTCGACGGTGAACCCACCGCCGCGCAGCTGGCGACCGCGCAGAAAGCGACCCGGCCCACCAAACCCGAACAGCTCGCCTGGGAAGAGCTCAAAGCGATGTGGCGCGCTGATGCACGCGGACTGACCCTGGAGCGCGACGCGCATTTCGCCGCGCGCGACCAGCGGCGCGCACAGGCGCGCACTCCCCTGGACCGGGCGCGCATCGCGCGCATGGCGGCGCGCATCGACAAGGCCGCGTTCACGCGCGCCGACATGGTGGAAATCGTCGGCGCGCAACTGCCCGTCGACGCGGCCGGGGAACCGCGCGCGCTCATCGAGGAGTTCGTCGACGACGTCGGTGTGCGCATCAGCGCGCCGCGCGAGGCCCAGCACCGCGAAGGGCACGAGAAGTACACTGTCGAGGAGATCATGCTCGAGGAGTCGCGCATCCTGGACATGGTCGACACCGCCGACAACCGCAGCCGTCTCGACGTGCGCGCCGCCGATCTCGGCGACCTGTCCGCCGACCAGGAACGCGCCATCCGCAACATCGCCGTGTCGCCGTTTCTGGTGCAGCCGTTGCAGGCCCCGGCCGGTGCTGGCAAAACCCACTCACTCAAAGCGCTGCGCGGCGCGGCGCACCGCGCGAACAAAGAAGTTCTCGTGCTCGCACCCACCGGCAAAGCCGTCGATGAGGCCATGCAGGAAGAAGCCGGCGACCGCGGGCTGACCGTGGCCATGGCGCTCAATCTCATCGAGGACCACACGCTGGCCATCGACCGGCGCACCCTCGTGATCGTCGACGAAGCGTCCATGGTCGGCACCCCCGACCTGAAGAAACTGGTGTCGGCCGCAGTGGCGGGGCGCGCCAAAATTGTGCTCGTCGGTGACCCCTACCAACTGGAGCCGGTGAAGGCCCGCGGCGGCATGTTCGAGCACCTGAGTGGGGAGCTGCCCTGGTCGCAGCGGCTCGGAGAAGTGTGGCGGATGCGCAGCGCCGAAGAACGCGACGCCTCGCTGGCGCTGCGCTCCGGGCACGGCAACCGGCTGCGCAAAGCGGTCGGCTGGTACCGCATCCAGGGCCGCCTGCACACCGGCGACCCGATCGCGATGGCCAAAGACGCCGGCGATGCCTACCTGGCCGACCGTGCTGCCGGGAAAGACTCGCTGATGGTGTGTGACTCCTGGGAGATGGCCGACGCGCTGAACCTGCGCATCCACAACGCCCTGGTCGATGACGGCCCCTCGGTGCGGGCCGCGCGTGAGCAGCAGGTCGCAGTCGGCGACATCATCGTCAGCCGCGAAAACGACCGCACCATCGCCGTGCACCCCGGCGCCGATCACCCCCTCGGCGGGGACGTCGACCAGGTCCGCAACGGTAACCGCTGGCGCGTGGCCGGCATCGACGAGAAAACCAACCGGGTCGCCGCCGAGCGGCTCTCCGACAAGGCCCGCGTCGTGTTCGACGGCGACTACCTGCGCAAGAAGATCACCCTCGGCTACGCGGTGACGGTGCACTCGGCCCAGGGGGTGACCGTGGGCAGCAAGACCACCCCCGGGGTATGCCATTCGATCCTGTCCGACACCTCCAGCCGCGCTATGGCCTACGTCGGAATGACCCGCGCCAAAGACGAGAACCACGCCTACGTCTACCAACGGATCGGCGGCGAAGCCGACCATGAACACTCCCGCATCGTGGCCGGCGCCGATATCCACGTCCTGCGCCGCGGCAACAAATGGTCAGCAGCACATCATTTCCGCACCATCCTGGCCAACGATGACCGGGCCCGCACCATGCACGCCGAAGCCGAACGCACCGAACGTCACCTGCTGCCCCAGCCGGTCAGCGACCTGCTGGTCACCCAAGAGCAGCGCCGCAGCGCCCGGCGCGCGGTGTGGCGCGAACATAGCGCCGCCGGCCGGGCCGCCGCGGCGGCCTACGAACGGATGGCCACCGTCGCCGACACCGTCGCCGAACGCGACCGCGATCGAAGCCGCGACATCGACGGCCTCGAACTCTAGAAAATCCATTGAGAACTCAGCCAAGATGCGAGTGAGGAGAAGGACTTGGACACCATCGTTTTCGGAACCGGTATGCCGTGCATGCTGGCGTTCCTGGACCACGACATCGACGACGTCGTGGCGACCTGGGAATCCTGGGTCCAGGCCGGGCAGTTCGTCCGCGCCCGCCACGAAGAGATCCCACCCGCGATGCCGTCATAGGTTTCCTGCCCGCCGCGATCGGGACCGTCGAGTTCGTACCGCATCACGTGCCGGCCAGCTCGCCGGCACTCGCCGCCAGCGACTCGAATCGCTGCCCGGCTGGAATTGGTAGTCGCCGCGGGTCAGTCACCGGTGGGGTGCTGTTGGCGAACGAAGAACCGATCCGAGGCCAACCCCGTCATTGCATCTGCGCCGTTTCCGGTGATCATGGCCAGCGAGAGTGGCTCACCGGGATCGAGGACTGCAAAGCCTGCCCGTTCATAGAATCCGGCCAGGTGTATCCGCTGTGCGGCGAACTGGCCGTAAACCATGATCAGTTTGTCGCGGGTGGCGGTGTCGAGGGCTGATCGGAGCAGTCGGGTGCCGTGTCCGCGGCCCTGCTGCTCGGGGTCGACGACGATAGCGTGGATCTTGGCCACTGACAGCGCCGCGATCATGAAGTTGGTGACGTTGAGCGACGGTTCCCCGTTGCCGGCGGCCTCAGCGCCCATCCGTGAATGCATCACGTCCCACAGGCGGCGGTGAGCACCCATGATGAGGGCGCCGATCGGGGCGTCGTTGAGGCGGAGCACCCGGACCATCATCCGGGCCAGGCCCCATTGGTTGTCGGGGAGCTGCGTGAGCTGCTCAAGGTTGTGCCGAAAGCCGCCGCCGGTCGCAACGCCTAAATATCCGCCGGTGAACGCCCGCTCAAACCGGGCAGACTCAGCGGCCGGGTCGTCGCTGACGACCCCGGCGCGTTCGAACCATGCCGGTAGGCGAGCGAAGTCCTCAAGCTGTGGTGGGCCGATCGTGACCCGGTTACGACCCATCGCGCGCCGCAGTCTTAGCGGTCGGTCGGGCTCGCGGGTGCGCCGTCGCCGCCCAGTGAGGAGGCCAGCGCGCGGCACATGTCGTCGGTGTTGACGATGAGCACCGAGGGGTCGGCCGCGGCCAGCGCCGCCAGCTCCTCGGGGGTGTTGCTGCTGAGTCGTCGCGCTCGCTCGCGCTTGCAGGCGATCACCACCTTGCGGGCGTAGCGACCGTTGCCGGCGATATCGAGCGCAGTTCCGGCGTCGGTCGGCGTGGCGCGCAGCCGGGAGGCTTCGGCGTGCAGCAGGGGCCACGCGTCCTCGGCGATCGCGATCTTCTCCTTGGCGGCGATGTGGCGGCCGATCGCCTCGATTTCGTTGGCGCTGTAGCTGGAAAAGCTCAGGGTGAAGTTGAACCGCGACGCCAGGCCGGGGTTGGCGGCCAGGAAGCGGCGCATCTCTTTCGGGTAGCCGGCGACGATGACCACCAGCCGGTCGCGGAAGTCTTCCATGTACTTCAGCAGCGTGTTGATGGCGTCCTTGCCGAAGCTGTGGCCCTCGGTTTCGGGTACCAGCCGGTAGGCCTCGTCGATGAACAGCACACCGCCCAACGCGTCTTCGCACACCTCTTTCATCCGCTGCGCGGTCTGGGAGACGTAGCCGACGACAAGGTCCTCCTCGGTGACCTCCATGACGTCGGGGCGCTGAATCTTGCCCAGCCCGAACAGGATCTCGGCGACGATACGGGCGAAGGTCGTTTTCGCCGTTCCCGGCGGTCCTTCCAGGACCATGTGGTTTTCGCCCGTTGACGAGGTCTCCTGGCCCTGGGCAGCCATCAGCTGATCGATCTGAATTTCGGTGCGCCACACCGCGATCTGCTCTTTGGGGCCCTCAAGTCCAATCAGCTCGTCGAGGCGGCGCTTGGCGTGGGCGAGCACTTCTTTCTGTTCGTCGGCCAGCGCGGCCGCGTCGCGCTGCGCGCGGCTGGTCTCGGTGGCCGGGTCCCATTTGTCGGTGCGGGTGGCGATGGTTTCGGGATCGGTCACCACGAGGCGGTAGCTGGGGTCGTCAATCGCCTGCTGCGCGGCGGGCAGCAGCTGCCCGTCGACGGCGGCCGCGCGGAACGCGGCCAAGGCGGCCTCGTGTTCGCCGAGCTCGCGAAGGCACCAGCCGCGGGTCAGCGCCACATCGGCGGCCACGTAAGGATTGGCCGTGTTGATCTTGTCGGCTGCGCTCAGCGCGGCTTGGAACTGGCCCAGGCTCGCCGCAGCGGCTGCCGCCAGCGCCGCGACCGCGTCGGTGACCGCGTCGAGCACATGGGTCGCCTCGGCTGGAGGGGACACCGCCGTCGCGGCCAGCAGATCGGGCCAACGGCGGGTGTGGTAATGCAGTGTGGCGGTGATGAATTGGCGCCACTGGGCGGCTTGGGTGTCCTCGCCGAGGACGGGGTCCTGCAGCAGCTCGGCGCCCTGGCCGTACTGTCCGGCGCGGATCAGCGCTGACACGTAGGCCAGCGTCAGCGTCGCGCGTGACCACACCGGCAGCGTCACATACAACGGTGCCGACGTCTGGGCGTGCAGGTCGCCGTCCTTGAGCCCGATGCGGCGGGTCTCGCGGTAGAGGGCCCGGGAGTGTTCATGCGCCCCGGCCAAGGTGGCCAGCTCCTGGTCGCCGCACGCCAGCCGGCCCAGCCAGGCATCGGACATGCCGGGGTTGGCGGCAGTGATGCGGGTGAACTTGCTCAGCGCAGTGGAATGGTCACCGGAGCGGTAGTTGTCCATCGCGGCGTCGAACGCGCGGCGCTGTTCGGTCGGCGAGGTCATGGCTGGTGCGGCCTCCTTGGCTACTTGTCGGCGATGGGATTGACGGTAGTCGGTGCACCGCCGGGCGGTCCTGGCTCATCGTCGGGCGGCGGCGGCATCTCCTCATCGTGGGGCGGCTCTGGCGGCAGGGGAACGAATGCGAGATGGCGGGCGTCCTGCAGGTCGGCCATCGGTGGCAGTGACGTCGCTGTCTCACCGAGCCCGAGCGGACCGTCCGCGGGCAACCCAACGAGTGGTTCGGGGGTGGCCGCGTGCGCGGAGCGTCCCCGGGGCGCAGGCGCGGCGGAGCGGGCGCCGTCGAAGCCGCTGAGCATCCCCTGAATACCGCCGCCGCCCGGCTGGGGTGCCGACAGCGCCGGCTCGCCGCCGCCGGGCGGGGCGGCGTGGGCGCCACCGCTGGGATTGATGCCCCCGGTTGACGGTTGGCCCGCAGTGTCAGCTCCCCCACCCTGGCCGGGACTGGACAGACCCGATCCGGCGCCCTCGGAAGGGACCGGCTCAAACCCGGACTGCGGCTGGCCGTGGACTTGGCGGGCATCGGCGGCCTGGGCGTCGAGCTGCTCCCAGGGCGTGGTGTCCCCGCGGTGGCGCACTCGCGAACCCAGCCCTTGCGCGCCGGCGACGGCAGCGCCGCCGACCCCGCCGACCGCGGCGTGCATCCCCATGCCGACCGCGACACTGCCGGCCTGGCGGAACAGGCCCGGGCCGGGACGGTCTGCCGACAGATCCGCGCGGATGTAGCGCAACAGCATCATCGCCGCGATCGAGACCGCGCCCATCATCAGCACATGGGCAAACGGGTTGGCGCCGCCCAGCTGGGCTGGTAGGCGCCCGGCGACGATGGACTCCACCGCCAACCCCATGACGCTGACGAACACGATGTAGACCAGGACCTCGATGGCGTGCCGGAAAAACTGCCACACCACGGCGGCCGCGCGGCGCTGCGGGGCGCCGGGGATCGCGCCCAGCCACAGCGTCGGCAACAAGATCACCGTCGTGTAGATCGCCTTGACCGAGACCTTGAGCACCGCCCACCCGGAGAGCACCATGAATGCGCCCAGCAGCAGGGCGGCGATGACGAACACCAGCCCCACCCAGATGTTGGTCCCATCGAGGTGCTGGGCGTAGGACACCGCGGCGGTGTTGCCGCAGGACTGCATGGCCCGGATCGGGCCGTCGGGGGCGCCGCGGTTGACCGCCGCCGACCAGGCGGCGCCGCAGCCGCCGACGCGATCAACGACGTGACCGAAGTTCCACAACTGCAACGGTTCTCGCACCGTGTGGGTGATCAGGCTGGCGGTCAGCGCGTCGACCTGGCCGCCGCTGCCGGCGCCGTCGAAGGCGCCGTTGTGGCCGGGGGTGGCGGCCTGGGCGACGCTGAAACCGACGCGGCGGGCGAACTCGAGCAAGCCGCCTTCGCCGTACATCAAGCCGGCCGGGTTGGCGAAGATGGCCAGCGACACCGCAGGCATGGTCAACGCAATCAGGATCATCGTCCAGCCCCGGCCCGCCTCGCCGCGGTGAATGGTCACCACACCGGCGAACACCCCGATCGGGATGGCGATCGCCAACAGGCCGAGTTGAGTGGTGACGGTGATGACCGCACCGGTGACCGTGCGGGCGATCTCACCGATGACGGTCAGCCAGTAGGTGCTCACGGTGACTTTCATCAGCCACAGCGCCAGCGCAATGATGCCGATGAACGCGCCGGCCTCGGCGGTGAGGATGCTGGCCGAGGTGACGTTGAACGCCATCGTTTCCATGGCGTGCAGCGTCCAAGCCATCCAACTGTCGGGCGTCCAGCCGATGTCGGGGCCGGCCTGGGTGATCTGTTCGCGGATAGTGGGCAGGCTCAGGTAGTAGTTGCCCAGCGGCACCCCGTAGGTGTCTTTGAGGCCGGTCCAGTTGAGCACCATCGCGTTCGTCGAGGCGCTGGCCGCCGGGGCGGCCGCGGTGGCGGTGATCGCCAAGGCGTTCAAGACGGCCAGCAGCAGCAGTGGGCGGCCTAACCGCGGGTGGGTCAGATACCAGTAGTGCAGGCGGGCGGTCATGTGCGCTGGGCCGCTTCGCTGCGCTGCTTGGCGCGCTGGGGGTTGGTGTCGAACCGGGCGGCCAGGGCTGCGGTCGGGGCGGCGAACAGCGCCACCTTGCCGAAGCCGCCGAACTCGTCGAGGAACCACGCTTCGCCCTCACGGCCGGCAATCACCTTGCCGTAGCGGTCGTCGATCGCGTCGTCGCCGTGGTCGACCAGCTGCACGGGGCTGGTGTTGTTGACGTAGGCGGCGAGCAGCTCGGGGTGGCGGTCCAGGTCGCGGTCACACCACTGCAACGTCGCTTTGGCGATGTCAGATCGTTTGAACCCCAAGCACAGTCGCTGGTCGATGAACTCGTCTTCGAGGACCGCGAAGTCTTTGATGGGTTGTTGGCTGATGCCGCAGAACCCCGTCCAGGCCTTGCGGCCCTGACGGATGATCGTGTTGGCGCACTTCTGCCCGCCGGGTGAATTCGTCCAGGCCGCGCATTCCTCAACGACCAGGATGTCCGGCTGCTCGGGGCGGGCGAAAAAGATCGACTGTGCCACCTCTGCCGCCAGCCCGTAGAGCGCTTGGGCGGCGCGCTGACCGGGGGTTGTCTGCTGGTGCAGATGGGCCTGGTATTCCTCGGTGACCGTGGGCAGTTTGAGGCCGGCGAAGTTCCAGATCACGCACTGGGTGGTGGCGATGTCGGGCACCGGCAGCGATTCGTCGAACAGGGGCCGCAGCAGGCGTTGGGCGGCGAGGCCTTCCAAGCCGATCAGCAGGTCCTCGTCGGCGTCGGTGCGTTGGGCCCCGGGCAGGTCGCGCAGATACCGGATCAGTTGTGCGGTGCTGCCGATGCCGTGCGCCTCGCGCGACTCGGGCGCCAGCAGCCCCCACAGCCGCTGTGCGCCGCGGCTCAGCGGTGACAACCCCAATTGCGGCAGCAAATGGTCAATGGTGCGTTCCGCGGCTTCTTTATAGGGAAATATCCGCAATCCGTCGAGGCTGAAATTCATGCGGGCGACATCAATTACCACTTTGTCGTCGAAATCGGTCAACGCTTTTTCGTGTTCGCGGGCGTCGGTGGGGTCGAACAAATGCAGACCGGCGCCAATTTTGAGCCACGATCGGCTCAAATTCTTGGTCGCATGCGATTTCCCGCGCCCCGGCGAGCCGCAGATGACCAGATTTCCCGGATTCTCCCGCGCCGGCGCGTTGAGGACATCGAGCAGCACGACGTCGCGCAGCCCTGGACTGGTCAGATTCATCCCCAGCGGGACACCGGTGTTGTTGCCCAGTTTACTGGCCAGTAGCGGCACGAACGGCGCGAAACGTTTGGTCGTGGTCGGGTTACGAAACTCATCGAGGCCAGCGCGGCGCTCCCCGCCCGGGGCGAACGCCCGCAACAAGGTGGGCTGGCTGCCGCGCCACCGTTTCGACCCGATGTTCTGGCCGCGGTAGGTGCGCGCGACGTCGGTGAGGGCACGGTTGACCGTGTCCGGATCGCCTGCGGCGGCGGCGATCACGATCGCGGCGTTGACGCCGCGCTCGGCGCTGCCCCGTTTGAGCTCAGAGGCCAGTTCCCTCCCCGAGGCCAGTTTGCGCAGCAGCTCATCGGAGCTCGATGCGTGGCGGCCGCGTTGGCGGTACTGATCACGGATGTTGACGATGACGTTCTCCGCGGTCGACACGGCGACATCGGCGCTGGTGAAGGTGATGTTGATGGTCCAGTCCAAGACGGTGGCCGGGGTGGTGCGGTCATCGAGGACCTTGAACAGAGTCGAACGCGGCCAGGCGATCCCGTTGTCGGGGAAGCTCTCCAAGGGCAGCAGCGCTTGATAGGAGTCGGGCACCGCGTCGGTGCGATCGCGGAAAGTGCGCACGAACACGTCGGCGTCGCTGCGGGCAGCGCGCCACCGCCGGCCGCGCAGCTTGGCGGCCCCCGGATCGAGGTGTACCGGGCTGAACGCTGAGCCGGGCAGGGTGGCGTCGGGATCAAACGGCTGCCCCGGCAGCGGTGCATCCCACACACCGCGGCTGGCGATGTAGTTCCAATGCCACCAAATCTGTTCCACCGTCGCGGGTTTGGGGAAAAACACCGCTGGCAGCTCGGCGACCATCTGGGCGGCCAGCTCGCGGTAGTAGGCGATCGAGGAATCGGTGTCCTTATCGCGGCCCACCGCGGCGTCGACCATGCGCCGCCACATGCCGCTGGGGGTGCGTCCGGCCAGACCGTAATCCAGCGGCAGGCTCAGCCAATAGATGCGCCGGCGTGCGCGGTGACCGGCGATTGTCGGCTCCCAGCTGCGGCAGTGCTGCACCCACGGCCGCGCCGCGGTCGCGAGACCGGTCTCATCGCCGTCGCGCAGGCGCAGATCAGGATGGCTGTAGAGCATCTTTCGGACGGTGCTGCGCGGTGCCACCGGCACCGTCAAGCCGCTGATCGACGATCCCGACGGCAGTGCCCGCCACAGCTCGGCGTGCTCGGCGGCCACGCGATCCTGCCACTCTTCGGACAAGAAGATGAACGGCTGGCCGGACAACAGGTAGTCGGCGTAGACCCCGTGAGAGGTCAGCCGCAGGTTGCCGATCGCGCGTAGCGGGGTGGCCAAAGACATTCGACGAACCGGCCCTTCTAGCGGTGCGAGCGGTGCGAGGACACGACCTGCGGGCGCAGGTTCTCCCACCGCCAGCGCGCCCGGGTGCGCAGCGACGGACGGGTCGCGGGCAGTTTCGACAACAGCCACACCGCCGCCGCGGTCACCACAACGCCGATGATGAGCAAGCGCAGCGCATTGCCGGAGTTGATGTTGGCGGTGACCAAAGCGCCGGTCACGATGAACCCGAGCACCGCGGCGAAGGCGTCCGGGGCGCGCCACTTCTCCTTGAACGGCAGCGTGAAACCGTCCCCGGAATCGCCGAGGTGGATGGGCAGCGAACGCTGATCGGAATAGATCTTGGCCGAGACGTCGTTGCTCATCGCTCAGCGATCCCAAACGCTGTCCACACGGACCGGGTTGCGGATGCCGGCGTCCTCGGCTTCCTGGGTCACCGCGGCGGCGATGCCTACCGACAGCCCGATCAGCACCGCGAACACGATCGCGCCGATCTCGGCGGTGATCGCCGCACCCGACCCTTCTTTGAGCTTTTTGATGGCCGATCCGGCGCCGATGACCAGGGCGACCAGCGCCAGGAAGCCCAGCACCGCCAGCCCGAGTTTGTTACCGGACTCAAAAAGGCCCGATGCCGCCAGTAATTCGGTATTTTCTGACATGTTCCCTCACGCCTTTCTCAATCGCCCTTAGTTATGTGGTTTGGCGACAGGGTTGGCTTCGGATTGGGCGCCAACCTGTGGAACTAAGTCTATGGCCGCCACCATCCACGTCCCGCCGCTATTTTCGACCGTCAGCGGATACACCAAATTCACGGTGGCAAATTGTGATGTCTGCGCGACGACGGTGGCCCGCACGTGCAGCTGCTCGCCGGGTGCTGGCGTGTCGGGCACGCTGCGGTCGGTGGCCGCTGCCGAGACCACCGCACTTTGATAGCCGCCGATCGGGCGCAGCGGCGCACCGGCCACCACGTAGCGATCCAGTCCGTTGGTGGCCGTCAAATAGATGCGGATGAATCCGGCGACCACGGCGAACACCGGGCTCTCGGGGCCCAGGGCGTTGCGGTAGTCCAGGGTGAAATCCGCGCCCGGGCCCGGATCGTTGATCTGCGCCGGGAAGTCCAGGGCCCGGGGTTGACGATTCCACAGCGAAATCGGGACCTGATAGAACGCGCGTGTGGGTTGCGCTGAGGCATAAGCGCGTTCGTTGACCGAGATCACGGCGGTGTAGAGCTCGGTGTCGCCGAGCGTGCCCATCCGCAGCACCGGTCCCACCTGAGGCGCGGTGATCACTGCCGCTGGTGTCGAGGGCAGCGCCAACCCCTGCTCAGGCAAAGTGATGAAGCGCTGCAAGCTGTTTCGTTGACTGACCGTCGCGGTACGCCAGGCCACCACGAAGTCCGACGCGAAGGCCCCCACCAGGCTTTGTTGATTGCGTTCGCGCTGGGCGATACCGATGAAGTCGGGGCGATCGGGGGCCAAGAACACCTTGCAGCCGGCGGCGGCGCCGAAGATCGCGGCCAGGGTCACGGCGACGACACCGGCGCGGCGGGCGCCGCCGCGCCATCGGTGCAGACGTCCTTGCCAGGTTTTCGACAGTGCCACAGGGAATCTCTTTCTTAGGGCTGGTAACCGAGGAACTTCAGCGCGCTCATCGCGAACGTGTTGTCGACCGGGTCGCTACCGCTGCCGGGCACGGTCAAATCCGGGTACGGCTCCGGGCTCTGCGGGCTTTCCGACAGGGATCCACCCCCTTCGCCGAGCAGCGACTCCACCAACCCGGGCTGGGCCTCGGGCAGCCCGGCGGGATCGGCGGCCGGTAGCGGTGAGGTGGGCGGGCGCGAGGTCTGCAACACCACCACGTTGACCCGGGAGGCCAGCACCCGACGCGGCAGCGCAGCGGTGACCGGCCCGTGCACATTGCCGGTGTCCTGGGTATAGATGTCAGAGACCACGTTGCCGTTGAGGAAGATGTATTGCAGCCGGGTCACCACCCGATGCTGAAGCCATCGGTCCTGTCCGCCAGGCGTTTTCGCGACCCATCCCGGCGTCGCCTCGACACCGGAAATCATGTAGGTCTTGCCGAAATCGACGGTGAGTACCTTGCCTTCGAGCGCCTCATCACGGGATCCGCGCGCGCAGACCCACGCCGAATCGGTGGCGGTGTCGGTCAACGACTGCGCCGAGGTCGACCCAGCCGCACACGGGGCGCTGGCGGTGTAGGGAAGCGACTGATCCTGCGGGACCGTCGGCGCAGCCGAGGTGGGAACCGGCTGCGGCTGAGCCACCGGCATGGCCGCAGGAACATCCGACCGTGGCTGAGTCGACGCGGAGTCGTCGCTGAAGGACACCAGCGCGGCCACGATCGCCGTCACCGCCACCACCAGCCCAACCCCCAACGCCACGGCGGTGCGCTTAGCGCCGGCATCAACGGGGGTCGCCCCGGTGGCGTCGTCCTCGGCGGCCGGCGCATCGGGGGCGTCGAGATCCACGGGCGCCTCATCCGCGGCGGGGGCCGCCACCGGCTCCAGATTCGGGTCGGTGACCGCCTCACAGTCGTCGTCCTCGGTCGCGGGGGCGGTATCTGCGGGGCCGGTGTCGTCGACGTCGAACGCGACCTCGCCGGACTGCACCGTGCCCGCGGCCGGCGCTGCGCCCCGGTCACCGCCGCTCATCAGCTCATTGACCCAACGGTCATCGGTGAGTGGGTGGGAAGTGTCAGCCACGGCGCTGGTCCTCGATCACCTCGGCATCGACCACCACGGGCGCGGGTCGCCAGGCCGGCGGCGGCGGTCCCATCCACACCGGCAGCAGCACCCAGCCGCCCGGCTGGGTCGGCGCCCACCCCACCGGGCGCGACGGCAGCGCCGAACGCAGGGGGGTCACGGCGCGCCCGGGCGGCAGCGCGCGCATCGGCGGCGAGGCGGACGGGCGGTGGCGGCCCCGCACCGCTTTCATCACCAGGACCACGACAGCGATCAGGATCAGTACCGGGGCGAGCTTGATGAGTATCTGCACCACGGCCAGCACGGCTACCGCCATCACGGCGGCCAGCAGGGCGAACAGTGCCAGTAGTGTCTTCATGCGGGCAACCTAACGTCGAGGTATGACATATATCGGCGGTCACAATTTGTGACCCGACTTAGCGCATTGGGTGCGGTAGGGTGCGAAACATGACGGTCCCAGCCGACGGCGTCGCCCGCCTCATGCACTTCGTCGACGCCCGCTTGGGTCAACTGCGGATGAGCAAGGAAGATGCCAACCGCCGAGGTTTCCCCCACCCCAGCACGTTGGCCGCTGTCCGCGACCGCGATTCCCAGCACACCCCCACCGTGCGCACGCTGCTGCGCATCGACCGCACCCTGGGCTGGCAGCCCGGGTCGGCCGCAGTGGTGCTGCTGGGCGGCACCCCGCTCAGTGTCACCGCCCGAACCACCCGTGGCGTGCGCGCTCACGAGCAGTCCTCGACGCCGATGACGGCCCAGGACGTCATTGACCGGCTGCTGGGCCAACTGCACGACGAAATCGAGCGAGCCCGCAACGACGTGCGCGCCGTCGATGACCGCCTCCAGCGGCTCTACACAGTGCATGAACGGCTGAGCCAGGAGTTCCGCGTCGATCACACGCTGGTCGAGGAGTTCGACGACCAGGACACGGTCACCGGCACCGTGCAGCACTGAGGTGCGCGCCGCGCTCACCATCGCGGCATCCGCTCGCCGTGTTCGGGCAGCGGCCGCGGCTCCACCACCGGTGGGCCGGTGATCTCGTAGGGCCCCAGAATCTCGGCGGCATCCTCGGCAGACAGCGTGGGCTCCGGCGGCGTCAACGGCCACCACCGCTCCGAGCCGGGGATCGCCAACCAGCCTTCGGCGATGCCGTACACCCCGGCCACCAAGGGCGCCGCGGCGACCTGGGCGCACAGCCACGGCACGACCAGCATCTGACCCAACGTCGGGGCCGGGTCATACAGCGCGATAATCGGCAGCCCCAGCGCGGCCCCCGACCACAGCAAGGCAGCGGTGGGGAAGGCCCGAAGTGTCGCCGGAATCAGGTTCACCAGAACAGTTTTGAGTGCCACGCCGGCTAACCAGCCCAGCGGAACACACACCGCCAGCACTGCCACCGCCACCAGTTCCACCTCTGAGGTCGGCGACTTGGCCACTCGCAGGATCAACGGCGGCAGCGACGTGTCGTCATGCGGGTCGGGCACCGCGGCCACCGTGTCGCGCTGGCGAGCTCGCACGCGGCGGCCCAGCTGCTCGGCGCGGCGACGCTGAATCAGCGACCATCCCTGCCGCCGGGCAATCCAGGCCCGGCGCACCTCATCGAACTTGTCGCTGGGATCAGCCATAAAACGACCCTAAAACGCGTCAAAGGGTAGCTCGTGCACTATTTTTGCGACTCCGACTCCCGCACTCTCGCTGATGTCGAGCGCTACACCACACCGCGGTTCGCCGCAGCGGCGTCGGCGAACCGTTGCGCGCCGTCGAAGTAGTGCCGGGCATAGCGCAGCTGCACAGCAGTGGCGTCGCCGGCCACCAGCACAGTGGCGGCCTCGTCACGCGCCGAGAGGGCGTGGTGGCGGCGGCGATGGGTGTCGGTACACACAAACACCGCGTACTGAAGGTCTTTGCGGGCCTGCGCAAGCGCGGTCGAGGTGTCGACATGGGCGCCCAGGGCGTCCTGTGCGTGCGGCGAGTGGTCACAGCACGCGTGTGCTGGCAACACCTGCGCGACAACCGAACTCATCGCCTCGACGCCAACGCGCCTTGCCATTGGCTCGTTGGCGATGGCTGTCTCTGCTGCTGCTGCTGCTCCTGTAGACATCCCAGGGGCGTAACTCGTCAAGCGCTTCAGCGATTTGGCGGTGTGCCCCATGCAGTGGTTTCGCTGTAGGTGGTGTGGTGGCGTAGGCAGCCGTGCAGTGTGCCGACGAGTCGGTTGCCTAGGGCGCGTAGGGCTTGGTGGTGCAGGTCGCCGGCGGCGCGGCGCTGGTCGTAGTAGGCCCGTGCGCCGGGGCTGTTGGTGAGCGCACAGAGGGCCCAATGGTCGATGGCGTCGTAGAGACGGCGATTGCGGACGTGGCGGGCCAGGATGGCGCGTTTCTTGCCTGAAGCCACCGTCAGGGGTGATGTTCCGGCGTAGTTTTTGCGAGACTTGGCGGTGGTGTAGCGGTCGGGGTCGTCCCCGAACTCACCGAGCACCCGGGCGCCGAGGATGACACCGAGTCCTGGCAGGGAGAGGTAGATGTCGGCGTCCGGGTGCGTCTCAAAATGTGTCGACAGCTCAGCCTCGAGGTCGGCAATCTGGTGGTTCAGCTCAGCAATGATGCCGACCGCGGCACGGATGGTCGCGGCGAATGCGGCCGTGATCGCTGTCGGGGCGGTGAGCTGCTCGGCACGTAGCGCTGCCATGATCTCTGCAGCCCTAGCATCAATGTTGCGTTGTCGCCCAGCATGTTTGAGCGCCGAGCGGACCTTGGCCAAGCTCAGGCGAGCAGCATCGTCAGGACTGGGCGCACGCCCCAGAACGGCCAAGGCATCACGGTCCGCCAGGTTGTCGAACGCCTCCAGCGCACCGGGGTAGTACTCGCGTAGCGCCGAGCGCAGTGCGTTGGTGTGCCGGGTGCGGGCCCAGATCAGATTCTGGTGCCCTCGGGCCAGGACCTTGAGCGCCTCAGCCTGCGCGCTGTCGCCAGACAACGGACGGTGGTTGTGCCGGTCGGTGCGGACCAGGTCGGCGAGCAGCTTGGCATCGCCGGGCGCCGTGCAGATCCTGATCCTGATCGCCTTACTGCTGTCGCAGACCTGCGGCGTCGCGGCCACCGTCGAGGCCGCAGGTGCGTGCGATGCGCGAATAGCTTCACTGGCGGCTTCGGGGGCGATTGGGCTCGACAAGCTGGTCGACGGGAGCGTGGTCATCGGTGAGCACCTGGGCGTCGCCGATCCAGGCACTCAGATCATCGTCGGCGACGAATGCCCACTGCGTTGCGTGAGCATCCAGTGCGTCTTGGATGGCCCGCGGGTCGATTCGTCGGTCGGAGGCGAGGACGACGAAGTTGCCGCCGATGGATGCAGTAGCCGGATCGACGCCGACGTCGTTGGGTTCGCCCGCAAGGACAACGTGATCGAAGACCTGCTCGAGGGTGGCGACCTCGGCACGTATGAAGGCCAGGTCCCCGTAGTCGATCAGGTTGGCAACGTAAACGCCGTCTGCGTTGAGCACTCGGCGAATGTCGGCTATCGCTTCGATGGTCGTGAGATGCCATGGGACGCTGACACCTCCGAACGCGTCGCCGACGACGAGATCACGGCTGCCTGCGGCGAGTTGGCGCAGGCCCAGCCTGGCGTCCTCGACATGTACGTCGATCCCGGTCTCTGATGTCAGACCGAGCTTTTCGCGGTCTATACGCACGACGCCGCTATCGATCTCGGAGACGAGGCTTCGCGTTTCGGGCCGTGCCGCGGCGAGATATCGGGGGAAAGTGAGCCCGCCTCCACCAAGGTGGTAGGCCGCGAGCGGCTCGCCCGCAGAAAATGCGGCGTCAACGGCGGCCGCAAAGGCGCGGACGTAGGTGAACTGCAGGAGGTTCGGATCGTTGATGTCAACGTAGGAGTGCCGCACACCGTCCAGTACGAGTGTGCGGCCGCTGTCGCGCTCGGGGTCCGCGACGATCCCGGCGCAGTGGTATTGGGTCTCCACATCGCAGCCACCGGGAGCGACGTAGCCGGCGAGACCGCCGGCGACGATCACGATCGCGAGTACCGCGGCGTTTCCGCTGCGCAATGTGCGCATTCGCCACTCGACAACGGCACTGCTCAACACCAGTAGCGCTCCGAGGCCAACCAGGATGGCGCTGACCGGCAGCCGCGAGATCAAGACGAATCCGGTGATGACGGTGCCGGCGATGGCCCCCACGGTGCCCACCCCCGACAGCGACCCGACGACTGTCCCGGTCTGGGCAAGCCTGGTCAGACGCATCTTCGTCACCATCGGCGTCACGGCGGACAGCAGGGCGCCTGGCAGCAGTATGGTCAGCGATGCAAGCAGGAGCAGCGCCGGCGGCGCCCACTCCGCTGCCGTTCGGACCACCGCCGGGGTGAAGGCGACGACGGCGCCCGACACACCCAGCGCGGGCCCAATGAGGCGGCGCGAATCAATCTTGTCGGCAATGCGCCCACCCGCCCAGGAACCGAGGGCGATCGCGGAGAGTGCGATGCCGATCACCAGAGTGCTGGTCTCGAGCGTTAGCCCCAGGTAGGGAGCCAGCAATCGCAGAGCGGTGATCTCGACAACCAGGACGGCGGCCGAGGACACGAACACAAGGACTACCGCGGCACGGGCACCCACACCGGGAACGTGCGGGGGCGAGGGCTGCTCGTCAGGTGGAGAGGACGCTTCGGACACAATTGCTATCCTCGCAAAGCTTCCGGCCTCGTCATCGTAGGGCGACGATCCTTCCGTGCGTGTAAGTGCAGCGGCGTCGAGCCGTCCGGCATGACCGTGTTCCCCTTGGGTGCACACCGTGGCGGGGTCATGGCATCACTAGCGCACAAGGTAAATCGTGGCGAAGAGGGCGGTCCACACGATGTCAATGAAGTGCCCGTAGACGACACGACGGTTGCCGCTGTCGCCTGCGCGGGCGTGAACTTGCTCATTCGTGTGCCGATGAGCAAGAACACGAAAGCGACAAGACCGCCGATCACGTGGAGTCCGTCAAAGCCGGGGGTGAGGTTTCTGACCTCGCACCGCCTGTATTGATACCGACTCGACAAGAGATACCCCCTGGGGTACCCTCATGTTTGAGGAAGTACCCCGGGGGGTATATCTCGTTTTGGCACCGCAGCTAAGTGAAGTGCTTGAGGAAAGGATCGGAATGGTCGGCGACGAAGACAGTATCGCGTTGGTGCTCAACCGGCTGCGCCGTGCCCACGGCCAGCTCGCCGGGGTGATCACGATGATCGAACAGGGTCGTGAATGCAAGGACGTCGTCACCCAGCTAGCTGCGGTCTCGCGGGCACTGGACAAAGCCGGCTTCAAGATCGCGGCTACCGGACTGCGGGAATGCCTGACCGGGGAGGCTGCCGAAGGCAAGCAGCCGATGACCGAGGCGGAGCTGGAAAAGCTCTTCCTCGCTTTGGCCTGACGCCAGCTCGGAACCATCCGACATCACGCTCCAAGACCAAACACAGAAGAGGAGATCAATCATGAGTTACGCACTGTCGACCACGCTGCACACCTCGTTCGAGGACGCGGTGGAACGGACCCGCAAAGCGTTAGCGGACCAGGGTTTCGGTGTGCTCACCGAGATCGATATGAAGGCCACGCTGAAAGCCAAACTCGGTGAAGACATGGAGGACTACCTGATCCTCGGGGCCTGTAACCCGCCGCTGGCGCACCGCGCGGTCAACGTAGACCGTCAGATCGGATTGCTGCTGCCCTGCAACGTGGTTGTGCGTGCCGACCCCGCGGCTGGCGATGACACGGTGATCGTCGACGCGATGGATCCGCAGGTGATGGTTCGCCTCTCCGATCAGCCGGGGCTGCGGGAGGTCGCCGACGACGCCGCGGTCAAGCTGCAGGCCGCGATCGATTCCCTCGGCCAGACGGCCGACGCGCGGTAGATCGGAATTCGGTCCCGTCCGTGCCGCGGATGTGGACGCCCCAATCGTGACGATCCCGCTCGCATTGGCCCTTGGGGCGATCATCGGCGTGCTGCTGGGATTGCTTGGCGGCGGCGGGTCGATCCTGGCCGTTCCCGCGTTGGTGTACGGCCTGGGACTCGACATCGAGCAGGCGATCCCGATCTCCCTGATCGTGATCGCCGTCGCCTCCGCCGTCGGCGCCCTGCCGAAAATCCGCGCCCACCACGTCGAATGGCGATTGGCCGGCATTTTCGCCGCCGCCGGTATCCCGGCCACCTTCGTCGGTGCCGCCATCGGACGCCTCCTTCCGCAGCCGGCGATCATGATCGGCTTCGCCACGGTGATGATCGCCGCGGGAGTGCGGATGCTGCTCGACCGCGCCGACACCGGCACCGCCTGCAAAGTAGGCGACTCCGGAATCAACTGGCGCCGATGCGCCTCACGATCCATCCCCGCCGGTGTCCTCGTCGGCCTGTTGACAGGACTGTTCGGTGTCGGCGGCGGCTTCCTCATCATTCCCGCCCTGGTGCTGATGCTGGGGGTGGAAATGCCGATCGCGATCGGCACCTCGTTGCTGATCATCGTCGCGAATTCCGCAGCCGGGCTGATCTCACATGTGAGCAGCGCCAGCATCGACTGGTCGATCACTACCGCATTCGTCGGGACGGCGATTGTTGCATCACTGATCGCCGGGCACTTCGGCACCAAAATCGACACCGGCAGGCTCCAGCGCTGGTTCGCCTACCTGGTCTTCGCCGTCGCCGCCTACGTCCTCATCGACACCATCGTCCTGCACTAACCCACACCCAACCGTCTAGAAAACAGAACACAGAGGAGCTAGAACATGGACGTGTCAATCATCGAGACCTCCGGGCTAGGTGACCGCAGCTACCTGGTCGACGAGGGCGAGGTCGCCGTCGTCATCGACCCCCAGCGCGACATCGACCGGATACTCGAGCTGGCCCGTGACCGCGGCGTCCGGATCACCCACGTTCTGGAAACCCACATCCACAACGACTACGTAACCGGCGGCCTGGAGCTCTCCCGCACGACCGGCGCCCAATACGTCGTGCCGGCCGGTGACGACGTCGACTACCAGCGCCGAGCGGTCGCCGACGGCGACACCATTGAAGGCCCGATCCAGTTGCAGGTCATGCACACCCCCGGGCACACCCACCATCACGTCAGCTACGTGCTGCGCGACTCCGCCGGCTCCATCGTCGGCGTGTTCACGGGCGGGTCGATGCTGCACGGCACCACCGGGCGAACCGACCTGCTCGGCGACGAACACACCCAAGCCCTGACCCGGGCGCAGTTCCACTCCGTTCGCCGTCTCGCCGACGAGCTGCCCACCGACACCCAGGTGTATCCCACCCATGGGTTCGGCAGCTTCTGCTCGGCCACGCCGGCCAGCGGGGACTCGTCCACCATCGCCGAACAACGCGAAGACAACCCCGCGCTGACCCAAGACGAGCAGACCTACATCAACGAACTCCTCGCCGGCCTGAGCGCCTACCCCGCCTACTACGCGCACATGGGCGTGATCAACAAGAAGGGGCCCGCGCCGGTCGACCTGTCGATACCCGAACCGGTCGACCCGGCTGACCTGCGCCGGCGCATCGAAGCCGGCGAATGGGTCGTCGATCTACGCAACCGCACCGCTTATGCCGCCGGGCATCTCGGCGGCACGCTGGGCTTCGAACTGTCCGGCTCGTTCGTCAGCTATCTTGGCTGGCTCTACACCTGGGGCGCCCCGCTCACCCTCATCGGTGACGACAAAGACCAAATCACCAATGCCCGACGCGAACTCGTCCGCATCGGAATTGACGACCTGGCCGGAGCGGCCGTCGGCGACATCCACACCTTGGCAGACGGCATCACTCTGCGGTCCTACCGCGTCGCGGACTTCACCGACCTCGCCGCCGCAATCGGCGACGACAATCTCACCGTCCTCGACCTCACCGTCCTCGACGTCCGCCAATACGGCGAATACGACGGCAGCCACATTCCCGGCGCACTCAACATTCCGCTGCACGAACTCCGCAAGCGCTCGGACGACGTGCCCTCCGGAGAAATCTGGGTGCACTGCGCATCCGGCTACCGCTCATCCATCGCCGCCTCGATGATCGACCGGCCCGACCGCACCGTCGTCCTCGTCGACGACACCTTCGACCACGCCGAAAAACTCGGCCTCACTACCTGAGCGAGCTACCAATGCCGACTTCGTAAACGTCGAACGGAACGCTCAACGCGCGATGCTTGAACCAGGGCCACATTTACGGTCTGGGACCACTAAATGTGCCTGGCGGCTGCGCCTGGTTACAAGAACGCCTTTGGCTAGACAAGTCACTATCGTGCTATAGCCGTCCTAATGCGAAAGCTGTCCGGCCGCCACCCCGCCGCTCGGATCTCCCTGGGACACAATCCAAGCCGCCGCCCAGATGTGGGTCCGCGAACACCAAGTGCTGATCCATCAACAAGCACTCAGCGCTTAGTTTAGTTAGAAGTCACCGTGCGCCCGCGAACGGGCCGCGGCCACGGGAATCCTGGGGCGGGCTGACGGTCGGTGCGTGGCCGTGGCGAGCCATCGACCGACGATCTGCTGATCGTGGAGCCACAGCCCGAGCGCGCCGATCTCAGTGTTGCCCTCGATGTCGAAGATGCTGCGCGCTTCTCGCAGAATCGCTCGGGGGCGAGGTCGACACACCATCTGGTCGCCCATTCCGGTCCGACAGCGCGTCGGACGGGGCATACGGTGAAACGCAGTCTGATGCAGTCCCCGCAAGCAAACCGTGCGGTCGTCCGCTCTCAGCGGTTCTTCAGCCATCGTCGCGCAGGCTGCGCATCGTGATTTGTAGACGTACCGACGTCAACGATAACGCGGTGAGTGCAACCCGCCCTACCGCAGAGCTCGACCCGAAATGACCAGCGGCGCTGCGCAGTCCGGCCATATCCGCTGCACCTGTGGTCAGCAGAAGGCGAGCACCCACGATGTCCACCATTAACGGGCTGCCCTCGCATGTCCTGCTCGTCCACTTCGTCGTCGTCCTGGCGCCTCTGACCGCGGTCCTACTAATTGCCTGCGCAGTGTGGCCGGCGGCACGGCGACGGCTGGTCTGGATCGTCGCTGCGTTGGCGGTTGCGATCGGAGTGCTGACACCATTGACGGTGGACGCGGGCGCGCGGCTGCAGAACCGGACCCGTCAGCAGCGCGCTTCGTCATGCGCAAGCTGCCCCACGTCACCATGCTGTTCTGGGTGCTCAAGATCGCCACCACCACCTTGGACGAGACCGGCGGCGACCTGCTCGCCCAGACCCTGCACGTCGGCTACCTGGTAAGCACCGTCATCTCCCTGATCGCGTTCCTGATCGCCGTGATCTTCCAGCTCAAGGCGGGGCGCTTTCACCCGGCCATCTTCTGGACCGTCATCGCGCTGTCCAGCACTGCCGGCACCACCTTGTCGGACCTGATGAACCGCACCGGCGGCATCGGCTACACCGGCGGCGCAGCCATCCTCAGCACCGGCTTGATCATCGTCTGGTGGCGCAGTGGACAAACCCTCGACGTCGAAAACGTCGCCTCCCTGCGCGGCGAATTGCTGTTCTGGATCGCGATCCTGTTCTCCAACAGCCTCGGCACCTCCAGCGGCGACTTCCTCGCCGACAGCCTCGGCATCGGATTCCGCGACAGCGCCATCCTTCTCACCGTCATCATGCTCTCGGCCTGCTCGCCGCGCACTACCTCACCCGCATCAACGGCATGGTCCTGTTCTGGATCGCCTTCGTGCTCACCCGCCCGCTCGGCGCCACCCTCGGGGACTTCCTCAGCAAGCCTCGGGACCACGGCGGGCTCGCCTGGGGCACCACGTGGACCTCCGCCACGCTGCTGGCCACCCTCATCGGGCTGATCGGCTACCAGATCATCCACGTCCGTCGCCACCCGCTGACCCCGCTGCCGGCGCCCCTGCACCGGCGCACCGGTACCCCCCAGCAGCCCAACGGTGACCTGGTCATGGTGTGACGGCTCACTCAGGCGCAGGACAGCGATTCGAGACGGACGCATCGGAAACGGCCACAACGACGTGCCGCCCGGACGGCGAACCTATCCCGCCATCATCGATGATGACGGCCAAAGCAGTGAATCTGGTTACAGCACAACGTGATTTAGAAATCAGACGCAACGTCGTTCCAGGCAGGGGCGGGGGTCGCAACCTGTCGACACCGGGCCGTTGGGTCGCGAGATCGCTAACCGCTCGGTCCGAGTTGGCATAGCCGGCGTACGGCGAC
Organism: Mycolicibacterium tusciae JS617; assembly: GCF_000243415.2. The sequence continues at coordinate 4,609,467 of NZ_KI912270.1, forward strand.
GACGCCATCTGGTGTTCCGGGCCAATGCGTCGACAGCGCCGCCGGGCCGGCGCGTCGAACGACCGAGCGCACAGCGAACACGACGATGATCACGTCGTCGACGTAGCCGAGCATCGGGACGAAGTCGGGGATCAGGTCGAATGGCAATGCCAGATACCCGAGCAACACCAGGAGCCGGGTGCGCACGCCGCGCGGCATCGACGGGTCGCCGGCCAGCCGTTTGAGCATCCGCACGAGGTCCGGCAGAGCCGCGCCGCGTCTCGCAGTCCCATGTCATCCGGTTTCGTTAGCCAGAGAAGGACCACGAGGGTCAACCACAGCAGCGCAAAGCCGGCGAAGACGCCCAGCACCGTCGGCCACCACGCAGACCACATCGGTCAACTCGGCCTAGGCGTATACGCCATCAGCGGGCACTCCTTGTCGTTCATCAGGCGGTAGGGCCTCAACTCCGACTCCACGTGATCATTCACAATGCCTGAGGTTCATGAACTTTCGCAGTTCTGCGTCCAACTAGCCAGCTCATCCGACGGCCGTGCTGACGGGTCGACCCGGCCCCTTCAGGGCGGGTCGGTAGTCGCAGGGTAGGCGTGTACGAGTGCAGACGAGAGTTTCGGGACGGCGTGGGTCAGGGTGTGTTCGGCGTCGTGGGCGATCCGGTGGGCGTCGGTCAAGCTGGTGCTGGGGTCGATGTCGAGTTCGGCGTCGGCGTGGATGCGGTGCCCGATCCAGCGCATCTTCACGCTGCGTACTGCGGTGACTCCGGGTTCCGCGGCCAGCGCGGCTTCGGCGGCGTCGACCAGTCCGGGGTCGACCGCGTCGAGCAGGCGCCCGAAGACGTCGCGCACCGCAGTGCGCAGCACTGCGAGGATGGCGACGGTGATGAGCAGCCCGACGATGGGATCGGCCAGCGGGAAGCCCAGCGCCACACCCCCGGCGCCGAGGAGCACGGCCAGCGAGGTGAATCCGTCGGTGCGGGCGTGCAGTCCGTCGGCGATCAGCGCAGCCGACCCGATCTGCCGCCCGACGCGGATGCGATAGATCGCGACGAGTTCGTTGCCGATGAACCCGACCAGCCCGGCGACGGCGACCCAGCCGACGTACTCAATCGCAACCGGGTTGATCAGGCGTCGGACGGATTCGACTCCGGCGATGATCGCCGAGAGCGCGATCATCGCGATCACGAACAACCCGGCCAGGTCTTCGGCGCGGCCGAAGCCGTAGGTGTAGCGGCGCGTGGCGGCCTTAGTGCCGAGCGCGAACGCGATCCACAGCGGGATCGCGGTCAACGCATCGGAGAAGTTGTGGATGGTGTCGGCCAACAGTGCCACCGACCCGGAGATCGCCACGATCACCAGCTGAGCGACCGACGTCGCACCCAGCGCGAGCAGGCTGATCTTCACCGCGCGGATGCCGGCCGCACTGGATTCCAGCGCGTCGTCGATGCTGTCGGAGGCGTCGTGGCTGTGCGGCGCGAAGATCTCCGATAGCACCCCCCGCAGGCCCTTCCGATGCTGGTGAGGGTGAGCCGAGCCGTGATCGTCACTCGAGCCGTGGCCGTGGCCGTGGCCGTCACCGCCGTCGTGGCTAGTGGCGGGTTCGGCGTCATGCGTCATGCGCGGCGTCCCGTCGGCCGGGCCCCGGTCGAGTCGGCAGCATCGGTGGCCGGGTGCAGGGTCGCGAGGTCGGCGGCGTCACGGTGATGACTGGGCACACCGGGCCCGGCGTGCTCGGCGTTGAACACCGCATCGGTCACCAGCTGGCCGATGTGGTCGTTGTCCAGGCTGTAGAAGATCGTGGTGCCCTCGCGGCGGGTCCGGACCAGCCGCCCCATCCGGAGCTTGGCCAGGTGCTGAGACACCGACGACGCGGGCTTGCCGACGTGCGTGGCCAGGTCGTTGACCGACATCTCCCGGCCCACCAACGCCCACAGCACCCGAACGCGGGTCGCATCGGCCAGCATCCCGAACACCTCGACCACCAGATCGACTTGATCATCGGCGAGCCGACGACCACATGTATCACTATCTGCATTCATACGCACATAGTACGGCTTTCTGGAAGGCGGCGATGTCTGGCCGTCGCGCGGTCCTCGACGACCTCACCGGCGCTGGGCAAGCCTCACTCGCTGAACGGCTCTTACTGCGATGACCGCAGGTGGTGCAGCCGGCCGCGTTCAGTTGGCGGTGGCGTTGGATCGATCGGCAGCGGGGTGGGTTTCATACATGCGCACCGCGACGGCGACCCCGGAGACGACGGTGATGGCGGCTGCAACCCAGATTGCGGCGCGCACTCCCCATAGGTCGGCGGTGATGCCGCCGACGATTGCGCCGGCGGCATATCCGCTGTCGCGCCAGAGTCGGTACACGCCGACGGCGCGGGCCCGCCACAGCGGGTGTGCGACGTCGCCGACGGCGGCCAGCAGGGTCGGGTAGACCATTGCGGTGCCCGCGCCGAGCAGCGCCGAGGCGGTGAGCCACCACGTGAAGGTGTCGCCCGTGGCGATCAGCGCTAGCCCGCCGGCTTGGGTGAGCATGCCGGCGGTGATGAGGTGTTTGCGGCCCCAGCGGTCCGATAGGGCGCCTGTGGCCAGTTGGCCCACGCCCCACACCGCGGGGTAGACGGCGATGAGGATGCCGATGCGGTCGACGGGCATGCCGGTGGTGGCGAACAGGATTGGGAATAGGCCCCAGGACAGGCCGAAGTTGAGGTTGTTGACCAGGCCGGCCTGGCTGGCTGAGGACAGCGCTCGTTCGGTGAAGCTGGCGCGGAGGAAGATCTGCCTGTTGGTGAGCAGGGTGTCGGTGTGGGTGTTGTCGTGGTGGTTGGCTTCCAGTTGGGCGTGGCCGCGGGTCTCGCGGACGAACACAGCGGTGAGGCCCAGGGCGATCAGGGCGTAGGACAGCCCGAGCAGGAATGGTGCGGGCCGCAGGCCATAGTCCGCGGCGAGGTAGCCGGCCAGGACTGCGGTGATGGCGACGGCGCCGTAGCCGGCGGCTTCGTTGAATCCCATGGCCAGGCCGCGCTGGCGGGGGCCGACGAGGTCGATTTTCATGATGACGGTGGTCGACCAGGTCAGGCCTTGGTTGATGCCTAGCAGTACGTTGGCGGCGATCACCCAGCCCCATGATGGTGCCCAGATCAGCAGCAGCGGAACGGGTACGGCGAGCAGCCATCCCGCGAGCAGCACGGGCTTGCGGCCGTAGCGGTCCGACCAGGTGCCGGCGAAGTAGTTGGTGGCGGCCTTGGTGATGCCGAAGGCGAACACATAGGTCAGCAGGAAGGTGTAGCCGGTGAGGTGGAATTCCTGTTCTGCCAACAGTGGCAGGACGGTTTGTTCCTGGCCGACCATGCCGCCGACGAGAGCGTTGACGGCTACCAGTAAGCAGAATTGGGAGAGGTTGGCGCGCAACCCGAGTCGCAGTTGTGGGTCGGTGGTGTTCATCCACCGGTCTCCAGCTGGCGGCCGGTGGCTGCGATCCAGTCCTGGGGTCCGCCGTCGAGCACGACGAGGTCGTGGTGGCCGGTTCCTCCGAGCAGGCTGGCGGCGCCCATCGCCCGTTCACCGTGTCCGCACATGACCACTGTCGGTTCGTCAGGCAGCTCTGCGGCCCGCTCCGTCACGTCGCCGAGCTCGATGTGAATCGCGCCGGGAAGATGCCCGTCGAGGTATTCCGATCGTTGGCGGATGTCCAGGACGCGGCGGCCGTCAAGCTGTTTGGCCCGGGACAATGGGATGCTCGCGGTGTCGTGGCCCGCGGCCGTCCATGCCGCCATTGCCCCGTCGAGTTCGCCGATGATGTTGTCGTATCCGATTTTGGCGGCCTGCCAGCCAATTTCGGCAGGGTCTTGATCCGGGTCGCGCACGATGATCAGTGGTCGGTCGCCTGGCGCGAGCCAGCCCAGCCAGGAGGCGAACACCGGCCTCAGCGGGATGGAGATCGAACCGCGCACATGCGCTGTGGCGAAGCGGTCTACCGGGCGTGCATCGATGAGGACCGCGTCGTCGGCCAACCGGGTTTGCACCTCGTCCACGCTCAGCGGCGCCAGCGTGGGTTCACCCTCCAGCAGTGGTGGGCCGATGCGGTTGATCTCACCGAGTCGGCGGAAGTACGGCGGATAGCTACCCAACGAGCCGAGAAGCTGCGCCACGAAGGCTGTTTCGTCGGTGGCCTGCAGCAGCGGGTTGGTGGCCAGCTCGTGCGCGATGGTGCTGGTGCGGTCAGCACCCGGTGGTGCCGAGCAGAATGATCCGGCACCGTGGGTGGGCCACACCTGAACGTCGCCGGGCAGGGCGGCCAGGCGGTGCAGTGAGGCGTATTGGGCGCGGGTGAGCTCCTCAGTGCGGTCTTCAGAGACCAGGTCGGTGCGTGCGGCCGAGCCGACGATCAGCGACCCGCCGGTAAAGACTCCTACTTCGAGGTCACCGTCGAGCAGTAGAAACGCCATGTGCTCGTGGGTGTGTCCGGGTGTCAGCAGGGCACGCAGCCGCAACCCGCCCAGGTCGACCTCGTCGCCGTCGTGCAGTCCGGTGTGGGTGAAGTCGCGGTCACCGGCCGCCGACGCCAACACCTGCGCTCCGCTGCTCGCCCCGAGTTGATGTGCGCCGGAAAGGAAGTCGGCATGCAAGTGGGTGTCAGCAGCGAACGCCACCGTTAACCCGCGTTTGGATGCGGCCGCATACACCCCGCGTAGATCACGGCTGACATCGACGACCAGGGCCCGCCCGTCGCCCAGATCCACCAGGTAGGCCGAATTGCCCAAGCCCTCATCGATGAGGGCAACCAGATCGACTCCAGCCATCACGCCTCCTCTGTAACCGGGCGTCGTGCACCGCGTCTACACATGTTCTACACTATTCCAAAGATGATTGGAGAATGCTATGGGTGATCGTGCCGCCAAGAATGTGTTGTTCGATCAGTTCGCCCGAGTCGGTAAGGCCCTCAGTAGCGGGAAGCGGTTGGAGTTGTTGGATCTGCTGGCTCAAGGTGAGCGCACGGTCGATGCCCTGGCTCGGGCCAGTGAGCTGGGACTTTCCACCGCGTCGGCGCATCTGCAGACCCTGAAGGCGGCGAACCTGGTGAGCACGCGCCGCGAGGGCACCAAGGTGATTTACCGGCTCGCCGGTACCGACGTCGCCCAACTGCTGGCGTTGGTGCGGGCGGTGGCCAGCGCGCATCTACCCGACGTCGAGGCCGCCGCGCGTGCCTACCTGGGCCCGGGCACCGAACAGGTGACTCGGGGTGAGCTACTCGATCGCATCAAGACCGGGCAGGTCACGGTGATCGATGTGCGGCCGAGGGAGGAGTACGAGGCCGGCCACATCCCCGCCGCGGTATCGGTGCCGCTCGATGAACTCGCCGATCACCTCGCCGAAATGCCAGAGGACCACGACATCGTCGCCTACTGCCGCGGTGCCTACTGCGTGCTGGCCCATGACGCGGTACGGATGCTCACCGAGGGCGGCCGCACCGCGATGCGATTGACAGACGGAATGCTCGAATGGCGCCTTGCCGACCTGCCCGTCGCCACCTTGTCCCGCTAGTGGTGTCTTCTGTGGTGGATCCGCGTTGCGATGTCATGCCTTTGTTGGCCGCCAAGAACTATGCGGCGCCGGCGGTGTTCGAGCCCGCCAACCTGTTGCGTGAGGCCCGTCGCCAGCGCGGCCTTGCAGATATCGCGGTTCCCGCGGTGGGCTTGCTCGATCCTGATGGCGACATCGTTCGCTACCTCGCCGCGAGCGGCCGCGGTCGGCGACATCCCGGGTGGGCGTGCTATCACACCGAGATGTGGACCGTGGATCTCGACGGCATCGAGATCGGTGTCGTCGGAATGGCTGTCGGCGCACCGTTCGCCGTGCTGGTCGCCGAACAACTCACCGCGTCGGGAGCCGAGATCATTTTGAGTATCACTTCTGCGGGGCAGATCTCCGCCGTCGATGAACTGCCCTGCTTCGTGCTCATCGAAAAGGCGTTGCGCGACGAGGGAACCAGCCTGCACTACCAACCACCAGGGCGCTGGAGCCGATTGGACGACGCACTGCAGCGGCGGCTTGCCGGAGCGTTCACACACCTGCCCGAACCGGTGTGGCCAGGCTCCTCCTGGACCACCGACGCTCCCTACCGTGAGACAACGCACGCGATCGAAGCGGCCAGACAGGACAATATCGCATGTGTCGAAATGGAAGCTGCCGGCCTGTACGCCTATGCCGCGGCACGCAGTAAAGCCGTGGTGTGCTTCGCCCACATCACCAACACGATGGCCACCACAGGTGCGGACTTCGAAAAGGGCGTTGACAATGGCGCGCATGACGCACTAGCTGTCGCTCGCGCCGCCGCTGCTGCGCTCCGCTAAGTACGCCGGAGCCCAATGGTTTGATCGATGAAGGCCAACTATTCTTCAGCACCGATTGCTGGGGATGTCGAATTCTGTTCAGGACGGCCTTCATTAATTTGCAAAGTGACGATCAGCCCGCGCAACGCAGTCGACGAACCTAATCATGCACAGGGGAACAATGCGGCGGCCGTCGATGCTTTCGCCCATTGCTCGGCGAACAGTCGCGCAATCTCGTCGAGGGCGGGCGTCAATGGTTCGATCCGCGGGCTGACCAGAGCATTTTGGTCGATCGCTGCAACGGGGTGCCAGTACACGCCGTCGGCAGTAACGGTCACCTCGGGCACGAGCGTCTCGCGGGTCAGGACGACACCGTTGGTTGCGATCCCCTCCGCCGCGATCGGCCGGATGACCTGATCGTCGGATGCGATGCCGAGTTCGTCGAGGAACTTGTGGAAATCGTCGAGCTGCCCCGGAGCGGGTGCAGCGACGGTCGCAGCCACCCGGACGCGGAATCCGAGTGAACACGCGAGCCGGATACCGTCGACGGCCTTCTGCCAGCTGCCCGGACCCCGATGCGCGTCGTGCAGGCGCGGGGTGGCGGAGTCGAGGCTAATCTGCAATGCCAATCCCTTGCGGGGCATCGATTCCAGCGCGCGGCGCCCTCGGCCACGGAACACCATTCCGTTGGTGAGAACTGTGGTGGGCAGGGCGTCCACACAGGTGCGCACGATGGTATCGATGTCGGTGAGCAGGAAGGGCTCCCCGCCTGTCAGGTACAGCTCCCGGACGCCCCATGCTGCAGCCTCGGTCACCAGCCGCGCGATCCTTTCGCTGCCGAGCTCGCGGCGCGGCGCCTGTGGTGAGGACGCCACACAGCAGTAGTCACAGGCCAGGTTGCAGTGAAAGTTGGTATAGAGCCACAACCGCGCTCCAGGAATTCGATCTCTACCGAGATCCACTGCTGGGTCGGCAGGCCGGCCGCGACGGACCACTAGCGTACCGACACCAGCGTCGTCGACGTCGGCTCGCACGATGGTGTTCCCGGTGCGAGCACACCATCGGTCGGCGAGTTCATGGTCGGCCGCCGACTGAATCGTCACCTCGGCGAGCATGCCGTCGGCGATGCCGCCCATAACCCGCATCAGGTCGATAATCACCATCGCGGGTCGACGCCCTGCTCCTCGACTGCGGCGAAAAGCGGCTTGTAACCGTCAAGGTGCGGAGCGACCCATTGGCGCAGTCCTTCTAGTTCAAGGATCTTGCGATGTTCTGGAGTGTTCCAGTCCATCGCTAGCAGATTCTCTCGCCACTCCCCATACCGCCGCTCGGGCAGCGTATCCAAGGCGGTAAACATGCAGTGGCAGTAGCCCTCTGTCTGCCAGGCCACCTCCAGCGAGCCCGACATCAGATCCTCAGTGCCCATCGCATTCCAAGTCGAGATACCGATCGCGGCTACATCGGCGTCCCCGGCCAACACCGCGGAGACGGCATCGAGCTCGCTGCGGCCGGTGTCCCCGTGCTTGCCAATGTCGGTATCGAAACGGATGATCTGCATGTCTGACCCCGAAACCCCAGCGCGGGCAAGGTAGTACAGCGGCAGGATGGCCGCGTGCGCAGAGTCGGCCGACCCGAGTGCCAAACGCTTACCGGCCAGTGATGCCGCGCCCTGTAGCCCGCTCCCGGTCGGTGCGAGAAAAACGGTGGTGTAGTCAACATCGGTGTCGCGCTGCGCAATGGCAGTGCAGTGACCGTCGGTCTGCATCATCGCCCGCACGTAGGCAAGGTTGGTGTTCCAGGCGATGTCGATGTGCCCGGCGATCAACGAATCGACTAATCGGCCGTAATTGGAGTACAGCACGAAATCCATCTCGCTGTTCGACCCGCGGAAGTAGTCGCGGATTCCCTCCCAGATCGGCACGACATTTGGCGTGTAGGCGACGGCGCCGACGAGCAGTTGTTCAGCCATAATCGCAACCATCCTAGAAAAGAGGCATCCCGGTGACGGCTTTGCCATAGAAGTCATAGAGGACGTCGGCGGTCGGCGCCATCACTGCTCCGGCCCGAGCGTCGCGGAACGCCCGCTCGATCGGCAGCTGTTTGGAGAACGCCGCGCCCCCGCAGACGCGCATCGCCGACTCGGTGATGGCCAGCGCGGCGTCGTTGGCCGATGCTTTGATTCCGAGTACGTGGGTCATGGTGTTGTCGTCGGGTGTGGTGACACTGTCGGCAGCCAACCGCAAGTACGCGCGCTGCGCTGCCAAAGCAATGCCAGTGCGGGCGATCTGGCCTCGTATCGTCGGCAACTGTGCCAGCGATTCACCCAAATGCTCGAGCCGAGTGCCACCGACGTGGGTGAGAGCGGCCGCGTGGGCGCTCGCCGCCAGACCGATGGAGACCGCGGCATTGCCGAGGTTGAACCAGGGCAGCACTGTCTGCATCATCATCGCGAAACCGCCGGCGACATCGCCGATCCGTTGTGAGGCAGGTATTTCAACGACAACACTCATGGGTGCGGATGCGTTTCCGCGCAGGCCAAGTCCGACGAAATGCCCAGCGACCTGCAGCCCGTCCGTGCCGGCGGGCACCGCGTACAGGTCGACCTCGCCGGCTACTCCTGATGCCGATCCACACGAAACGACGTATACGTCGGCGTATCCGGCCGACGTCACGAAACTCTTGTCGGCTTTGATGCGGACCGCGTCACCCGCAGCGGTGGCAGTCGAGACCGGAGCCCAGAAATGTGACCGCGAGCCCCTCTCGCTGAACGCCAACGTCCCCAGCGCGTCGCCGCTTGCCAACGCGCACAGCAGATCTGGCAGCGCGGCCGGAGGTGCGGCCGCGACCGTGACCGCGGCCGAGACATGCATCAGGTAGATCATCGCGGTGGAGCCGCATGCTGCGGCGAGCTCACCGATCACCTCGGTGAACTGCACCGGCCCGGCCCCCAGACCGCCGACTTCCCTCGGCAACACCAGGCCGAGCAGTCCGCTGTCCCGCAACGCGGCAACAGCCTCAACCGGGTAGATGCCCTCGGCATCGACTCGTTCGGCATTTTCGGACGCGACATCAAGCACGGGTTTCAGCAGCGCGGGAATGTCCATCACGATGCCTTACCCCTGGCGGGTGGTGGGTTCGGGAGCCCTGCGATGCAGAATCATGCGTCCTCAGTTTCGCCGATGGCTATCTCGCATCGCCATCCTTACCCCCATCCGGGCTCGATGGCCACAGTATCGTCACTACTCCGTCGCTCCGGTTTCGTTCCGGCGAACAACGGCGAGAAACACCGGACGAGCAGCGGTCGCGACTATCCTTGACCTACGAGGGCAGGCGCGAGCACACCAACGCAGCGAAAGGCGCCGAGCGATGACGGAGACCGCTCACACCACCGATGCGACAGTCAATGAAACCAACGTCTACCGGTTAATGGCCCGTGCGTTCACCGCATTGCGGATCTTCACCGGCCTGGTCTGGATCTCCAATGCGCTCGCCAAGATCTTCGACGTCGGTAATTACGACTGGGGCTTTTTTTCCTTCAACCTGATCACACTGGGTGCTGCGCGGGGAATCGCCACCGACGCGTCCGACAAGACCTACATCGCACCGCTTGGCGCGCTCTACCGCAACGTCGTCTTGCCCAATTGGGACGCCTTCAGTGTTTTCCTCACGCTTGCCGAGTTGGCAATCGGTTTGGGACTTCTCTTCGGGGTGGCCACGCGGCTGGCCGCGGTTGGCGGCTTACTGCTACTCACCCCGATCTGGGTGATGCTCTGGGACCGGGGTCAATACCTCTGGACCTACCCGGCCGAAGACCTGTTCCCGCTGCTACTTCTGGCCATCGTGCCCGCCGGACGGGTGCTGGGCTTCGACAAGTATCTCGCCACCCGATTCCACGGCCGATGGCCGTTCTGAAGGGCGCGTCGTCCGCCGGGGCAAGCGCCACACACAAGAGGCCAGACATTGACTACCGCAACGACCGGCGAAGCACGTGTCGAGATCGACGCCGCACCGCTCACCGTCTACCAACTCATCAGCGACATCACCCGCATGGGCGAATGGAGCCCAGAGTGCTACCGATGCGAGTGGCTCGGCGGCGCGACGACCGCCTTGGTCGGTGCCAAGTTCCGGGGACACAACCGGCTCGGCAAGGCTCGCTGGACAACTGACGCCATCATCACCGCCGCGGACCCCCGGCGGGAGTTCGCGTTCACGGTTCTGCATAAGAACGGCCGCGAAGAAACGTTGTGGCGCTACGAACTTAGGCAAGTCGGTGCCGGCACCGAGGTGATCGAGTCCTACCGCTTTCTGTGGTGCCCGATCGCGAATCGAATAGCCGAGATACCTATCCCGCGTGACAAGCAGCTCCGCAGTGGCATTCAGGAAACCTTGGATCGAATCAAATCTGCGGCAGAACAGGGCGTGTGATCGGCTCGGTTTCTGCCGGCGCCGAGGAGGTTCTGGACACTGTCACCAGCGCACGGGCAGTTCTGTCAGCCCTCCAGTCAGTACATCGCGGCGCATCGTCAAGTCCTGCACCCCGATCGCAAGATGAAGGCCCGGCATGCGTGACGCCAGCTGAGAAAATACCGTTTGCAGTTCAATCCGAGCCAGCGGTGCGCCGATGCAGTAGCGGGCTCCGTGGCCGAAAGCGAGATGGCGCGCGGCTCGCCGGGTGACGTTCACTGCTCCGGGGTCGCCAAACTCAGCCGGGTCATGATTGCCCGCGCCGAGATCCAGCAAGACCAACTCGCCCGCCTTGATGGTGACACCGTCGACTTCCAGGTCGGTTCGTGCGTAGCGAGGAACGCCGTTGCCACCCTTGCGCGACGCCCGCAGGGTCTCCTCGACCGCGTTGCCAACCAGGCCGGGCTCGTCGACGAGGGCCCGCCACTGATCCGGATTGGCCAATAAGAGCAACGCTGTCATGCCGATCTGCACCACAGTGGTTTCGTGGCCGGCGAACAACAACGCCATCGACAGCCCAGCAGCCTCGTCATCGTCCACTCCCTCCGTCGCGCCTAGCCGGGAAACCACATCGTCGCCAGGATTGCGCCGCTTGATCGCCACCAACCGCTGTCCGTAGGCGAACAGCTCGCCCAGTCCGTGCTCGGATCGAGCGCGATCGCGGGTGTTGGCAGCGTCATTCGTCCAGGCCCGAAACTGCTCACGGTCCTCATAGGGCACCCCGAGGAGCTCGCAGATCACCAGGATTGGCAGCGGCAATGCCAGCTCGGCCTGCAGATCTGCTGGGGGCCCGTGCTCGATGAGCACGTCGAGCAAGCGGGCCGACAAGGTCTCGACCCGCGCCCGCAGCGCGCGCATGCGCGACGGTGTGAAGTGCGGCTGCAGCAGCGCACGCATCCGCTGGTGGTCGTGGTGCTCGGTGGTGAAGTCGCCCAGTGGTCCGCCGAAGAGCGCCGAATCGCCAGACCGCGCCGCTGTATCGGGTCGGGGATGGGACCTGCCGAGGCGGTCGTCATCCAACAGCTGCCGAACCAGCGCGTGACGTGTCACCAGCCAAGCGTCATCGCCCACCTCGGTGCGAACGCGATGCACCGTTCCCTGCGCTTGCAGCTCTCGAAGCCGAGGCGCGATATCTAACGGATGTGTCTGCTCTAAGGGCAACTGCACCATTTGGGTGACCATGACTGGACTCCGATCCATCCGCAGCATGTATAAGCAGACTTAAACAAAGCTACTTGTATAGTTTGTCTTGAACAAGAAGGGGTTCCAATGACATCGGCCCGCGGACAGGCGCCTCCGGAATCACCACCCTCTCCGCAGCCTGTGCGGCGGATGGCCCGCGCTGAGCGTCGTGAGCAGATCCTCGATGCCGCCACTCGCGCGTTCGCCCGTACCGGGTTTACCGCCACCAGCCTTGACGACGTAGCCGCCGAAGCCGGCATTACGCATGTGATTCTCTATCGGCACTTCGCCTCGAAGGCCGAGCTGTACCGCGCGGCGCTGGAGTGCGCCCGCTCCAGGCTCGCCGGGATCGTAGGCACCGAGGGCTATGACGAGGAAACGATTCCCGCGTTGCTGCGGGCCGCAGCAGCCGACCCGGAGGGATTTCGCCTGCTGTTCCGCCACGCCGCCCGAGAACCGGACTTCCGCGACGTGGTCGACAGACTTCGAGCCACCTCAATTGACGTTGCCCACCATCATCTCGCCGAAAGGGTTCCGGACGGACCGTGGCGACATTGGGCTGCACGTCTCATCCCCACAGTCACCCTTGAGGCCGTCATCGCGTGGCTCGATTCGGGTCAACCCGAACCCGACCACGCCGCCGAACGCATATGGTGCGCAATCGAAGCGGTGATCGACGCCGCGCATTCCGGCTGACTGACCGCTCAGATGCGTCGGGCGGTTCCGAGAATGTGGGTCTTCTTGGGATCGAGCGCTGACACGCTGAACTCGAAACGCTCGACTCGCTCGATACGAAAGCCACCGTCTTCGAGCGCCGCCCCGGTCTCGCGGGACAGATGGCAGCCGCCGGAGATCGTCGGCCACACCGTCGCATCAGCGGTCCGTTGCAGACCTCTACGAAGCGAATGCTGCGACGCAACATGCTCATTGAAGCGAAGTTCGCCGCCGGGCCGAACGACGCGGTGCAGCTCAGCGATGGCACGACCGGGGTCGCTGACCGAGCACAGCACCAGCGAGGCGACGGCCGCGTCGACGCTGGCATCCTCGAGCGGAAGGTCCTCGGCGACAGCGTCTCCCACCTTCACCGGAACCGCCGCGTCTTCGGCGGCCCGCGCGGCCAGGCCGCGAAGATATGGGTCGGGTTCGAAGGCGTGCACCACCGTCACCGCCTGCGGGTAGTGCAAGAAGTTCAAGCCGTTACCGGCGCCGATCTCGACAACCTCCCCGGCGAGCCCGGCCAGCATCCGGCCTCGCTGATCGGCCACCCCCCGCGATTCCGCAGCCTCGGACTGCTTCGCGTAAAGCCGCGCGCATAGCGGATGACTCACGGTCTCCGGGCGACTCATCGCCGCGGCGCCGGGCGCTCGGGTAACGGACACGCACGCCGCCAGGGTAGCCGCGCGGCGAATTTCGACAACAGGATCTTCAACGCATTCATCGGGGACCTCCTCAGGTCGTTTTGAAGCTATCACAACGCTCGTTATGATAAAAGATAACGTATGATTGGTTGATGGGTACTGCCTCCACACCGGATCGCCTGATGGACGCCGCGTTAACACTGTTCGCCGAACACGGCTTCAAGGCGACAACGGTCGGCGCAATCGAAAAAGAGGCAGGCATGGCGCCCCGGTCCGGGGCGCTGTACCAGCACTTCAAAGGCAAGCAGCAGCTTCTCGAAGCCGCAGTCGAACGCGAGCTAGCCGGCATGGACGAACTCGCCCACGCCATAGCGATGTTCCCCCTCGGCGACTTTCGCGCCGAAGTCACCATGCTCGCCCGGTGGAACCTCGCCTCACTGGAACGCCGGGACGAACTCACCCGCTTTGTCCGACGCGAGGCCGACCTGCTCCCAAAACGCCTGCGCACCAAGCTCTATAACCGACTCGTCGCTAGACCGTACGCCGAGATTGTGGCGTGGCTGAGCGCTCGGTTTCGGGAAGCAGGAATCGAACCGCCCGACCTAGAGGCGTTGACGCTGATCCTGATCGAATCGATGGGCGCCTACAAGGAACTCAACCGGGTGTTCGGTCAAGTCCCCGCCGATATCGACGACGAACGTTTCATTGCCGCATGGGTGGACACCGCGCTCGCGGTCGCACATCGGTACGGCCTTAACTGATTGCGTTCCGTTGCGCCGAGGCGTGCGAAACTCTCTGTCCCGAAAAGATTTGAGTCACGATGCGGGCGGCGCACGACGCGCACGTCATCCCTCCGATCGCCAACTCGACCCGTTGTGGCGCTGGCGCCTGCCCGGTGTCGCGATCGACTGTGGTGCTCATACGCTCTTTCTGCCAGCGGCGAGCGCAGCCCCGACGAGTCCGCCGATCAGCGCATGCGACGAACTCGACGGCAGCCCGAACCGCCACGTCACCAGATTCCATCTTATGGCGGCGGTGAGAGCGGCGCCGATCGCCGGTAGCGTTTCGTGCGGCGCGACGGTGACAACACCGCCCACGGTGTCGGCCACAGCTGTACCCATCAACAGCGGGCCCGCGAAGTTGCCTGCAGTCGCCACCACCAGCGCCTGCCCCGGGGTCGCAGCGCGGGTAGCCACCAGCGCGGCAACCGAATTCGCCGAGTCATGGAACCCATTCGTGACGTCGAACGCCACGGCCAGCCCGATCGCCGCGAGAAGGATCGCCATGCCCATCGTGGCCAGCCCCTACGACCGAGTCACCGCACGACGCGGCGTGCGCATCTCCAGCTCCAGTTGTGACCTGGACAGGTTGACAGTCAACGGAATTAGATGCGCACGGACACGAGCCGCCGCGGCGAGGCGCCGATGGGTTTCGTATATGACATCTCGCACGCGAGCGCGCGTGCACGTCGGAAACTTCGCAGTCAATACGGCCACGATCGAATCCAACTCGTCCACAGGAAGCCCGGACGGCTCGGGGACTGGCGACGTCGGCGCGGATCTCGCCGCCGAGCCGGTCAGGTCCGAGCCGGCCAGTTTCATCCGGCTCATATCGGCACCCCTGACATCGAATCGTCGCGGTTATTGCTCGCGCTTCTGGGATTCTGACGCCGGCACCGCTGGAGCGGCAGGGCCATTAGACCTCGGCGACATGCCGTTGGACATCCCCACCAGAACTGGGTCATCCCTGCGCCAAACGCGTGGGCTCGTAACCGGTTTCGGGGCCGCGGTGATCGATTGGCGACCCTAGCCCGACAGTGACGACGTGGACATCGCCCGGCGAGAGCGTGCTCACCTGGTCTTCGACTCACGCGGTGACGGGGTCGCCGATGTGCGCGTGCAGGTGCAAGCGGACCCGCTCGCGGGTCAGTTCCACGCTGATCGGCTGGCCGCGGTAGACGATCTCGAACGCTGTGCGGGGCAGCTCGGGCGGCAGCACCGGATGCAGCCGCAACATGTCGCCGCGGGTCTCCAGGCCGGCGTAGCAGCGCAGCACCATGTCGACGGTGCCTTCCATCGCGCCGATATGAACACCTTCGCGGGTGGTGCCGCCCTGAATGTCGGCGAGATCGCTGTCCAACGCCCGGGTGAACAGCGACCATGAGGATTGCCGGTCGCTGCGGCCCAGCACCCAGCTGTGCACGAGCCGGCTCAGCGTCGAGCCGTGCGTCGTTCGGGCACCGTAGAACTCGACGGTGCGCCGCACCGCCTCCGGCGGAAGGGGGTAGCCGAGCCGATCCAGCACCGCCCGCAGCTCCTCCGCGGAGAGCAGGTAGAGCAGCATCAGTACGTCGGCCTGTTTGGACAGGCGGTAGCGGTTCGGGCTGTCGCCCTCAGCGGCGAGAATAAGGTCGAGGCGCCCGATGTCGCCGTACCGGGACCGGTAAGCGTCCCAAGCGAATTCGACGAGCCGCTCATACCCCTCGAACTGGCTGATCACGCCGTCGGCGTGGAACGGCACCCGCAGCCGGTGCCGGATCCGATCCCAGTTGTCGCGTTCACCAGGCCGCAGCGCAATACGGTCCCACGCCGGGCCGCAATCGCTCCCGGCGAGCAGGTCGATGGCCTCCATGGTGCGGGTGATGAGCCAGGCGAGCATCACATTCGTGTAGGCGTTGTTACGCACACCTTGACCGGGCGCATCGGGGTAGCCGTCGTGAAATTCGTCGGGTCCCATCACCCCGGCGATGTCGAAACGGTCCGATGACGCGTCGTAGGTTGCCATGCTCGCGAAGAGCCGGGTGACCTCGACCATCAGCTCGGCGCCCATGTGGATCAGAAAGGAGAGATCGGCGGTGGCCTGGTAGTACTGCCAAACGCTGTAGGCGATGGCCAGCCCGACGTGGCGCTGCCGGTGGGAGTTGTCGGGCAGCCAGGTTCCGGTGCGCAGGTTGTAGAGCTCGCTCGGTGTTTCTTCCCGGCCGTCGCTGCCGCTCTGCCAGGGGAACATGGCCCCGTCCAGGCCGGCGGCGTGTGCGGCTGCCCGGGCCTCGTCCAGGCGGCGGTGACGGTAATACAGCAGTGCCCGGGTCAGTTCTGGGCGGCGCAGGGTGAGCATGGGGTAGACGAACATTTCGTCCCAGAACACGTGCCCGCGGTAGCCCTCCCCGTGCAGGCCGCGCGCCGGTACGCCCGCATCCAGGTCCGGCCCTGCCGCTGAAACCGCTTGCAGCACGTGGAATGTGTTGAGGTTCAGCGCTAGCGCCTGGCGCTGTCCCGCCCGAATGTCGACGCCGAATCTGTCCCACAGCCGCTGCCAGGCGGCTTCGTGGGAAGCCAACAGCTCATTGGCTGAGGCGGCCCGCGCGACCTTGGCGGCGGCCGACAGCGCCGCGCTCGACAGGGCACGATCCCGGGAAGTGGCGACCGCGGCGACCTTTTCGACCGTCACCGGGTGCCCCGCCCGTAGTGCCAGCACCAGCTCCTGACCGATGTAGCCGGGGTGATCCTCGATGACCCGCACCGCATCGACATCGGCGTCGGCGTTCGGGTCCTCGGCGTGCAGCAAGGTACGCGCCGCCACCGCTATGTGCACTTGGGACTGGCTGGTAACCACTTCCAGCACAACGGTTTCGGGGTCGACCTGCCGGCCGGCGACCGGCAGCAGGTGCTGATTGGCCAGTAGCCGGTACTCTGCGACGTTGCGGTTGGCCACCCGCCCGTCAAGGCCGCAGCGGACAGAAATCGGGCCGGACCAGTCTTCGGCCTCCACCGTCACTTCGAGCCCCGCGAGATGTTTCAACGCCATGTGCACAAAGGAACGAGTAGTCACCAGCGTGGTGCGGCCGTTGGCGTCGCGGTAGCGGCAGGCGCGGGTGAGCACGCCACGGCGCAGGTCGAGTTGCTGTGTATCGCTGAGCATCTCGGCAGACCCGTGCCGGTACGGCGCTCGGCCGGGCGGGCCGACCGTCAGCGACTTCCAGTCCGGCGCGTTGACGAGGTGCTCGTCCTCGACGACTCGTCCTCCCACATCGCTGCGTTGCCGGTTGTAGACGCCGGCCAGGTAGGTGCCGGGGTAGTGCACGGCGTCGGCTGTGCTGCCGGGCACGCATCCCCGGGTGGCCCAGTAGCCGTTGCCGAGAGTGCACAGCGCCTCACGGGTGCCCTCCAGCGCCGGGTCAAACCCGTCGTAGGCCAGCAGCCAAGCGTCCGTCGGGGTCGCCGCGCCGCCGCACCAGTTTTCGGCCGAGTCGCAGACCGGGGCGGCCAGGTCGAGGGCGGCCAGGTCCTCCACCACCATCTGCGCCCCGGCGGCCAGCAGCCCAGCCCGGTTGCCCACCCGGTCAACACCCACAACCAGACCAAAGCCGCCGGCCGCGCCGGCCCGAACGCCCGCCTCGGCATCCTCCACCACCACCGAGCGGGCCGGGTCGACGCGCAGCCGGCGCGCCGCCTCCAGAAACATCGCCGGGTCGGGCTTGCCGGGCAATGCGAGCCGCAGCGCGTCGCTGCCGTCAACCCGGGCGTCGAACAGGTCGCTCACGCCCGCTGCGGCCAGCACTGCCTCGCTGTTGCGGCTGGAGGTCACCAATGCGGTCGGGATGTCACTGGCCCGCAGTCGCCGCAGCAGCGCCTCGGTGCTGGGGAAGGCCACGGCCCCGCCCCGGACGAGCTGTTCGGCGAAGAGCTGCTGCTTGCGCGTCGCCAGCCCGCGCACGGTGCACAGCTGCGCGGGGTCGTCAGCTGAACCCTCAGTGAGTTCGATCCCCCGCGACGCGAGGAATGTCCGCACGCCGTCCTCACGGGTACGCCCATCGACGTAGCGCCGGTAGTCGGCCTCCACGTCGAAACTTGGCGTCGACGCCGCGGCCAGCTCGGGAAGCACCTGGTCGAAGAGCGTCTTCCAGGCCGCGGCGTGCACCTGGGCGGTGTCGGTAACCACGCCGTCCATGTCGAACACGACCGCGGCATAGGAACGCACGCATGGCAGCTCCGGCCCGACCGGTTCTGTCCGGCCGGTCACCACGGCTGGTTGCGACGAGAGAGATAGCGGCGCGCGATGTCGGCGATCCCCGCCGCTACACGCAGCGACTTGTCATGCTGGCAGGGCACAAAACATCGTGTCGTCGCCGAGGACGTGACAGCACGGGATGCGCTGCAGCCGAGCCTTCTTCTCAATCGGCGGCCGAAGATCCGCCAGCGACGGGCCGGTGTTCATTCGCCATTCCTCGCCGTCGGCTAATTGTGCAGCGTGGTGAGCAAGGTGGCGGCTTTGGCGGTCAGGGCCGGCGTGCAGACGATGTCGTAGCGCTCGGCTGCGAGGGTGGACACCGAGGTGAAGTCGCGGCGGCCGCGGGTGGCCCAATGCCCGGCGAAACCGAAGATCGCCCCCCAGACGGCGCCGGCAAGCAGGCCAGCGACCATGACGCCGAACCATGCGGTGCCAACGGCGAACATTGCCAAAAGCAGACCGATCAACAAGCCCCACCAGGCTCCGCTCGACGCGCCCATGAGCGCGGCGCGGCCCTTAGTCATGCGGCCGATGACGGCTTCCACAGTGGTGACTCCGTGGCCGATAATGCGCAGATTCTCCACGGGGAACTCGGCATCAGACAGATAGTCGACGGCCCGCTGCGCTTGGGTGTAGTCGCGGTAGCTGGCTATCACTCGATACTCGGCGCTGGCGTCGGCCTGACTCGCCGGGTCGTCGAACGATTGATCGGAATGGCTGTCCATGGTGACTCCTTTGTGGTTGTGGTTGTGGTTGTGGTTGTGGTTGTGGTTGTGTTTGGGGTTGGTTTGCGTTCTGCGAGACCGACGGCCGGGCTGCTCCCCGACCGGTGGTCGACGGCCGGATCTGGCCTAATAGGGCCAGGTCCAGCCGCTGATGGCGGGGTCGTCCTCGCCGTGGGCGCGGGTGTAGGCGCGGGCGCGCAGCCGCGCATCGACCATCTGTTGGCGCAGCTGGGCCGCGGCGGCGCCGAGGCCGGGTACCCGGTCGATGACGTCGATGACGAGGTGGAAGCGGTCCAGGTCGTTGAGCATGACGATGTCGAATGGGGTGGTGGTGGTGCCTTCCTCGTTGTAGCCGCGGACGTGGATGTTGGCGTGGTTGGCCCGCCGGTAGGTGAGCCGGTGAATCAGCGTCGGGTAGCCGTGGTAGGCGAAGATGACCGGGCGGTCCGGGGTGAACAGCGCGTCGAACTGGGCGTCGGGTAGGCCGTGGGGGTGTTCGGTGTCGGGTTGCAGCCGCATCAGGTCGACGACGTTGACGACGCGGATCTTCAGGGCGGGCAGGTGTTCACGCAGCAGTGCCGCGGCGGCCAGGGTCTCCAGGGTGGGGACGTCGCCGGCGCAGGCCAGCACCACGTCGGGCAGCCCGCCGGCGCCCTCGCCGCTATCGTTGCTGGCCCATTCCCAGATGCCAAGCCCGCGGGTGCAGTGCGCGACCGCCTCCTCGATGCCCAGGTAGGACAGTGCGGGCTGCTTGCCGGCTACGATCAGGTTGATGTACTGCCGGCTGCGCAGACAGTGATCGGCCACCGACAGCAACGTGTTGGCGTCCGGCGGCAGGTAGACCCGCACGATCGCCGCCTTTTTATTGACCACGTGGTCGATGAAGCCGGGGTCCTGGTGGGAGAACCCGTTGTGGTCTTGGCGCCACACGTGGCTGGTCAGCAGGTAGTTCAGCGACGCGATCGGCGCCCGCCAGCCGATGTCGTTGGTGACCTTGAGCCATTTCGCGTGTTGGTTGACCATGGAGTCCACGATGTGGATGAACGCCTCGTAGCAGGAGAACAGGCCGTGGCGGCCGGTGAGCAGATAGCCTTCCAGCCAGCCCTGGCATAGGTGCTCGGAGAGCACTTCCATGACCCGTCCGGCCCGCGCGAGGTGCTCATCGGTGGGCAGCGATTCGCCCTGCCATACCCGGTCGGTTTGCTCGAACACGGCCCCGAGCCGGTTGCTGGCGGTCTCGTCGGGGCCCATCAGCCGGAAATTGTGGGGGTTGTCCCGGATGACGTCACGCAGGAACGTCCCGAGCACCCGGGTCGCCTCGTGCAGCGCTCTGGCCGGGGCGGCGACGGCCACGGCGTAGTCGCGAAAGTCGTTCAGCCGCAGCGGTTTTAGCAGCTGGCCGCCATTGGCGTGCGGGTTGGCGCTCATCCGGGCCTGCCCGGTCGGCGGGAGCGCCGCTAGTTCCGGGATCAGCGCGCCGGCCTCGTCGAACAGTTCCTCAGGCCGATAGCTGCGCAGCCACTCCTCGAGCTGGCGCAGATGTTCGGGGTTGTCCGCCAGATTGGCCAGCGGCACCTGGTGAGAGCGCCAGGTGCCCTCGGCGGGCAGGCCGTCGACTTCCTTCGGGCCGGTCCACCCCTTCGGGGTCGCCAGTACGATCAGCGGCCAGCGCGGCCGCTGCGTGTCGCCATCTTCTCGAGCGGCTTGCTGAATCCTGGCGACCTCGGTGACCGCCTCATCCATGGCCGCGGCGAGGTCCTGGTGAACCTGTGCCGGGTCGTGGCCTGACACCACATACGGCCGGTGCCCGTAGCCGCGCAGCAGGTCGATCAGCTCGTCTTCGGGGATGCGTGCTAAGACCGACGGGTTGGCGATCTTGTAGCCGTTGAGGTGCAGGATCGGCAGCACGGCGCCATCGTGGACCGGGTCGAGGAACTTGTTGGACTGCCAACTCGCCGCCAGCGGTCCCGTCTCAGCCTCGCCGTCACCGACGACGCAGGCCACCAACAGGTCGGGGTTGTCGAACGCGGCGCCGTAGGCGTGCGCCAACGCATAACCTAGTTCGCCGCCTTCATGAATGGAGCCCGGGGTTTCCGGGGCGACGTGGCTGGGGATCCCGCCGGGGAAGGAGAACTGCCTAAACAGCCGGCGCAGGCCCTCCACATCGCGGCCGATGCCCGGGTAGACCTCGCTGTAGGTGCCCTCCAGGTAGGCGTTGGCCACCAGCCCCGGACCGCCGTGGCCCGGACCGATCACATACATCGCGTTCAGCCCGTGCCCGGCGATGACGCGGTTGAGGTGGGCGTAGATCAGATTCAGCCCGGGCGTGGTCCCCCAATGGCCCAGCAGCCGCGGCTTGACATGCTCAAGCTGCAGCGGATCCCGCAGCAGCGGATTGGCCAGCAAATAGATCTGGCCGACCGACAGGTAGTTCGCCGCCCGCCAGTACGCGTCCAGCAGACGCAGGTCCTCGGGCGACAGCGGACCCGATGCAGCAGGCCGGCCGGCATCGGCACCGGGACTTGCGGTGCCCACGCTCATCGGTACTCCTGACTTGCGCTCATCGGGAACTCCTCAAATGTCGGCGGTGAATAGCGATCTGGTGTGAAGCATCGGGTGTCCGGAACATTTCCGGGGTGGGCACACGTCCCGCCCCGCCCCGGTCTGTCTATGGAGAGCCGACCGGCGACGGCTCGGGTGCCGGACGCACCGGGGTGGGGTGGGGTTCGGGCGGGGTGGGCAGCTTGAGTCGTTTGAGCATCAGCGCGTTGACCGCCACGATGAGGCTGGAGCCTGACATGGAGAGGGCGGCGATCTCCGGGCGAAGCACCAGTCCCAGTGAGGGTTCGAAGACGCCTGCGGCAATCGGCAGGGCGATGACGTTGTAGCCGACCGCCCATCCCAGGTTTTGCCGCATCTTGCGCAGGGTGCCCCGTCCGATGCGCAGCGCGATGGGCACGTCGAGCGGGTCCGAGCGCATCAGGACCAGGTCGGCGGTTTCGATCGCGACGTCGGTGCCGGCGCCGATCGCGATGCCCAGGTCGGCTTGCGCCAGGGCGGGGGCGTCGTTGACGCCGTCACCGACCATGGCGACCTTCTTGCCCGACCGCTGCAGTTCGGCGATCTTGGTGGCCTTGTCGCCGGGCAACACTTCGGCGATGACGGTGTCGATGCCCAGCTGACCGGCGATCCGCTGGGCGGTGGCCTGGTTGTCGCCGCTGAGCATGACCACCTCGACGCCCAACTCGTGCAGCGCGGACACCGCGGCCGCGGAGGTTTCCCGGGCGGCGTCGGCCAAGGCGATCACCCCGGCCCCGCGCCCGTCGACGGCCACCAGCACCGCGGTCCGGCCGGTCGAGGCCAGCTCGTCTCGCCGATCGATCACCGAACCGACGTCGATGTTTTCGGCGGCCATGAGCTTGCGGTTGCCGACCGCGATTCGGCGGCCTGCCACGTCGGCGGTGGCGCCGTGCCCGGGCACGCTGCGAAAGCCGGTCAACGCCAGCTGGGGAATCTCGCGATCGGCGGCGTAGCGCACGATCGCGCCGGCCAACGGATGCTCGGATTCGCGTTCGACGGCGGCGACCAGCGCCAGGAGCTCGTCCTCGCCGATGCTGTCGGCGATCACGTCGGTGACCTCGGGTTCGCCCTTGGTCAGGGTGCCGGTCTTATCCATCACCACGGTGTCGATGCGCGCCGCGGTTTCCAGCGCGGTGGCGTTCTTGAACAGCACCCCGCGTTTGGCGCCTAGCCCGGTGCCGACCATGATCGCGGTCGGGGTGGCCAGGCCCAGCGCGTCGGGGCAGGTGATGACCACCACGGTGATCGCGAACAGCAGTGCCATCTGCACGCTTTCACCCGCCAGTAGCCACACCAGGAAGGTGCCGGTGCCGCCGATCAGCGCGACAAATACCAGCCAGAACGCGGCCCGGTCGGCCAGCCGCTGCCCGGGGGCCTTCGAATTCTGGGCCTCCTGCACCATGGCCACGATCTGGGCGAGGACGGTGTCGGAGCCGACCTTGGTGGCACGCACCCGCAGGGTGCCGGTGGTGTTGATCGACGCGCCGATCACCGCCGAGCCGGGCGCTTTGGTTACCGGCAGGCTCTCGCCGGTGACCATGGACTCATCGATTTCGGAGTTGCCTTCCTCGACCGTGCCGTCAACCGGGATCTTTCCGCCCGGCCGGATGAGCAGCAGGTCCCCGACCACGACCTCGGCGGTGGGGATCTCGGTCGGTTCGCCGTCGCGCAAGACCACCGCCATCGGCGGCGCCAGCTCCAGCAGGGTGCGGATGGCGTCGTTGGCGCCGCCGCGGGCCCGCATCTCGAACCAGTGCCCTAGCAGCACAAACGCGGTCAGCACGGTGGCGGCCTCGTAGAACACCTCGCCGCCGCCGGTGACGGTGATGACGAGGCTGTAAAGCCAGCCGGTGCCGACGGCCACCGCGACCAGCACCATCATGTCCAGGGTCCGCGCCTTGAGTGCCCGGTAGGCGCCGTCGAAGAAGATCCAGGCCGAGTAGAAGACCACCGGGATCGACAGCAGCAGCGAAAAGACGTCGTCGCGCAGCCCGAACGGTGCCGCCGTCGTGAATCCGAGGACGTCGCGTCCGATCGGCGACCACAACAGGATCGGGATCGACAACACCGCGGCCACCAGGAAACGGTTCCGCATGTCGCGCACCATGTCGTCCATCGACGCCCCAGCGTGTCCGCCGTGCCCCATCATTTCCTGCGGGGCTCGCACCGCGTCCGTGCCCGCCTGGGCTTCGTGTCCGGTGTGGCCGTCGGCGACCGCCACCGCGTGGTCGTGGCCGGCCTGGCCTGTGGGGTGGGCGCGGGTGGGGGGTGGGTCCGGCTCGTCCATCGGGTCGCACACATGGTGGGGCACCGACTGTCCGGCGCAGTGGTACCCGCAGTCGCGCACCCAATCGCGCAGCTGCGCCAGCGAGGTCACCCGCGGGTCGAACACGACGGTGGCGGTCTGCGCCACCGCGTTGGCGTCCACTTGGAGCACGCCCGGGCGGCGGCCCAGCACGGCGGTGATCCGGTTTTGTTGCGACGCCCACTGCATTCCCCGCACGTCGAGCACCGCCGTGCTTCGATCTTTCGGCTGGTCTGTCATCGGAAAGTCCTCCAGTTCATCGGGAATTCGATAGATCGGTGGATGCGGCTCGGCTCGGCGCGCGGATCGCGAGGATGGCGAGGACGGCGGCCACGACCGCCAGGACGGCGTTGACCCAGAAACCCATGGCGATGCCGGTCGTGAAGGCGGTGGCGTCGACGGCCGATTGGGCCAGGTCGCCCGGCCAGTGGGCGGCCACCACCGCCCCCATCACCGCGACGCCCAGCGAAAGCCCCACCATCCGGAAGACGTTCAGTGTCGCGCTGGCGATGCCGGAGCGCTCGTCGGGCACCTGCTGGATCGCGGCGGTGGTGATCGGGGTCGTGGCCAACCCGAGCCCTATGCCTTCGATGAGCAGTCCCGGC
This sequence comes from Mycolicibacterium tusciae JS617, assembly GCF_000243415.2. Next base: position 4,634,026 of record NZ_KI912270.1, read on the forward strand.
AGCAGCTGCCGCATACCCCACCCGGGATCGACGCCAGCCAGTAGCACCAGCCCGGCCGCCGCCAGCACCATGCCCGCACCGATGAGGACGCGCGCGCCGACGTGCGATACCAGCCAGCCGGCCAGCGGCGCCAGGACCGCGATCAACACGGTCATGGGCAGCAACACCAGGCCGGCGCGCGTCGGCGAGAACCCGATGACCAGTTGCAGGTACAGCGAGAGAAAGAAGAACACACTGCACATGACGGCGAGGTTCAGCAACGCCAGCACGTTGGCTGCCGCGACGTTGGGGATGCGGAACAGCGACAGATCCACCAACGGCGCAGCCGACCGCCGCTCCGCCACCACGAAGATCGCCGCGCTAGCCGCGGCGATCGCCAGCATCGCCCACAGCCGCGGCGAAGTCCACCCGGAGCTGCTGGCTTGCGTCAGCGCGAGCACCAGCGCGAACAGGGCGATCGCGGACGTGATGAGCCCAACCACATCAACCGGTGCACGCAGCGGCCGCTGAGCGGGCGCCGGCCTGGGCAACGCGGCGCGGGCCAGGATCAACATCGCCACCCCAAGCGGGAGGTTGAGAAAGAAGATCGACCGCCAGCCGAACGCGTCGGTCAGCAGCGCCCCCAGCAGCGGGCCGACTGCCAGTGCGGTGGCCCCGACGCCGGACCACACGCCCAACGCGACGGCTCGCCGCGCCCCGGGGAATGACGTGATGAGCAGCGTCAGCGCGGACGGCGCGATCAGCGCCGCTGCGCTGCCTTGGGCGGCGCGCATTCCGAGCAGCATCGCGCCCGTCGAGGAGAATCCGGCCAGCACCGAGACGATGGTGAAGGCCGCCACGCCGACCAGGAATACCGGCCGCGCACCGAACCGGTCGGTCAGCAGGCCACCGGCCAGGGTGAGCACGGCGAAGGACACCGTGTAGATGTTGATCACCCATTCCAGCCCCGTCAGCCCGAGACCGAGCTGTCGACCGATCGACGGCAGCGCGATCGCCACGGCGGTGTCGTCGAGGAGAACCAGAAACGATGCGACCGCCACCGCGGCCAGCACCCACCACCGCCGATCCCCCACCGCAGAGGGCCCTAACCCGTGGGTCGCTACGTTCATCTAATCCCCGTCTATCGCCTCGCCGGTTCGGTGTGTGGTCCGTGGCAAGACTGCCAGCGGATCATCGGGGTACCCAAGGGACTTTAGACCTATTACTAAGTGGCTTAGTAGAGATGTCCACGAGCGGCTGACGGCTGCTGCCGCCACGCTGGGCGTTTGAGTTTCCAGTCCACGCAGAAGCACCCTTGACCAACCCGTACCCCTCAGGGGTATAGTAAATATGGATACCCCCCGTAGGTATTACTGGAGGAGGTCGGCGATGGACGCCACGGCACCGGGTTATGTGGACTCCAAGGATTCCTACGCTAAGCGGCTGCGCCGGATCGAGGGTCAGGTGCGTGGTCTGGCGCGGATGGTCGAGGAAGACACCTACTGCATCGATGTGCTGACCCAGATCTCGGCCGCGACCAAAGCACTCGAATCGGTGGCGTTGATGCTGCTCGAGGAGCATCTCACCCACTGCGTGAGCGATGCCGTCCAGGCAGGCGGGGACGTGGCGGAGCAAAAGATCAACGAAGCCTCCGCGGCCATCGCGCGTCTCGTGCGCTCCTGAATAGCCCTAATTTCTGAATGCCCCTACTACGGAAGTAGTCACCCGATGGACCTGACGCTCACCCCCTCGCCGCCGGCGGCCGAGCCCGCCGCCGGATGCGGTTGCTGCTCCACGCAACCGCAGGCCGCAGCCGTTGCGAGCACACCCTCGAAGGAGGGCCACATGAGCACCACTACCACCATCAGCTACCCCGTGACCGGAATGACCTGCGGTCACTGCGTCGGGGCGGTCACCGAAGAACTCACCGCGCTGCCCGGCGTCACCGCTCTCAGCGTGGACCTGGTCGCCGGGGGCACCTCAACCGTCACCATCACCAGCGACACCGCGATCGGCGACGACCAGGTCGCCGCCGCTCTCGCCGAGGCCGGCGACTACCGCCTGGCCACCGCCTGACAAATCCCGGCACCGCTCCCCTATTGGGTGGACGTGCAGGAGAGGACAGCACATGAGCACCACCGATCACGCCGCCGAGCTCAACCATCCCCGCAGCATCGAGCTGTCGATCGGCGGGATGACTTGCGCCTCGTGCGCCGCCCGGATCGAGAAGAAGCTCAACAAGCTCGACGGGGTCAGCGCCAGCGTCAACTACGCCACCGAAAAGGCCAAGGTCACCTTCGTCGACTCGGTGGCCCCCGACGATCTCGTCGCGACGGTGGAGGCGACCGGCTACACCGCCACCCTTCCCCCACCGCCCGACGCGGCGCCGGAGGAAACGGCTGCCCCATCGGAACCGGACGAGGCTGTGGCCTGGCGCCAGCGGCTGATGGTGTCGGCGGTGCTGACCGTGCCGGTCGTGTTGCTGTCGATGATCCCGGCGCTGCAGTTCGACAACTGGCAGTGGCTGACCCTGACACTGGCTTCACCCGTGGTGGTGTGGGGCGCACTGCCATTCCATCGCGCCGCCTGGACAAACCTTCGGCACGGCGCCGCCACGATGGACACCCTGATCTCCGTCGGAGTCACGGCCGCATACCTGTGGTCGCTGTGGGCGCTGTTCTTCACCCACGCCGGCATGACCGGCATGACAATGACCTTCGACCTGCTGGCCACCGGCAGCGCCGAACCGCACATCTACCTCGAAGTCGCCTCCGCGGTGACCACCTTCATCCTCGCCGGCCGTTACTTCGAGGCCCGCGCGAAGCGGCAATCCGGCGCGGCGCTGCGCGCACTGCTGGACTTGGGCGCGAAGGACGTCGCGGTGCTGCGCGACGGATCGACCGAGACCCGCATCCCGATCAGCCAACTCGCCGTCGGCGACCAGTTCGTCATCCGACCCGGCGAGAAGATCGCCACCGACGGCGTCGTCGTCTCGGGCACCTCCGCGGTCGACGCGTCGATGCTCACCGGCGAACCGGTACCCGTCGAGGTCGGGCCGGGCGACAGCGTCGTCGGCGCCACCGTGAACGCGGGCGGCCGGATCGTCGCGCGCGCCACCCGCGTGGGAGCCGACACCCAACTCGCGCAGATGGCACGCTTGGTCACCGAGGCGCAAAACGGCAAGGCGCCGGTGCAACGCCTCGCCGACCGGGTCTCGGCGGTGTTCGTCCCCATCGTCATCGGGCTCGCGCTGCTCACCCTCGCCGCCTGGCTGCTGACCGGAAACTCGGTGACCGCCGCATTCACCGCCGCGGTCGCGGTGCTGATCATCGCGTGCCCGTGCGCCCTGGGTCTGGCGACACCGACCGCCCTGCTCGTCGGCACCGGCCGCGGCGCCCAGCTCGGAATCCTGATCAAGGGCCCGCAGATCCTCGAATCGACCCGCCGCATCGACACGATCGTGCTGGACAAGACCGGCACCATCACCACCGGCCGGATGACCGTCGCCTCGGTGCACGCCGCTGGCGGCGAATCCGAGGCCGAAACCCTGCGACTGGCGGGCGCGCTCGAACACGCCTCCGAACACCCGATCGCCCAAGCCATCGCCGCGCACGCCGCGGCGCAAGGCTCGCTACCGGGCGTCGAAAACTTCGAAAACCATGGCGGCCGCGGCGTTTCCGGTGTCGTCGAGGGCCACGCCATCGTCGCCGGCCGGTATAGCTGGCTGCGCGAGCAGTGGGCGCTGAGGGCCCCCGAATCGCTGCAACTCGTCGTCGACGACGCCGAAACGGCGGGCCGCACCCCCGTATGGATCGCCTGGGACGGCCAGATCCGCGCGGTGATCGTCGTCTCCGACACCGTCAAAGACACCTCGGCGGAGGCGATCGACGAACTGCGCGCGCTCGGACTGCGCCCTGTGCTGCTCACCGGGGACAACCACCGCGCCGCCCAGACGGTTGCGAACCAGGTCGGCATCGACGAGGTCGTGGCCGAGGTGCTGCCCGCCGACAAGGTCGACGTCATCAAGAAACTCCAGGATGAGGGACGGGTCGTGGCGATGGTCGGCGACGGCGTCAACGATGCGGCCGCGCTGGCCCAGGCCGACCTCGGCCTGGCCATGGGCACCGGCACCGACGTCGCGATCGAGGCCTCCGACCTGACCCTGGTACGCGGTGACCTGCGCGCCGCGCCTGATGCGATCCGCCTGGCCCGCGCCACCCTCCGCACCATCAAGGGCAACCTGTTCTGGGCGTTCGCCTACAACGTCGCAGCACTCCCGTTGGCCGCCGTCGGGCTGCTCAACCCGCTGATCGCCGGCGCCGCCATGGCCTTCAGCTCCGTGTTCGTGGTGAGCAACAGCCTGCGACTGCGCCGATTCACGCCTAGTCGGTAGTGCAATAAGTTGGGCAGCAACGTCTTTGGCGATCTGCAGGACCTACGGCCATTCAGGTCGGAAAGCGGAAGAGGCGCGATATGAAGCTCAATAAGATCGAGCGGGCCGCAATGAACAATCCGGTGCGGGCCGCGCACCAGCACCACCGGGAGGCGGCGTGGTTTCGGCGGCTGGCCGGCGGCGCGTTGACGGGCCAGGACGTGCTCGAGGTCGGCTGCGGTCGCGGGGTGGGCGCGCAGGTGATCATGGACAGGCTGGGCGCCACCAATGTCACCGCCTTCGACCTCGACGAATCGATGGTGGAGCTGGCACGCAAACGACTGCACGGGCGACCGGTGTCGCTATCGGTGGGCGACGTCTGCGAAATCGGGGAGCCGGCCGGCGGCGTCGACACGGTCGTGGATTTCGGCATCATCCACCACGTACCTGACTGGCAGCAGGCCGTCGCCGAGATCGCTCGAGTGCTACGGCCCGGCGGACTGCTCTTGTTCGAGGAAGTCCCGCGCCGCGTGCTCGACAGCTGGGCGTTACGTACGTTCACCGAGCACCCACGCGACAACCGTTTCGAGGCCGACGAATTCGCCGCCGAATTAGCTCGCCACGGGCTGCACGGAACGGGACATATCGAAGACCACCTCGCCGGGATGGTGTTCGTCGGGGCGGCGCGCAAGCTCTGAACCGACGAACCCTGTTGGGTCACTCTTCGGTGTTTGATAGCGGCGAGGCGAAAACACAGGTCGGCGACGAGGTGTTCGCGTGGGGGCGCAATCCGATCTGCACTGCCATGCTGGTGTTCACCCCCGGTGTGGCGATGACAGCACCAACCCCCGTTGGCACTGATCGGGTTCGGTTGCTATTTATCGCCATCAGGCTTCCTGACCCGTGGGCGCGGATGTCGCGGTAAGTCGTCATCGGGGTAGATGATCCGCCTGGTTAGGAGGCGGCTTGGGTCGGTGAGTGTTTCGTCAGCGATCCGCCCCGCCCGGTCGACGGTGAGTAGCACGGAGATCGACGCGGCAGGGTATCCGAGGGCAAGCGGGGTTGGCCCGCTGTCGGTCGAGATACAACTGCCTACGGGGCGACTGAACGTCCCACCAACCACCCTGATCAATCTCTGCTGCGTCGTCCGAGGACGAATGGCGGTTCAGAGATTGTCTCGTACGTTCAGCTGGGCTGGCGGAGTCGGAGGCCGGCAGCGCGATAGATCGCATCCTGCGCCCCCACCGCGGCACTACGTCGCCGCCCACCCGAGCGACCTCGACCGCCCCAAGGTTCCTGGCAGTGTCAGGGCCCGCACGGTCGTGACCATGCTCGTCGTGTTGTCGTCAGCCCTCGATGACGCCATGAGGGAGGGACTGGTGGCCCGTAACGTCGCCCGTTTGGTCAAGCGCCCAGGGGTCGAGCACCACGAGATGGCCAGCTGGACGCCGGAACAGGCCGGCCAGTTCCGCGAGCATCTGCGCGACGAGCGGCTGATGGCCTGCTGGCTACTGACATTGGCAGGGCTGCGCCGGTCGGAAGTTCTCGGACTACGGTGGTCCGATGTCGACTTCGATGCCGGCACCGTCGCGGTCGCCCAGGGCCGCGTCGTAGTTGAGGGGCAGGGCACCATGACCGGCGATCCGAAGTCGAAACGGTCCCGGCGGGCGTTGCCGATGCCTGCCGACGTTCTCTCCGCGCTTCGGGCCCTTAAAGTCCAGCAGGCGAGCGAGCGGCTGGCTCTCGGCGACCAATACCCCGACACCGGCTTAGTCGCCGTCAACGAAGACGGCTACCCCATCCGGCCGGAGACCTACTCGACCGAATTAGCCCGGCTGGCGACAGCCGCTGGCGTGCCCACGATTCGCCTGCACGACGTCCGGCACACCGCTGCCACCATGCTCCTAGACGGTGGCACCACACCGTCGGCCACGGCCAAGTGGTTGGGCCACGACCCGGCGATCACGCTGCGGGTGTACTGGGGGTCCCCTTAGCAATGGAGCGGATCTGGTCCGTGGCGCGGGTGGCTGCTCACGCTCGACGGGCCCGGACTGGTTTTGGCGCGCCAGCTCTCTGCACGGCCCGGTAGACGGTGGAGCGGGCGACGGAGAACAGCTCAGCGAGCTCGGCGCTGGTGTGTTTTCCGGCGCGCCACAGCTCGACGAGGTGCGCCTCCTGGGCGGGTTTGAGCTTGGGTTGCTTGCCGCGCAGCCGGCCCTTGGCGTTGGCGACTTTCATGCCCTCCCTCGTGCGCATCCTGATCAAGTCCGATTCAAACTCAGCGATCATTGCAAGGACGTTGAACAGTAGCCGCCCGACCGGGTCGGTCGGGTCGTGTACCGAGCCGCCGATGTTCAGCTTGACTCCGGCGGTAGTGAGTTCCGCGACGATGTTGCGGGCATCGGTCAGGGAGCGGGCGAGCCGATCCAGCTTGGTGACCACCAGGGTGTCGCCCGAACGGCAGGCGGCCAGCGCCTCGCGCAGCCCAGGACGAGCCCGGTTGGCGCCGGTCAGACCGTGGTCGACGTAGATCCGATTCGGCTTCACACCGAGCGCGGTCAGGGCGTCGCGCTGGGCGGTGAGATCCTGGGCGTTGGTCGAGCATCGGGCGTACCCGACCAGCAATCTGGCCACCGGGCGACTGTACCGGTTAGGCCACCGTCACCGGGCTTTATTTCGGGCGGGTGTTATGGGATTGTCCGGCCGTGAGTTCAGCAGGGTGTTCAGGCATCTGGGTTGCTCCGCCGGCCGTCCCGTAGGCGCTGGGTTCAGCGACGGCGCCGTTGCTCTGCAGGTTGATGTCGGTGACCAGCAGCACCCGGTCGGCGGTCACAGAAAACTCGGGTGCCTGCCCGGGCGGGTGCTCGACCACCAGCAGCGCGCCGGCCAGCCCGCCGAAGATCTGGTTGGCCACTACGCCGTGGTGGTGTGGGTGATACCAAAAGGTGCCAGTCGGATGATCGGGCGGAACCCGAAACAGGTAGTCGAACGACGTGCCCGGGTCGACGGCCAGGAACGGGTTATCGCTGTTGCCGAGCGGGGACACCCGCAGCCCATGGGTGTGCAAATTGGTGGGCTCCTCCAGGCGATTGGTCAGGCGCACCGCCAGCTCATCGCCGGGCCGGACCCGCAGCGTTGGCCCAGGGGAGGTGGCGTTGTAATTCAACGCGTGCGTCTTCCGCCCGGCCACCTGTACTCCCGCAGCGGCGGTGATCTCAACCTGCAGGCGCCCGTCGCGGCTGTCCCGCAGCGGCGGCTGGGTCAGCTCAGCGCCGGTATCGGCCGGGGCGAACCCGCCGCCCGTTGCGGCGCCCCCACCGCTGGCGATCCAGCCGGCCGTACCGGCAGCGACGGCGGCCGCACCGAGCCCACCCAGCACCATCGCGCGGCGGCGACTGACCGGAGCGGGTGTCATCCCAGCTCGCTGCGGCGCTGCCGGTACTCCTGGTCGTCGATCTCCCCGCGGGCGTAGCGCTCATCGAGGATCCGACGCGCCGAACTCACGCCGCCCGGGGACTGGCCGCCGCTTCGGCTAGCGGCGAGCCGGTATACGAGGTATCCCAGCAGCAGCACCCCCATCAACACCAGTAGCGGCCACACAACCCACCAACCGCCCATTCCAGCGCCACCCATCATGGCCTCCTTACCTCTACCTCTACTTGTTAGGTCTCTATCTAGTTTTGGTCGATCAGCCGCTGTGTTCGGCCGGTGCACTCAAGGATTGCCCGGTGCAGCTCACCGTGGGTATCTCGGTCAGATGACGAGTTCGAGTTTCTCGGCCCGGTTGAAGGTGTCGTCGATGAGGACGACAGTGCGTTCGGGCTCATCGATGATCGAGGCAGCGATCGATGAGCGGTAGCCCGATGCGCAGTGCACCCATACTTCTCCGGTGGGCACTTCGCCGATACGGTCGGCGAGTTGATGCAGCGGGATGTTGAGCGCGCCGGGGATGTGGCTCTCGTCGTATTCGCCGTTTTGGCGGACGTCGAGCACGCTGAGGTTGTCCTCGCCAATCACCTCGGCGAGGGCGGTGAAGTTCGCGACGCGGTAGGACCGCAGCGGGGTGCCGTCGACGAGGTTGTCGATGTTGCCGACAGCGGCTCCGGTGAGATTGTCCACCCCTATGCGCACGAGTTCGCGGCGTGCTTCGGCGATCTGGTCTTTGTCCTCCCCGATGAGGGTCAGCGGGGCACCCCAGGTGTAGAGCCAGCCGAGGTAGGCGACGAAGTGGTCGGACAATTCGAACCCCAGGGTGCCGCCGAGGTGCCCGGCGGCGAACGCGGTCCGGTTTCGCAGGTCCACGACCCACTCGCCGGCTTCGATGCGCCGCCGCAGCTCGGGCGGGTCGACCGGTTCGGGCATGGACAGATCGACCGGAGCAGGGCCTTGGGTGTTGATGACACCCATGTGGGCGTAGTAGGCGGGGTAAGCCGACAGCCCGGAGATCAGGTCGTCGATGTAGGTCTGCTCGTCCTGGGTCAGGGCCGGGTTGTTCTCGCGTTGTTCGGCGATGGTGGAGGAGTCGCCGCTGGAGGGGGTGGCCGAGCAGAAGCTGCCGAACCCGTGGGTGGGATAGACCTGGGTCTTGTCGGGCAGTTCCTCGGCCAACCGGCGCACGGAATGGAACTGCGCTCGGGTGAGCTCCCGGGTGTGTTCGTCGCCGAGCAGGTCGGTGCGTCCGGTGGTGCCGTGCAGCATCGACCCGCCGGTGAACACCCCGACGACCACCCCGGCGTGGTCGTGGAGGGTGTAGCTGACGTGGTGGTGGGTGTGCCCGGGGGTATGCATGACCTGCAACTGGATGGGCCCGGCGTCGATGACGTCGCCGTCGTTGACCGCGCGGCGCTGGTAATCGACGTCGTCACCCGCGGGGACCACGTATTGGGCTCCGGTCACACGCGCGAGTTCCAAACCGCCGGTGACGTAGTCGTTGTGGATGTGGGTTTCCAGGACGTGGGTGATCTGCACGCCGCCGTCGCGGGCCAGGTCGAGGACGCGGTCGATGTCGCGCTGCGGGTCGATGACCACGCCGGTGTCGGCTTCGTGGATCAGGTAGCTGCGGTCACCCAGCCCGGAAGTCTCGATGATGGCTACATCCATGGGTCTTCTCCTCGTTCGGTGTTGTACGGTCGAAGTGGTCCTGTGGCTAGTGCAGGAAGACGGTGTCGACGAGGACGTAGGCGGCGACGGCGAGGACCAGGTAGGCAAACCAGTGCTGCAAGCGGCCGGTGTCGATCTTGGTGCCGAAGTGCCCGGCGATCAGCGATCCGGCGATGGCGGTGCCGACGAACGCGGTGGTGAGCGACCAGTTGATGCTGGGCCCGTCCAGGTGGGAAAACACCCCGGCCGCCGAGTTCGCGGTAATGATGAGCAGTGAGGTACCGACCGCGATGGGCATCTCCACACCCAGCAGCACCACCAGAGCCGGGATGATCAAGAAGCCGCCGCCGACGCCGAAAAGCCCGGTCAACAAGCCGACCACGATCGCGGCGGGGATCGAGCGGGGGGCGCAGCGGCGCCAGTTGATGCCGTCGTTGCCCACCTCGCAGGCGGTACCGGTGTCGGCGGAATCGAGCAGCATCCGCACCCCGGCGGCGATCATCACCACGGCGAAGCCGATCATGATCGCCGCCTGCGGCAGGTGGCGCCCAATGGCGGCGCCGAGGTAAGTGGCCGGGATACCGGCGGCGGCGAAGACGCCGGCCAGTCGCCACTGCACCTGCTGCGCGCGCACTTTCGGCAGGGCGCCGACAGCTGAGGCGACCGCGATCACGATCAGCGAGATCGGGATGGCCTGCTCGATGTCGAGGCCCAGGACGTAAACCAGCGCCGGTACGGCCAGAATCGACCCGCCGCCGCCGAGCAGCCCCAGCAGCACGCCGATAACCACCCCAAGAGCCAGCGCGAGGGTGATGGTCATCGTCATGGTGTGTCGTCATTGGGGGCTCATCGCCCCGAATCAGAGCTACCGAGCATCGGCGGTCTGGCCGAGGGAGTCGATCGCGGCCTGCAACTTGGCGGCGGCCTCGTCGGCGACCTCCCGCAGCCCGGGCTCACCGGACAGCCGCACCATCACCTGCGGGTCCATCGCGTCGACGATCACCGTGTCGTCACCGGCCGCGGGATCAGAACGCACTGCGACGTTGCACGGCAGCAACAGTCCGATCTGACGATCGGCATTGACTGCGCGGTGCGCCAGCGGCGGGTTACACGCCCCCAGGATCAGGTAGTTCTCCATGTCCTCACCGAGTTTGGCCTTCAGCGTGGCCTTCATATCGATCTCGGTCAGCACACCGAAACCCTGGTCGGCCAACGCTTTACGGGTGCGTTCCACCGCATCCTCGAATGAGGTGTGCAGCGTGGTCGACAATGCGTAACCCATGATTCCTCCCATTTCTCTGTTTGGTTGATGCGTAAGACACGCGGTGGTTCCCCACCACGGGTAAGCGTCAGGCCAGGGCGAGGAAGAGCTTCTCCAGTTCCGCCTCGGTCATCGGCTGCTTACCTTCGGCGGCCTCTCCGGTCAGGCATTCGCGCAAACCGGTGGCCACGATCTTGAACCCGGCCTTGTCCAAGGCCCGTGACACCGCGGCGAGCTGGGTGACAACGTCCTTGCAGTCACGACCCTGCTCGATCATCGAGATCACCCCGGCGAGCTGCCCATGAGCACGGCGTAACCGGTTCAAAACCAACGCGATGCTGTCTTCGTCGCCGACCATTAATGATCCTTCCCACGAGCCGTCGCGCAGCTGTACCGCTACAACGCAGGTATACCCCCTCGGGTACACCCACAAACCCAACTGTACCCCAGGGGGTATACGGCGGGCTATGTCGGCATGCCAAAAGGGAGAGGTGGCGTCAGACCGCGAGCACTCGTCGTGTGTGCCCAGACGCACAAGCCATTGGGATAACACGTTGGGAGACCTCGAAGTGCAGGCTGATGATGGCCGCCTAGCCAGCGCCCCTTAGGCGGCTAGCCTGGGACCATTGGCCCTAGGAACGACAACGGCCAACGCGCACGCTGAATGCATGTGTGTGGTGGTGACCCCCAAGGGGTGTGGCGATGATGTATGACGGCGACGGATGGATGTGGGGGCACGGCTGGGGTTGGGGTGGCTGGGTCCTGATGTCCGCTGTGATGGTGCTGTTCTTGGTGGCGTTCGTCACCGCCATGGTTCTTGCCATCCGGTATCTGACTGCCTCGCGCGAGGCTTCGGGCCGGCCGGCCAGCTACGGGCAGTCCCGCTCGGAGAGTCTGCTCGCTGAGCGGTTCACCCTCGGTGAGGTCGATGAAGACGAATGCCGCCGTCGTATGACAGTTCTGCGTGAACACCGTTGATCATCCTTGGCCGCCGGATATACCCCTTAGGGTATAAATGGTTTGGAGGTTGAATGACCCACTTGTTTAGGAGGAGTTCATAGGAGCCGTCGGATCGACCTCATCAACCCGTCCGCACAACGGAGGAAGCAATCCATGACTGAATCACCTGAATCCCCGGCAGAGCCAGCCGGTGCGACCCCGAAGCGCCGAGCCGCCGAGCCACTACTGCCTCACGAGCAGCGATACGACCGGCCCAACCGGCTCAATCAGGTCCTGGCCTGGGTGGGGATCGTCGCTGGTGTGCTGTTCGTTGTCGCGGTGATCTTCTTCTCCGGGTTCTTCATCGGCGGGGCCTCTGGGGGCTACTCCGGCTGGCATCGCGGTGACCACAGCGGTCAGATGGGTCCCGGCGGCATGATGGGACCCGGCGGCATGATGGGACCCGGCCAGATGGGGCCCGGCCAGATGGGGCCCGGCCAGATGGGACCCGGCCAGATGGGGCCCGGCCAGATGGGACCCGGCCAGATGGGACCCGGCCAGATGGGACCGGGCCAGATGGGGCCGGGCCAGCCTTCGCCGACATCTCCGGCGCCGACCACGCCGCGCCCGTAAACCCGCTTGATAGTTGAGGTGAGCCAAAACATCCCCTGCACATTGAAAGTGCGCTGCAAGTTCTTCGCACGACGTTGATACCGGTGCTTCAATCTTGAGCCGCTCCCTGCACTTGCGGCGCAGCTCGCGGATCTCGCGGGCGCCATCGGTGGTGACCCCGACCGGGTGGTCTCGCGGCCCATGGATCGATGGCAGAGCATTCGCCGCAACGGCCTTTCGCCTAAGGGCGGTGTCTTCGGCGCGAGCGCGCGGTCCACACGAGGTAGGCGCCCAGCGAGCCAGCCGTACCCACCCCCAGTAGGGGTGCATGCCAAGACTTTCGCTGGCCCGGCCCAGCTGCCGCCACCACGTCCCCGAGTCCCCGGACAACGGCAGCGGCCACGATGGCGACGACCAGACGCTGCCCCACCGCCTCGAGCCGGCCGACCAGAGGGTCCAATTCGGCCGCGCGCAGGTGGACTTCGGGCCCCCCGTCATCCAGCATTCCCTGGAGTCGGTGCAGCTGTCCGGGCAGTTCAGCCGCGGTGTCCAGCACATCGGCACCGGCATGGGTGAGACGGCGGGCCACCGCCGCGGGTGAGTAGCGGTCGGCGACGAGCCGCTGGGCGTAGGGTTCGATGATCTGGGCGAGTTGGAACTGCGGATCAAGCTCGACAGCCATGCCCTCGGTCATGACCAGCGTCTTCAGCAGCAGGGCCAGCTCGCGTGGCAGCCGAAGATGGTGGCGGCGGATGACCGCCAGGAGATCCCGGATCAGTGCGCCGACGGGGATCTCATCCAGCGCCCGTCCTGCGGAGTCTTCGAGGATGGGGGCCAGGTCTGCGGTCAGGGCCGAAAGATCGACGGTGCCGCGGGCGGAGGCAACACCCATGACGGCGGAGGCGATGCGGCGGGGATTGCGGCGTGCCAGCGCGATGAGCAGGGTTCCGAGTTCCTCGCGCAGTTGCGGGTCGATGTCGCCGACCATGCCGAAGTCGATCAAACCGATCCGGCCGCCGGGTTCGATGAAGAGGTTGCCCGGGTGTGGATCGGCGTGGAAGAACCCGTCGTCGAAGATCATCGTCGCTGCCGCCCGTGCCGCGCGCGCGGCTAGAGCCGGCCGGTCGATGCCGGCAGCATCCAGGGCCTGCAGGTCGCTGACTTTGATTCCTCTGATCCGCTCGAGTGTCAGGACCCGCGATGTGGTGGTCTCCCAGTAGATTCGGGGAATATGGATGCCTTCGTCGGCGGCGAAGTTCGTGGCGAAGTGTTCCGCGTTGCGGCCCTCTTTGAGATAGTCGAGTTCGGCGCGCAGCGTGTGGGCGAACTCTTCGGCGATACCGATCAGGTCATAGTCGGCGGCAGCCTCCCAGTGTCTGCTGGCCCGGGCGGCCAGGTTCCCCAGAATTTCCAGATCCTGCTCGACCTGTTCGACCACATCCGGGCGCCGCACCTTGACCACGACCTCGGTGCCGTCGGACAGTGTGGCCGCGTGTGCCTGTCCCAGGGAGGCACTGGCCAGCGGCTCTAGATCGAATGATGTGAAGACTTCGAAGGGAGCGCTTCCGAGCTCGCGTTCGATGAGCTCGGCGATGATCGGGGCGGGGACGGGCGGAGCGGAGTCCTGCAGTGCGGCCAGCTCTTCGCGATACGGTTCGGGCAGCAGGTCGGAGCGGGTGGAGAGGATCTGGCCGAGCTTGACGAAGGTGGGGCCGAGTTGTTCGAGTGCCAGGCGCAGGTGCTCGGGATTCGAATAGGGCAGCTCCCTGCGTTCATGGCCCATCAGCCCATGGTGGAAGGGTACCCATCGCTGCAGGCCCGCAGCGCCGACCGCCAATCCGAATCCGTGCCGGGCCAGGATACCGGCGATCTGCCGGTAACGGTCGGCATGGCCGTGTGCCATCGGTGTTCAGCCCCGCCCCATCGAAACCCTACGCAAGGCGGGAACTTCGGGCAGTGTCGAACCGCCTGCCGTCGAGACACCGCAATCCGCGCTGAAGCGCGAGCTACGCCGCCGCCGCCGGCCGCGGTAGTGGTGGCATTGGGTCAGCACGGTGCCATCGCGGCGGCTGCACCTGGTCGCCACCGGATTCCCGGTACAGCGCGCGGATGCCGTCGGTGATGTTGTCGACCCGGCGGTACCCTCACTCGTCGACATCGCCATCCGCTGCCCGCTCGCCGCGATCCGACGAATCGCTGTGGCCAGCAACCCCAAATCCGTCGGGTAGCACACGTTCGCCGCGCGGTTGAGCACGACCGCGATGCTGTCTTCATCGCCGACCATCGCCGACTCCCTTCTCCGTAGTACCGTCCATCATATACCCCACCGGGTATCTGGCGCTCGGGTCGGCGGCCTCCACAGCTGACGTGGTGGATGGCCATTGTCGGGGAGATGCAGAATCACTCCCCTCGCCACCAAGCCGCCACCTTTGCGCCGAAAGGGGCCGTCGACCTCGCGGCGCCAAGCGCCCATCCTGGACGCGCTATACCAGGAGGGGTATACAGGGAGAGGTGAGTGGACCACGTGAAGTCGATGTCGAGGAGTTCGCCGCCGGCTGGGCTGCCGGTAAGCCGGTCGTGGATGTCCGGGAGCCCTGGGAATACGCGCAGGGTCATGTTCCCGGTGCGCTCCTGATGCCGCTCAAGCAGCTGCAGGAACATATCGCCGACTTACCCGACGGCGACACCGTGTACGTCATCTGCGCATCGGGCAACCGCAGTCTGCGCGGTGCGCAGATCCTGAGATCTGTTGGCCGAAAAGCTTTTTCGGTCGCCGGAGGGATGTCGCAATGGACAGCTCAAGGGCGACCCACCCAAACCTAAACACCACAGCACGTGCCCTTACCGGCGGCTGAGAGAGGACGTGCGACCACAGAAGCTTGCCGACTACAGCAGGGAACTATCGCGACTATGAAGACCGTACTGATTCTGGGTGCCGGTTTCGGCGGCCTGGAGGTGGCCGCCCAACTGTCAGACACCCTCGCCGACGAGGTCCGGGTCATCCTGATCGATCACAACGACGGGTTCACGTTCGGGGTTCTCCAAGATCATCCTGGGCGTGGGCCTACCCACAAATGATCGAACGAATGCGTGCCGAAACCCACATCGGCCGACACGCCACCGTCGCTGGAGACGCACACTGGCGATAGCGGGGTCCTGGTTCGCAGCTGGAGAAAGGGAGTGACGGCATGACCACGGGGAGCGTGAATGTCTCGGCGCCGCCGCTACCCACCTCGCCCTTGCTCGAGCGGGTCCGGCGGGGGGTTATCGGTGAGGGCGCGGTCCTGGACGGACCCTACGGTCGGCGCCGGATTACCTACGCCGACTACACCGCCTCGGGGCGGTCGCTGGATTTCCTGGAGGACTTCATCCGCCAGCAGGTGCTACCGCGCTACGCCAACACCCACACCGAAAGCTCCGGCACCGGGCTACAGACCTCACTGCTGCGCCACGATGCACGCCAGATCATCCACGACGCCATCGGCGGCGGCGAGAACGATCTCGTGATCTTCTGCGGATCGGGGGCGACGGCGGCGGTGAACAAGCTGGTGGGCATCCTCGAACTTCGCGTCCCGTCCGGGCTGGCCGAGCGCTACCGGTGGGGCGAGCAGATCCCCGACCGGGAGCGACCGGTGGTCTTCGTTGGCCCCTACGAACACCACTCCAACGAGTTGCCGTGGCGCGAGTCCATCGCCGAGCTGGTGGTGATCGACGAAGACGCCGACGGGCACATCGATCTGGAACAACTGAAGCAGCGGCTGATCCACCACGCAGACCGACCATTACGCATCGGTAGCTTCTCGGCGGCCTCCAACGTTACCGGGGTGTTGTCGGACACCGACCGGATCGCCACCCTGCTGCACGAGCACGGCGCGTTGTCGTTCTGGGACTACGCCGCCGCCGGACCCTACGTCCCGATCCGGATGCGGGACGGCGCTGCTGGGCGCGGTGATCACAAGGATGCGATCTTCCTCTCACCGCACAAGTTCGTCGGCGGACCCCAGACCCCCGGGATCCTGGTGGTTCGCCGTGAGCTGGTGCGCAACGCCGTGCCCACCGCACCGGGAGGGGGCACGGTGGCGTTCGTGGACCCGATCGGGCATCGCTATCTCGATGACCCCATCGCCCGGGAAGAGGGCGGCACCCCGGCGATCATCGAGTCGATCCGGGCGGGGCTGGTCTTTGCGCTCAAAGACGCCGTGGGCACCGACCTAATCGGGCAACGAGAACAGCGGCTGTGGCGTCATGCCCTGCACCGGTGGCAGGCTCACCCGAACATCGAAATCCTCGGTCACCCTGATGCGCAACGGCTGTCCATCGTGTCCTTCCGTGTCCGGTCAGGCGCGCAGCGCTACCTGCACCACAACTACGTGGTGGCCCTGCTCAACGACCTGTTCGGCATCCAAGCCCGCGGCGGTTGCTCGTGTGCCGGCCCATACGGGCACCGGCTGTTGACCATCGACGCGCAGCATTCCCGCGCCTACCGCGACGAAATCGAATTGGGTTGTGAGGGCATCAAACCCGGCTGGACCCGCATCAACTTCAACTACTTCATCTCCGACACCGTGCGCGACTACCTGATCGACGCCGTGGAACTGCTGGGCCGCTATGGCCACCGCCTGCTCACCGACTACACCTTCAGCCCGGACACCGGCCTGTGGCATCACCGTGGCGGCCCCCGCCGCCCCCCGCTGCGGCTAAAGGACCTGTTCTACGACAATGCGGGGACCCTGCAATACCCGACGGACCGCGACACCCTCGACGAGGCCGCATTGACCGATCATCTGCGCGAGGCCCGCGCGCTGCTGGATGCCCGCCCCAACGAAGTGCCCGACGGCCCTACCGGCCTCTCAGCACACTTCGAAGCGCTGCGCTGGTTCCCGCTACCCCCGCACTGCCTGACCCCCAACCCCTCTATAGCCACCACCACCGGTGTGGCCACGCCACACCAAGGCGCAGCGGAGGCGCACCACGGACCGGCCCGACCTTGAAGGGAGGAGCCCCAAACGCGGACGGCGGCAACACGACGCTCCGACACGACGCGAGTGCACGGCGCTTAACTTAAGCTCCGGTTGGGGTGTGGGTTCGCAAACGGACAGCGGGCCGAGAAGGGAGAGTGTGTCCCGATGAGAGCGACGACAACGGTGGCCATATGCCGTAGGTTCAGCGTTGAATACCGTTGGGGGACTGCGAAGCTGGTTACGTATCGCCAGCCTCACCAAGTGTATGGGTGCGAACGCCAGTATCGAGGCGGTCGGGGTGTCTAGCACTGCGGGTGCCCCAGTGCTGGGTGATGTCGCCCACCGTGGGGCGGTGTTAGCGGTGCTGGCCCATCCCGACGATGAAAGCTTCGGGGTGGGCGCCGTGCTTGCCGCGCTGGCCGCAGCCGGGGCCGAGGTGCGCGTGTTGTGCCTGACCTACGGTGAGGCGAGCACGCTCGGAGCCAGCGTGGACCTCGCGACTGTGCGCCGTCACGAGCTAACCGCGGCCGCCGAGCGCCTGGGCGTCACCAACGTCGTGCTCCATGATTTTCCCGACGGTCACTTGGGCGAGATCACGCCCGCCACCCTTGACAAGGTCGTGCAGGACAGCCTTGGTGATGTGGCCACGCTTGTCGTGTTCGAACCGGGCGGTGTGACCGGCCACCCCGATCACCAAGCCGCGACCGCCGCAGCGCTTCGTGTCGCCGACCGAAACAAGCTGGCGGTGCTGGAGTGGGGCGTCGCCTCCACCGTCGCCGACAGTCTGAACGCAGAGTTCGCCACGACGTTCGTCGCCCTCGACGGCGACGGGACCGTCGACATTGCCGTCGACCGCGCCGTCCAGCTTGCCGCGATCGCTTGCCACGAAAGCCAAGCCCGCGACAACCCGGTCCTCACCCGTCGCCTCCAGCTCCAAGGGCCGGTGGAGCGGATCCGCGCACATCCTCCCGCTCGTTCCGCGGACACGATCTCGTAACGGACAGTGGCGCATAGCCTGGGCCCGCAAGTGTCAGCGACCGGCCGCATCATCCGAGATGGGGTCGCCGTAGCAACCGCGCGAATCTTGCCCTCTTCATTACCATGGCGCCCGGTAGACGATCCCCTTGCGGGCGGTCACCGGCGCCGGACACCGTCAGTCTTGTCCAGCATTGATCGGCGCGGATAGCGTGCGTCATGCCGGTTCGGTTCCTGTCCGACGTTGAGCTCGCGAGGCTCAGCGGCTGGCCGCACGATGTCGCCGACGACGACCTGGTCACGTTCTTCACGCTGACCAGCGACGACCTTGGCTAGCTCGGCTCGAACGTCCGTGTCGAGAACCGACTGGGCGCGGCCGTCCAGCTCTGCACGCTGCGTTGGCTGGGCTGGATACCGGACGATCTGAACGTCTGCCCTTCGGCCGCGGTAGACCGTCTCGCCAACCGGCTGGGGCTTGCCGGCGCTGACGTGCCCGGGTTGCTGGCCGCCTATGGGCGGTTGGGAGGGGCGTACCCGGCGTGATCATCGGGCGCTGGTACTGGACCGGCTGGGCTGGCGAGCGTCGGGGGCGGGCGACCGCAAGCAGCTCGACGCGTTCCTTCTTGCTCGGGCACTGGAGCACGACGCGCCCGGTGTGTTGCTCCAGCTCGCCTGCGACTGGCTACGCAGCGAACGGATCTTCCGTCCGTCGGTGGACACGCTGTCTCGACGAGTGGCTGCGGCTCGCGACGGCGCAAGGGCCGAGACATACCACCGGCTGCCATCGTTGCTGGCGCCCCCTCGCCCGTCCGCCCTGGACGGGCTGCTCGACGTCGACGACGAGCTCGGCATGACCCGCCTGGTGTGGTTGCGCCGCGGTGCCACCGCCGCCATCCCGGAGGTACTGAAGACGGAGCTGGCCAAGCTGGAGTTCCTACGCGCTCACGGCGCAGATCGACTTGACCTGTCCACTCTGCCGGCGGGTCGGCGGCGGATGCTGGCCGAGACCGGCCGCCGCTCCACCAATCAGGCGTTGCAACGCGCCGACGTCGACCGCCGACACCCGGTTCTGTTGGCCACGCTCGCTGAAACCTACGTCGAGGTCCTCGACGAGCTGGTGCAGCTCCTGGACCAAGCACCGGCCGGCGCGGACTCCCGTGCCCGGCATGAGCTGTCCCAGCGCGTCGTGGCACGAGCACGTGGGGAGATCGACCGCGGACGGCTCCTCGACGAGGTACTCGACATCCTCACCGACCCGCTCGTGTCGGACGCCGACGCCGGACGGCTGGTCCGTGCGCGCGTCGGGATGCCGCGACTTCAGGCGGCTCGCCGGCCAACCGCGGAGCGCGAACCGCGTGATCACGGACATTTCGATCTGCTCGCCGCCCGGTACAAGTACCTGCGGACCTTCACCCCGGCGGTCATCGCGCAGCTGCCGTTGACCGGAAAACACCGCCAGTCCCGACGTCATGGCGCTGCTCGACGCAGTCGAGGTGTTGCGTGAGCTGAACGCAGCCGGCCGGACAGCGGTCCCCGAGCAGGCAACCATGC
Source organism: Mycolicibacterium tusciae JS617 (assembly GCF_000243415.2). The sequence goes on from NZ_KI912270.1 coordinate 4,653,776, forward strand.
CGGCGGCGACGTCGTTCGTGCCGACCCGCTGGCGCGGCTACCTCGACACCACCCGCGGCCAAGGCCGCGGAGCCGCCTACCGGCATTACTGGGAACTCAGTGTGCTGTACGGGGTGCAGTCGAGGCTACGGTCCGGCGACGTGTGGGTGCCCGGGTCGCGCCGCTACACCGACCCGACCACGCTGCTCATTCCGTCCGAGACATGGGTCACGCAGCGCGACGACTTCTGCAACGTCACCGGGACTCACGCCGACCCCGCCCACCAGCTGCAACGGCTGGAGACCGAACTGCACGCCGCCGTCGCAGATCTGGAGCGAGTGCTGGCTGATCCGGCGAGTGAGGGTCTGGCCCGCGTGGGCGAGGACGGCGATCTGATCGTGTCGCCGCTGCCCGCCGAGCAGCTGCCGGCCAAGGCAGCGGGGCTGGCCGAGACGGTCGCCGCCCGGCTTCCGCAGATTCATCTGCCCGCGCTGCTCATCGAAGTCGATCGCGACACCCACTTCAGCGAAGCGTTCACACATGCCGGCGGTGCGCAGCCGCGCAATCCCGATCTGATCCGCAATCTCTACGCCTCGATCCTGGCCTACGCCTGCAATCTCGGCTACGCGGGAATGGCCGACGCCTCCGGCATCTCTGAAGACACCCTCGCCTGGACCTCGCAGTGGTACCTGCGTCAGGACACGCTACGAGAGGCGAACGCACGCCTGGTCAATGCGCACCATCGTCATTCGCTCGCCCAGCTGTGGGGCGGCGGCACCCTGTCATCATCGGACGGCCAGCGTTTTCCGCAGCGCGGTCGCAGCCTCACCGCCCGGGCGCTGTCGCGGTACTTCCTCGACGAGGGGACCACCACCTATACCCATGTGTCCGATCAGCACTCGACCTACGGCACCAAAGTCATCCCGACCACCTGGCGTGAAGCAGTCGCCGTCCTCGATGAGATCTTCGGCAACCTGACCGACCTGGCCATCGCCGAGCACACCACCGACACCGCCGGCCAGACCCTGGCCACGTTCGGGATCTTCAACCTCGCCGGCCTGCAGTTCTCGCCGCGGATCCGCGACATCGGCCGGCTGCAGCTCTACCGGCTGGGCCCCGGTTCGGCATGGCGAGGCCGTTACCCGCACGCAGGGCCGCTGCTCACCCAGCCCATCCAAACCCAGCTGATCGCCGATCATTGGAACGACCTGCTCCGACTCGTCGCCTCGATGAAGTTCGGGCACACCACCGCGAGCCTCCTCATCGCCAAGCTGCACGCCAGCAGCCGGCAAAACTCCCTCGCCCGAGCGCTGCAGGAATACGGCCGGCTGGTGCGCACCATCTACCTCTGCCGCTACGTCGCCGACGAAGAACTCCGCCGCCGGGTCCGTCGGCAGCTGAACAAGGGCGAGAGCCTGCACGCGCTGCGCCGCGATCTGTTCTTCGCCCACCAAGGACACGTCCGTAGGCGACACCTCGACGACCAGGTCGATCAGGCGCTCTGTCTCACGCTGGTCACCAACGCAGCGGTGCTATGGACCACGACCTACCTCGGCGACGCGCTCGACGCGCTGCGTGCCGACGGCTACCCCGTCACAGACGAGGACGCGGCACACCTGACACCTGCACAACACGATCACATCAACTTCTACGGCACCTACTCCTTCGACGTCGAGACCGAACTCCGTCGCGAGGGACACCGCCCGCTCCGTTCACCGGCCGCCTGATCCAGTCGCGGCAAAGGGACCAGATCCGCTCCGCTGCTAAGGGGACCCCTAACGCTTTCCGGGAAGACGGGGCAGGCATCACCACAGCCCATGGTGACGACGACGTCGGCGGCCTGCACGATTTCGTCGGTCCACGGTTTGGGGAACTCGCGGGTGATGTCGATGCCGACCTCGGCCATCGCCTGCCCCGCCGACGGGTTGATCTCGTCACCGGGTTCGGACCCACCCGACCAGGCGACGCCTTCGTCTCCTGCGAGGTGGTTGAAGAACCCGAGGGCCATCTGGGAGCGCCCAGCGTTGTGGGTGCACAGGAACAGCACGGTGGGTTTCGTGTCGGTGATCTTGCCCTCGACCCCGAGCGAGGGCGGTTAGGCGTTGGCGTGCCACCGTTCGGCCAGCAGCGACAGGCAGTTGGGAACGGTGGCGCGCCCGGCGAATTGGTCGTAGGAAGTGTGCAGGAACCGCTGCATGGTCTCGACACCGAAGTGTCGCCGAACTCGTCGTGGAGTCGGGTGGCGGCCGTGCGCAGCGCGAGACGCTGGTCGATGGACAGATCTGCGTGGTGGTGGCGCATACAGCGACATGCACATCTGGCGGCCTAACCATGGTCGCGCTACGTCGTGCAGTGGCTGTGGGGCACCAGCGGCAACGAGGTCGAAAAAGGCGCCGGGATACTCCGTGCAGAGCTCTGAAGCCGGGGCCGTCGCCAAGGCCGCTCCACCCGGCTGACCGGGCACAACAGCTACCCAACGGAGTGCCGCTCGGGCCGCGGTGAGAGTAGCGAAAGAGGGCCTTCTCCGCAGCCCACGGTCGGTGGATCGCTGCCCGGGCTTCTTGTTAACCGAAACGGCGATGCGCTGCTCGGCTCTCCTAACTTTGAGGGCAGTGACCGCGGTGTCCTCAAACATTTCAATCGTGCAAACCGTTTGCCGCGCACATCATCCAAATGTTGCTATCGTGACGAACAATGGGTGCTAACAGGTTCGCAGGACAGGGGTCTAGCGGGGCGCGGTTCTTTGCCGGTCTCGCGACAATGATTTCGCTGGCAATCGCGGCTTGCTGGTCTGGCGACCGCGGAGTCCCCGCGCCGGTCGTCACCACCGAGGTCGCCGTACACCGCATCAGCTATTCAACCCGGGGTCCCGGCGATCCCACGCAGAACTGGGGCGATTTCTATCTTCCTGCCGGGCCGCAGGCGCCAGACTCGATCCCGCTGGTGGTCTTAATTCACGGAGGATCTTGGAAATCGCGGCTGGACGCGGCAACGATGACGCCTTACGCGCAAGACCTCGCCAAGCGAGGTATGGCGGTCTTCAACATCGAGTACCGACGTGTCGGTTCGGGAGGGGGATGGCCAACGACCTTCCAAGACGTTGCCGACGCCCTAGATTACGTCAGCGAACTCAATAAACTGTTCCCCCAGATCACCACCGACGATGAACTCGTTGTCGGACACAGCGCCGGTGCGCAGCTGGCAGCATGGGCAGGTACCCGAAATGGGTTGACTGACAACGAGGTTGGGAACAAACCACTTTTTCGCCCCTTACGCGTCATCGCCTTGGCAGGTCCTCTGGACATGGTGCACGCCGCTAACAGCGGCGACAACCAAGTCGTCACGGTTCTGGGCGGCACTCCGCAGCAAGTGCCCGACCGTTATCAGTCTGTGGATCCGATCCAGAACATCGACCCAACAATGCCTGTTATTGCTGTGCATGGCGACGCGGACAGGACCGTGCCGATGGCACTCTCGCAGCGGTATATCAACGAAGTCGAACGTCAACATGGCGTCGGTGAGATCATCATCGCTTCGGGGGAAAACCACCTGTCGATCGTCAGTCCAACCTCGCCGGTATATCCGCGCATCCTCGACATCATCACCGACGTGTCGACGAAAACGCTAGAAGAACTCGAGGTCGACTTCCGCGGCGGCGGCTGAATACTGGTCCAGGCGCGCCGGAGCTGATTCCTCTCTTTACAGGAATGACCTTCCTTACAGGAATGACGTTCCGACCGCCGTCGCGGGCTTGGTCGGCAAGCCGGGAGAAGACTGCGGATGCGCAACGCCTTAAGCGCTCGAGCACGGTCATTCGGCCTTGATCGGATCCTTGGCCATGCTCATGGCATCTCACCATCGGAAGCGGCTGCACTGCTTGCGAAGTTGACTCCGCACGTGCGGTCGTGGTCGGCCAGCTCGCTCACCGGATAATCGCTAACCCTGGTGGTTAGTCGGTTAGTGAAGTCCACCGGAGAGTCAAACGACCGGTCGGGCAGAAGGGAGGTCTCCAGATAGCCGTTGGCCCGCTCCACCAGACCCTTGGCCTCCCGGGTTGGCGGGACGACACAACATCACCTTGATGCCCAGCACGCCGCAGAAAGCGTTCATCCCCGGCGTAGCTTCGGCTTGCCGCTTCGTCAGTTTCCGACCGCAGACTCGTTGTCCCACAACAATGCTCGCGGACTGCCACTCCACCCGCACAACAGGTCCGGTGACTGCGGTGACGGCAACATCATCGCAGTGATCACCCGCGGATATCGGTCACCCGCCACGGTGATGGGACCGGTTTGAGGGTTTAGCTTTAGCCACGGTCATGAGACCACCTGAATGCCAGTCTGGGACCATCGGCGTGACGCGTCGGGGGGCGCTCGATAACTGGATAGCTTCACGTCGATGCGCGTGAAGAGGTCCGCTGATGTGTCGGGACGTTTCGGTGATCGAGATTCGTGAAGTACTTCGGGCGCGGCTGGCAGGCCGCGGGTTGCGGGTGATGGTGGCAGCGGTTCGCCCGGACCGCCCGCAGAGTTTCGAGCCTGCGTGGAATCTGTCGTGCGGCAACCATGATCGCATCAGCAAGCGAGTTGATGACGAGTTGACGGTGGTGAAGATCGGCGACCTGCTGGCACGCCAGGGTGTGATGGTGCCCCTAAGTGCGCTGCACCGCTACTGTCAGGCGCGTACCAGCTACGCGGGCCGCCGCCCGGGCGGAACGGTACCGGTGGTCGACGGCGATCCGGGGACCGAATGTCAGATCGATTTCGCCCGGATGGGCATGCTGTTTCTGAAAGCCGGGACACCATGACTGAACCGCCACTCGAGACGCGCATCGCTTGAGACTGAACCTGTCCCGGTACGTAAACCCTTCGCCGGCATGCTCAAGCATCACGTGCGCAACCGGCCCTACCTTCGAACCGCCGGGACCTGGTCGCTAAGCCATGGCTATTTCCCGGCCACTACGGCGACGGCAAGCGCCTCGATCCTCACACCATGGTGAATGGCGCTGCGGACCTCGGATATTAATCTGCTCGTAGCGCGCAACTCCGCCCTGCAGAACCTCGTGGCCGAAATTCTCCTCCCGTCGAACAAACCTGGTGTGCTACAGCACACCTGTACCTAATACCATGTCCAACTCGCTGCCTATCGACTGGCATCTCCAGGGCGACTGGTTCGACGTCTGCAGCTGCACGTTGGCTTGCCCATGCAGCTTCCGAGGGGCCGTCTTCGAGCAGCGTCGCTACTTGTTGCCGCCGTCGGAGCCGTCGCCAACGGGAGTGTTGCCACCGGACCTTCCGCTGCCGGTCGTTGCGGTGCCCGCAGTGGCGCCGGGCGGGCTCGCAGGCTTGGGCGCGGGCGGGGGTAGGAATGGAACGAGACCGGGCGGGATGTTCGTTCCAGGCGGCGGCGCCGTACCCGGCAGAGGTTGACCGAGTCGGTCCTGCGGCATCTGGCCGAGGAGTCCGCCGTTGAGCATGCCTGCCCGGTACATGTCGATGTACCTGCCGAACCACTCCCGCCTGCTGACATCGGCGTCTTCTTTCCCGGGTGCGACGTCGAATTGCACACCCTGCCCCGGCGCGGCGGGTGCGACGTTCTGCGCGATGCCGTGTGAGTTGTTGAAGATCTTCAGGTTCGGCGGAACTCCGGGGCCGCCTCCGGGCGCCGCCGGGGCGATGTTCTGGCCAAGCACCGTCCTCGCATCGAGGCCCGGAACGTGCGGGGCGCCGAGCGGTCCGGGCGCCGGATCTCCGGCTTGCCCCAGCACCGCCAGTCCGTTCGGGCCCAACGGCGCACCGGCTACCGGCACAGTCGGCCCGGGCACCGGCGCCGGAAGCACTGGGGGCGCAGGGTCTGCGGCAGCCACAGCGCAGAAGGTGATCGCCGCCCCGACGACCAACACGCCGGCTGACCAGATCCCCGCGATCGGCGCGGCCGTCGAGTTCGCCACCACGGCTCATACCGTCTTGGTGATGCCGTAGTAGGCAATGACGTCGTCGGTGTCGGTGGTCGCGCTCGTCAGCGTCGCGTACGAGCGCATGAAGGACTGGCCGACGCAGCCATCGATCTTGACGTGGGTGTCTTTGAGCGTGACTCGCACGGGTGCGCTCTTGTAGTCCTTCTTGTCGACCGTGACCGTGGTTACCGTGCCGGGCTTGGGGTGGACCTCGATCTTGCCCGAGATCGGTAGCGTCGCACCTGTGGGCAGCAACCCGCCGGTGAGGGACGAACCGCTCGTACCTATACCGGCTTGGCCGATCAACCGGACCTGACCGAGTTCTATACCGCAACCGATCTGGTATCCGACTTCCAAAGTGCCGCCGTTCAGGGTGGTGCTGCCCCCGCCTGTCACCGTGCCGGTGAAGGTTCCCCCAGCGAGGTATTCCCGGGAGGAAGTGGCGGTTGTCAGTGGTGCGACGGGCAACTGAGATTCATTGCTGCCAGCCACATTCAGGATCCATCCGTCCGGTGTGACCACCACTCCGGGCGGGGCCGAGGCGACCACGCCGGTGTCTGGAGGTGGAGCGGCACCGCCAGGCGGCGGCGGAGGAGGCGGCTGAGCCGCTGCGAGTGGCGTCACCCCGAACGGGATCAAGGCGACGGTGATGATTGCGGCGATTCTGTTGATCATCTCTCTGCTTTCCGTCCCGGCTCAAACAGTCTTGGTGACACCGAGATAAGTGACCACGTCGTCGGTGTTGTCGGTTGAGCTCGTCAGCGTGGCGTACGAGCGGATGAAGGACTGACCCGCACACTGGTCGGTCTTGATCCGCACACCGGTGATCGTGATTCGCGTGTCGGTGCCCTTGAACTTCTTCTTGTCGACGGCGACGGTGGTGACCTGTCCGGGCTTGAGGTACACCTTGCCCTCCAAGGCGACACCGAATGCGCCAGTGACGTTCCCGTTGAACGGAAGATTGATACCGGGCGTGAAGCTGGCGCTCGGGTTGATCTCGGTCTCATCGGAGATGATGCCGCAGCCGATCTGTTCCCCGGCCTCCATCTGCCCGCCTGCGAGCTTGGTTGAGCCGCTGCCGGCGATCCGACCGGTGAAAGTGCCGGCGACGAGATACTCACGCGAGGTGATGGCGGTGGTTAGCGGTGCCACCGGAAACTGTGTCTCGTTGCTGCCCGCCACCTCGAGGTGCCAACCGTCCGGTGTGTCGAGGATCCCGGGAGCTGCGGACAGTACGGCGCCCTCGGGCGGAAGTGGATTCGTGGCATTCAGCGGCACAACCGGCTCCGGAGGTGGGGGCGGATCGGCCGCCGCGAGCGGGGTCGCCCCGACGGGGATCATGCAGACGGCGGCCAACACGGCAAATCGGTGCAACATCGTTATACGGGGCCTCTCAGCTCGGAGCGCAACTCTTGAACGGACCTGTCGCGACGGATCCTTTACTGGCCGGATTGCGATGAGGTGAACGGAGTCGAAACAGCCCCCGCCACCACGCCTATCAATTCCGGTTTCTCCAGGAGAAGGCGATATGGCCAGCTCAAACACAGTATTTCACAAGGATTTTGACAGCTGCGTGTCGGCCGATCGACGGCGACTGTGCGGTGGCAGTTACCGCTGCATTCAGAAAGAAGACACTTTCGGCGTCGACGGTGGGCGGGATCGCAGCGCATATGCTGCTGCGTTCGGGACCGACGTGGAGTTACTCGGTGGACAGCGTCGCCGCCGGTGTCACGTCGCATACAGCAAACGATCGATCGGATGAAATTCGTGTCGCCGTACCTACTGCGCCTTCCCGTGAAAGCCTTCTTCGTCGTGGCCACCCTCGTTTCGTCCGTGATGCCGGTCGCATGGGCCGACGACCTCGTCGACCCCTCGGCGCAGGGGCCCGTCCAGGTTTCCCCCGCATCCACGGCGGACAATGCCGACCCGGTCGCAGTCGCGGCCTGCGCCCAATTCGCCACGGTGCTCGACGGCAGTTCCTCGTACTATGGGGATTTCGCGGATTCCTTCGAAGGCTCCAATTACCGCAACCCGGCGGTGGCGAGCAGCAACATGACCGGGCGCACCGCATTGCGCGAGTCCGCCGCTCTTGCGATGAAAGCGGCCAACACGCCGGGGTTGTCGCCGGATATCGCTCAACCCATGCGGATATGGTCACTCGGAGCGACCAAACTTCTTGTCAAGATGGGACTTCGGATGCCCGGTGACGGGTTAAACAGTACCGCCACCGAGATGAACAACCAGGCGACGAAGGCGCAGGAAGCGTGCGCTGCGGCAGGCACGCACGCGTGAGCTGCATACTGCGTTGCGCCACTGGACTTCTAGTTCTCACAATCTCACTCATTGGATGCGCCGCACAGTCGACAGGATCGGCCCCCCCGGCGCTCGTATCCGACAATGCGGTCGGCGGCTTGCTATTGGACGCCGCTGAGGTCAACGACGTCATGGGCACGACCTCGATCCAGGCCCACTCGGTTGTCACATCGATGGGTGATCATCGCCCGCTGCTGCCCAATCTGAGTTGCCTCGGTGTCTGGCAACCCAATGAGGCATCGATCTACGACCCCAGCCACTGGAAGTCGGTGCGTCAGCAGATGTTGCGCACCCCGGACACCGACCACTGGGAGACTCTGATCGTGCAATCTGTGGTCTCATACCGCACTGCAGACGGAGCCCGCGACTTCCTTGCCGAATCGGCGAATCGCTGGAACAAGTGCGTCCACCACAATGTCAACATCCAGGTCAACAGTCGCGTCCTGCCAGGATGGCGGAGTGGCGAGCTGACTCGAACCGATGATCGGCTCGCCATGCCGTATGCCCGTGGCGACGGCGGACAGTTGCGGTCCTGCCAACACGTCCTTCAAGCCGCCGCCAACATCATCATCGATGTCGTCGTGTGTACGCCGCCGGCACAGCCGATGACCAAGGCGGCCGACGTCGCAAACCGCATCGAGGCCAGAATGCCGAGATGAGCGCAACGTCCCGACGACCGCTAGCCCATAAGCTTCGTCGAAGGGAGGCCCGCCCTTCTCGGGAACCCACACGGGTCGGGAATGTAGACGAGCGTCAGTGGGGAACTTCAGTGAGCGCGGTCACGGCCCCGTCATACTCGCCGTCCGTGGCGGCCGGCATAAGGGCCGGTGTCCACACACTCGCCGCCACAGCCGGCGCGCCACCTGATAACCCGACCCGGCAACGATACCCAGCTCGATCGTCAGCTTGCGCAAGCGCAGCAATGCACGTTGGGTGCGGCCCTCATCCTTAGTGGAACTGACCCTCTTCGGTCGAGCCCGCGAGCGCGGTGGTCGACGACGTCGGGTCAACCGTGGTGGCGATCCGGTCGAAGTAACCGGCTCCGACCTCGCGCTGGTGCTTGGTGGCGGTGTAGCCGCGCTCCTCGGCGTCGAACTCGCGCTCCTGCAGCTCGACGTAGGCGCTCATCTGGTTGCGGGCGTAGCCGTAGGCCAGGTCGAACATCGAGTAGTTCAGGGCGTGGAAGCCGGCCAGCGTGATGAACTGGAACTTGAAGCCCATCGCACCGAGTTCCTTCTGGAACTTCGCGATGGTCGAGTCGTCCAGGTGCTTCTTCCAGTTGAACGACGGTGAGCAGTTGTAGGCCAGCATCTGGTCGGGGAACTCGTTCTTGACGCCCTCGGCGAACTTCGCCGCGAGCTCGAGGTCCGGGGTGCCGGTCTCCATCCAGATCAGGTCGGAGTACGGCGCGTAGGCCTTGGCCCGGGCGATGCACGGCTCGAGGCCGTTCTTGACGCGGTAGAAGCCTTCTTTGGTGCGCTCACCGGTGATGAACGGCTGGTCGCGCTCGTCGACGTCGGAGGTGATCAGCGTGGCTGCCTCGGCGTCGGTGCGGGCGATGACGACGGTCGGCACGTCGGCGACGTCGGCTGCCAGGCGAGCCGAGGTCAGGGTGCGGATGTGCTGCTGGGTGGGGATGAGCACCTTGCCACCGAGGTGGCCGCACTTCTTCTCCGACGCCAGCTGATCTTCCCAGTGCGACCCCGCGACGCCTGCGGCGATCATCGCCTTCTGCAGCTCGTAGACGTTGAGCGCGCCGCCGAAGCCGGCCTCACCGTCGGCGACGATCGGGGCCAGCCAGTTCTCGATCGAGGTATCGCCCTCGACCTTGGCGATCTCGTCGGCACGCATCAGTGCATTGTTGATGCGGCGCACCACCTGCGGCACCGAGTTGGCCGGGTAGAGGCTCTGGTCGGGGTAGGTGTGGCCGGACAGGTTCGCGTCACCGGCGACCTGCCAACCCGAGAGGTAGATGGCCTTCAGGCCGGCGCGGACCTGCTGGACGGCCATGTTGCCGGTCAGCGCGCCCAGCGCGTTGACGAACTCCAGCTCGTGCAGCTGGCTCCACAGCACCTCGGCGCCGCGGCGGGCCAGCGTGGCCTCCTCGACGACCGAACCCTGCAGGGCCACGACATCGGCCGGGGTGTAGGTGCGCTCGATGCCCTTCCACCGCGGGTTGGTGTCCCAGTCCTTCTGGATTTCTTCCGGTGACTTCGGCTGACCGACGGTCGACATGGGCTGCTCCCTCGTATGTGTCGTCGCTTGATCGGTTTCTAAGTCCGACGTTAAGCAACGAGCGGTAACCGGCTGTGCCGCAAAGGGTAAAGCCGCGATTTACCTTGCTCTTTCTGACCGGCCATCGGGTACGCCAGATGGCTTGGTCGCGAAGCCGTCCGCGCTGTGGCGATCCGTGGCGTGTGTTCAGAAGGTAAAGCGAGTCCTTGCCAATTCATCGGCAGCCGCTAACCGACCGCTGCCTAGCGTTCGGATCAGTACGCAAATCGCGTTTTCACCGAATTGGAGGCACTGTCGTGAAGGTTGGAATTGTTGGAGTGGGCGAGGTAGGAGCGGCCATCGGTCTGGCGTTAGTCGAGCACGGATTGTGTGGTGAGATTGTGCTCGTCGACCGTGACCAGGCGCGGGCGGCGGGGGTGGCGTTGGATCTGCGGTACGGGGCTCCGCTCACCCCCGGGACGGAGGTGCGGGCGGGCGGCTTCGGGGACCTCGTCGACGCGGCGCTGGTGCTCATCACCGCTGGAGTCAACGAACGCGCCGGTGGCGCCATCGACCGGGCCGACCCCCAGGGACGGTTGCGCTTAGCCGCCGAAAACGCCCTCATCTTCGCCGATGTCGTTCCCAGGATCGTCGATGCCGCTCCCTCGGCCGTACTCATGGTGGTTACCGACCCGCCGGACCCGCTGGCCGAGATCACTCGCCGGCTGGCCGGCCATAATCGGCTGTTTTCCACCGGAACTCTTTTGGACGGCCTCCGTTTTCAGGTGCACCTAGCCGAACGGTTGAATGTTGCACCCTGCGATGTCCAAGCCCTAGTGATCGGCGAGCACGGCACCTCCGAGGTCTTGTTGTGGTCCGCGGCCGCCGTCGCCGACAGGCCGGTCCTTGACCTGTTGGGCCGCAACGGTCGATCAGTCGAGGACGTTCGCAGGGAGATCGAAGACGACGTCCGGTACGCCAACATCGCCATTATCGAGGGCACGGGGGCCAGCCGCTACGGCATCGCATCGGTGGCCGTGCGGCTGACCGCCGCGGTGCTACGCGACGAGCGGGTGCTGTTGCCAGTGGGGGTTCACCACCCCGAGTACGGCACCACACTGTCGCTGCCCGCGGTTGTGGGAGCCAATGGTGTCGAATGGGTCGTCGAACCTGTGATGAGTGTCGACGAGCGTGCCGCCCTGGAGCGCAGCGCCGATATCTTGCGGGCAGCGTCCCAGCGATGCGAACAGGCGATCAACATGGTCGCGACCGCCCGGCCGTGAGGGCTGGTTAAGCCGAGCCGTGAGGCCTTCGGCGGCCGGCCACCCGCACCTGTGGTGCCGGCGGCTGTGGCCGCCGTGCTGACATTCGGCACCGGAGCGTTGGATGTGATCACGCTGACCCATCTAGGCGGCGTCTTCGCCAGTGTAATGACGGGCAATCGCGTTAACCGGGCTTGCGCTTGCCCAGTCCGACGTCGGGCTGCTGACCCACACCGCGGTAGGTCTGGCGAGCTACGCGGTCGGCGTGGGCACCGGAACCCTGATCACCGGTCCGCCTCAGCCAGGCGGGGCGCTCTGGCCGCGCTCGGTGACCGCCGCGCTCGCTGTCCAGTTCGGGGTCCTATGCGATCTTGCCGCGGCTTGGGAAGCGGTGGGGCCCGCACCCACCGGAACCGCCCAGCTGGCTTTGCTGCTGCGGCGGCGGCTATGGGTTTGCAAGGCGCCGCCATGCGCGGGCTCGGCGTTGCTGTTACAACCACTTACCTCACCGGCACACTCACCGGTCTGGTCGCCGCGTTCACCAGGTCACCGCGCCCCCAATGTTTGATCGACCGGCGGTCACCGCGCTGGTCGCGGCCGTCGCAGGGGCGGCCTCCGCAGGCCTGCTGCTGGTCGCCGCGCCGTTACTCATGCTGGTTCCGGTTGCAGCAGTCGTGGCGGTGGCCGGATACCGCAATCGTCGCGGCACCAGAACGATCCTCGGGGGCAGTGCTGCGGCCTCAGTCTGTCTCGGCCGGCGGAGCCGGGACCGGCACGTCTAGTTCGTTGCTGCGTGTCGAGGCCCTTCGAGGGTTCATCCGGCTCGTTGATTGACGTCGACCCAGTGAACTGTCGGTCTTAGTCACGGCGCGCTGCGCTGCGAGCCGTTGGCGGCCCGCCCGCCAAACGCTGCGCGCTCGTGCTCGCCGAGCTCGTGGCGTTCGCCCAATGTCGGCGCCGCACTCGGCACGGACGCCGGAGGGATATTGTCGTCCGTCGTGACCGGGGTGGACCACCGCTCGGATCGCAGATCTGCCCTTGGTGGGATTGGCTGCTCGCGTGACCCGGTGAGCAGCGCTTCCGCTTCGCGATGTGCGTCTAGATAGGATCGCCACCGTGGCGCAGTTGTTGGTGGTCGAGGACGACGACACCATCGGGCGGCTGGTGACCGAGGGGTTGCAGGCGCACGGTCACCACGTGACGTGGTGTCGCACCGGACGGGCCGCGCTCCGCGAGGTTGCCCTGCACAGTGCCGATCTGGTGCTGCTCGATCTCGGATTGCCCGACCTCGACGGAGTTGAGGTGTGCCGGCAGCTGCGCAGTGCGTTGCCCGGGTGCGTACTGGTGATCCTCACTGCCCGCGACGCCGAAATCGACGTCGTCGTGGGCCTAGACGCCGGCGCCGATGACTATCTCACCAAGCCGTTCCGCTACACCGAACTGCTCGCCCGCATCCGCGCCCACCTGCGTCGCGGACCGATCCCCCCCGCACCGGCGCAGGCGTACGTCATTGGTGCGCTGGTGGTGGATCCCGCCGCCCGTACTTGTAGCTATCATGGCCACCCCATCCAGCTGAGGGTGCGAGAATTCGACCTGCTCGCCCGGCTGGCGACCGAAGCCGGAAACGCTGTCAGCCGCGAAACCTTGATGAGCGACGTCTGGGACGAAAACTGGTTCGGTTCCACTAAGACGCTCGATGTGCATGTCGGTATCCTGCGCAGCAAACTCGCCGCCGCCGCCGAGCATAGCGCCGACCCCTCCGCGGCCCCACACATCACCACGTTGCGCGGGTACGGCTACCGCCTCGACTCGCCGCCGTGAGCCAGTGAGCCCACCCCGCGACGGCATTCGGGGGAAACGCAGATCGGGCGGACCCCATGCGTAGACGCATCCTGATCCTTGCCATGCTGGCCGCGACAGTAGCGACCAGCCTGTTCGGCATCCCGCTGGCCCTGCTGGCGGCGCACAACTATCGGGCCGACGAGCGGACCGAACTGGAACGCACCGCAGACACGGCCGCCGTCAACGTCGCCGCCGATCTGTTCCAGGGTCGCTTCACCGGCGATTTGCCCACCCCGCCCGGCGACGTCAGCCTGGCAATCTACGCCACCGACACCGCACGACTCGGCGGGCAGGGGCCTGCCACCGCAGATCCCGTCGTGCAGCAGGCTCTAGGTGACAACACCGTTCACCACAGCACCACCGCCGGCCAATTCGTGGTCGCAGTGCCGATCGCCGACGGCGACCGCACCGCCTACGTGATCCGGGCGGCGACCTCGACCAGCGAGGTCTACCCGAGGATTCTGGCGACATGGGCGCTGATGCTCGCCCTCGAAACAGTCATCCTGCTACTCACCTGGCGTCTGGCCCGCTGGCAGGCACACCGCCTGGCGCGCCCGCTCGAAGAGCTCGCCGCCGCCGCCGGCCGGCTCGGTGAGGGTGATTTCAGTGTCCGCTCCGGGGTCAGCGGCATCCCCGAAGTCGACGCCGCCAGTACTGCGCTCAACCGCACCGCGGCTCGCATCGGTGATCTCGTCGACCGGGAACGCGCCGTCACCGCCAACACCTCTCACCAACTGCGCACACCACTGACCGGGCTCCGCCTGGGATTGGAGGCCGCACTGGACTCCCCTACCGCCGATCATCGCCAGACGATCATCAAGGCCGTCGCCGACGCCGATCGGCTGGAGGACACCATCAACGATCTGATCGCGCTCGCCCGCCACACCAGCCGCAACACTGAAGAGCTTCCGCTGCCCGCGCTGCTCGACGAAATTCGCGACACCTGGCAGGCCCGCCTCACCCAAACCGGGCGGCCGCTGCGCATCCGCACCGACACCGAACTGCCCTCCTCACCGGCCTCCACCGCCGCGGTCCGCCAAATCTTGGCCGTGCTCATCGACAACGCAGTCGAGCACGGCGACGGCGCCCTCACGGTGCACGCGCGTGACGCCCACGGCGCCACCGCGATCGACGTCAGCGACGAAGGAAATTCATTGTCCTACCATGACGTCGACCTTTTCCACGGTGCCACCCACACCGGGCGCGGAATTGGGCTCCCACTAGCCCGCAGCCTCGCCGAGGCCGAGGGCGGGCGGCTCCGACTCAGCGCGACCACCCCCACCACCTTCACCCTGTTCCTGCCTCCGCCGCCACGGCCCGCCCACCCGTGACGGGCGCACACGCTGTTCTCCGCCCTGACGCCACAGAGAAAATCCCCGGGCAGCGACCGCCGCGGGTCGCGGCGATGACCGGCTCAACTGTGTGGCCGTTGAGGCTCCCCGTGCGGCGATGCAGCTTGCGCATCTCGTCTTCGCAGCTGCCGTCCAGTCGCGCGACGCTTGAACAGCTTGTTGGCCCGCTCGGTGTGGGCGCTGTGGTGGCGGCGGACGGCGATAGGTCTTAATGCGCTGGCCTGGAACGTCTTTCTGCCCTGACCGGCCCAAAATGAGTACGTTGTAGGCATCGGCGAGGAACCGGAGAGCGGTTAACTCAGCCCGCAGTTGCTGATCGAAGGCCACCGCACTGGAGTCCTCGGCCAGCATCGGCATAGTTGGGTCGAGTTGGGCGACAACGGCCCGCCGTGTCGCCGGCCTGCGGCGAGTTGCCGCGTCGGTGTGGCTCTCGCCAATCCCTCTTGAACGTCCACCTCAGCGGCAGTCTCCGTGCACCACCTGGAGCGGACGTCGTCGACCTCAGCGCTCGCCGGAAATCAGAATCCTGTATGGGACGTGAACGTGCGGATTTGGTCGCACACTAATCGACGTGTCGGGGCCTGACGAGCACTGAGTAACGTACGGACCCGGATTCGTGCAGGTTTGCTGGATTGCCGCGGCCGGCGATGGGGCCACCGCGGCCGCGGCCACAGGCGCAGACACCACTGTGCCGATAGCACCTACTGCCAATATTGTTGCAAAATAACGCATTCCAGACCTCATGATATTCACCTTCTTGATTCCTCAGAGTGGTTGTTTACCACTAATGCCGAGGCTAGACGTCAGCGCGTAAATACCTCGCCCGCAATGGGTAAGCAATCGCGTTACCTTCGCCCGCATGGTCGGAAGATCCCAGCGGATTGTCTTCGAGGGTTCTCAGTGCAATTCATCGTCGGGATCGGTGGGCGAGATGGTCACCCCGCGTTGTCGGCTGGCGCCCGCGACCGGCGCTTTCCTCGCGCTGGTGCTGCTCGCCGCCCTTGGAACGCGTATCCGGCGGACAATCAATCGTTTCGGGACCGCAACCGGTGCGGGACAAGAGGAATCGGCATGAATGTCATTGCGGCGGCAACGAAGCCTTCATCCAACAGCGGAAGCCGCCGCGGCGGTCGCTGGCGCGGCGGGCGGCGCTGGGATCAACGGTGTAGTCGACGAGGTGCGGGCAGCGCGGGCGGCAGGCTCGACGAGATCCGCAGTGGGAGCCAGTCGACCCTGGGACGGTGCTGACCCTTCGGTGCGCTCGGGACGGCCGGTTTCGTTGGATCGCCGGTCGTAGTTGGCACCCGGCGCAACGGCTTGATGCTCAGGCAATCCGGCCGGCCGAGCCCTAAACAGCATCGAATCCTGTATCCCCTGCGGTGATTTCTGGCGCGGGCAGGTCCGCTTTCATGCGTCACGGTGCTCCCACTCGAAGGAGTCGTATGCGGCCGCAATGCAGTCAGCCTCAGCATCGGGATGGTCATACGCGACCGCGTTAATCGCAGCGATGGTCTCGGGTCCACCTCACGACCAGCGATCGCGACGCCGTCGCGCATCGGGGGCGTGCCTTGTGTCCGGCGGTGGACGATGCGGCTTGTACGCGTGGGCAAGCGAATCCGTAGTCTTAGAAGTCACTTTCGAGCTGCCGCGGGTGTGCAGGAACGCGAGCACGACGCGTCGCTGTCGACATCGAGCCGAATTGTGGTCGCTCGGGAGGTACCGGCTGATCCGCACAGCATTGCCCTCGAATCTGCCGTTGATGACGGCGATCGAGCCAACGGCATCGCTGCGGATGTCCTCGGCGAGTTGGCGTACGAAAGCACCGATGCGGCAGCGGCTCACTGCAAGCTGCATCGGCCCCTCAGCCCCACAGTGCCGCCAAACAATCAAATGTTGTGCGGAGTATCGCGCGCCGTGCTGACGCGGGCGGCGGGCTTGCCAGAGAACGGTCTCAAACGTCCACAGCGAATTTTCAGCGGCTAAGTGGACCGTAGAAACCGTAGCCGCCAGCGCTGCCATCCAACGAAGGATCGAAGATGCTGAACCTGAACAGCAAACGGACTCCCGACGCAGTAGCCCTCCGACATTGGGAGCACTGGTTTAAAGGAACATCGCGTTCAACGACCGGGGCCAGCGGGGGCCAGCGCGAAGGTGCCGCCAGCCCCACGTCTCAGGCCCTCCCACCGAAACGTCCTTCCGGCGACCCGGCGCCAGACCGTGCGCAGCGACACGGCGAGCGAACCACCAAAAGCGGTGAGAATCAACGTCTGTCTCTGATTGCCGGGGCCGCGCCGCAGCTAGGGCAATATCGGCTCGAGTTCGACGACGGATCCTCGGTTGTCATTCTGGGTCGCGGCTTCATCGGACGCGAACCCACCCCGCCGCCCGGTGCGCTCGTTCAGCATCTCGTCAGGGTCCCGGATGGCACTCTCTCACTTTCTAGGACGCATCTTGAGTTCGATCTGGGTGAATCTGGGTTGTGGGTCCGTGACTGCGGTTCCACCAACGGCTCTGAGATCCTGATCAACGGACGCCGAACCGCGCTCGTGCCAGGAGTCCAGGTGGCAACCCCGTCGGGGTGCACGATCTACATGGGTGCTCGCCGATTAAAGGTAACAGCGACAGCAGGGCGCGCAGTGATAGGTGGCGCGACGGTCGACTGGGGTGTCGCCACCCGCATAGGCGCGAGGCGCAACGTAAATCAGGACGCATACTGCACCCAAGCCCCTGCTTTCGTCGTCGCCGATGGAATGGGCGGTCACGCCGCCGGTGCAATCGCGAGTCGGGAAGCCGTTGACGCCGTTGCGGCGCTGAGCGGCCAAACCGGCGTGACGGGCGAGATGCTCGAAACCTGTTTGGCCGACGCTAGCGCTCGGATCAACCAGATCCCAGTCGACCATGGCCGGCCGCCTGGAACCACGCTCAGCGGCGTGATCGTTACTCACGCCGACAAAGTACCAATCTGGATGGTGGTCAACATCGGCGATTCCCGCACTTACCGTGTGAACTCCGACGGAATTCGGCAAATTAGTATCGACCATTCGGTCGTTCAGAAAATGATCAACGCGGGCGCGATCACTGCGTCAGCAGCGGCCTCCCTGCCGTACCGCAATCTGCTAACCCGGGCACTCCGAGGTGACGAGCACCGGGCCGACACGTGGCGGCTGCCCATGCGCACCGACGACCGAATCCTTATCTGCTCAGACGGACTGACCCGCGAAATTGGTGACGCCCACATCGCCCGCGTGTTGCGAAACATCGCTGAACCGCTGGCTGCTGCGGACGAACTGGTCAACGCTGCTGGCGATGCGGGCGGCCACGACGATGCGACCGCGTTGGTGATCGACGTCGTCGCGATCAGGCAAGTGTGACTTCGGCTGGATGGCGGCCAGCGGGATTCCTGCTACGGCAGATGTGACCGCGTCGCAACTGCACATAGCGACTCCGTTCGGCGGTTACCTCACAGCCTGATTTCATCGTTAGATGTACTGACCACAGAC
The DNA here is from genome assembly GCF_000243415.2 of Mycolicibacterium tusciae JS617. Next base: position 4,672,191 of record NZ_KI912270.1, read on the forward strand.
GTTAGGTCAGCAACCGCGGGATCGAACGGTTTCTCAGCGACCCGATCCAAGCACTCATCAGCAGTCACCGAACTCACTGATCGTGCTGACCGTCAAGAACGACCAGCCCGCTACACCCAATATTTTCCCGCTACACCCAATATTTTATAGCCCGGGGCCGGCAGTGCCTCCCTGCCTTGAAGACTCCGCTACCACCCTCATCGCGCTGCGAGGCTGAATGCAGGGCGTCCTGCATTGGGTTCACACCGACGGCGCCGGCCTGCACGTTGATTCCTACCTGCGATGCGCAGGAATCCGTACACACGCCGTGCAAAATGGCTGCACTACGCTTGACACCAGCGACCGCCGCTCACCGCCCACTACGAACGCACCGGCGCCGAGTGACAACTCGACCCCGGCAGGTCGCATGTAGCGGATTCATGATCGGCGTCGGATGATTCAACGGCGGTCCGCCAGATTCACGCGTTCACTATTCGGCGCGCCGAAGGCGAAGGTGATCCAATACGCGATCGCCAGTACTCCGAGGCGGCGACGGTGTTACTCCCGGCCGCTACGCTTCTGCCTACCGGAGACGGTGTCCATTTTCGAGTCTATTTGCCGTCACCATCGGGTTCGTTATCGGCTCCCGGGGGTTCGGTCTTGTCGCCGACCACCGCGAAGTTTTGATCTAGCTGCACGTCGACCTGATTGCCGTTGCTCAGGGTCACCTCCACCTGGTAGAGGCTCTCCTCGTCGCCAACCTCGGTGGCAGTGACGGCGCCGCCGCCGGTGAACGCGAGCGCGGCCTGGCTTGCTTTCGTCAGGGCGTCGCCGGTGATGGGCGTCCCCTCGCCGTCGTCGGGCTGCGCCGCCGCGATACCGGTCCCGATCGCGACCGCCGCCGCGCCCACCGCTGTCACAGTTCCGATGTACTTGAGTTTCATGGTCGCCAGCGTGCGCCAAGTTTCCTGAAAGCAACCTGAACGGCGCTCATTCGCGATGTACCGGCATGCTGACCTCGACGCATGCGCCGCCGAGCGGTGATCGAGAGATCGACACCGAGCCGCCGTGCGCCCGAACGACCTCGTCGACGATGGCCAAACCCAGACCACTGCCCCCGTCGTCGCGGGAGCGCGATTCGTCGAGCCGAACGAACCGCTTCAGCACCCGCTGCCGGTCGGCCTCTGGAATCCCCGGCCCGTCGTCGCCGACCGTCAGCACCACAACGTTGCCGCGGTCGGCGAGGGTGATGTCGATCCGCGCCCCCGCGTGCCTGGCGGCGTTCTCGCCCAGATTGCGCAACACACGCCGCAACGCATCGACGTCGCCGTGCACTCGCGCCGCCTCCACCGCTGACGTGTCTACCTCCCACGAGGTGGTGGACCGAAGCCGCCGGGCCTCCTCGAACGCCAGGTCGTCGAGGTCCACCGGCGCGGGGGGCGGTGGGATGTGTTCGTCCGCCCGCGCCAGCAGCAACAGGTCCTCGACCAGTCGTTGTATCCGCAGTTCCTCGGCCAACACCACGTCGGCCAGTTCCCTGGTAGAGGTTCTGTCGGGATACGCAAGGGCGATCTCAGCATGATGGCGGATCGTGGTGATGGGCGAGCGCAGCTCGTGCGAGGCGTCAGAAACGAAGCGCCGCTGAGTGTCTCGGGCACTTTCGAGCCGCGCCAGCATCTGGTTCATGGTGGCGGCGAGTCTGCCGATCTCGTCGCTGGTATGCGGTTGCGGAACCCGGCGGTGCAATTGTGCGGCAGAGATCTCGTCGACCTCGCGTCGGATCGCCTCGACCGGAGCGAGGGCGCGGCCGACCATAACCCAGGTGGTGACGGCCACCACCAACAGCAGCAGCGGCAGTCCGACCAAAAGCAGCCCGGTGACCATCGCGGTGGTCTCGAAAACACCGAACAACGCCCTGGCCACCAGCACCGTTCGTGGGCCGTCGCGAGTCTGCGCGCCCTGCGCGACCGCAAGGAAATCCTCGTTGTCCAGCGGAGTGAGGACTTGCGCGGACTCACCCGGCCTCAGTCGCGCCACGGGGGCTTCACCGTCGACGTTGCGGCTCGACGCGACCACGGAGCCGTCCGGGCCGAGCACCTGAATCAATTGCTCCTCGCTGCCGGCTACCTCGAAGGTCGGTGGTTGGCCGGCGTCGAGTTGGTGCGCCACCTCCAGCGCCTGCGTCCCGGCGGCATCCTTGACCTCGTCTATCAGCGTGCTCCGCAGCACAAGGAGCAGCACCATCGCGCCGGCGACAAGCGCAAAGGCGACGAGGGCGGTCGCGACGGCAGTGGTGCCCGCCCGTACCGTGCCGACGCGCGCACGTATCCGGTGGGTGGCGCGGCCGGTCCACTCACCCACTATGAACAACCAGCCGATACCCGGCGCCGCGGACGGTTTCGATCACCGACTGCTTCGTTGACCGGCCGAGCTTAGTGCGCAGCCGCCCCACGTAGACCTCGACGATGTTCGGATCGCCGTCGAAGTTGAAATCCCAAATGTGGTCGAGGATGTCGTTCTTCGACAGCACTTCGCCGGGGTGATGCAGGAAGAACTCCAGGATCGCGAACTCGCGCGGCGTCAAAGCGATCGCCTCTCCGGAAAGCCAAACGCGGCGTTCTGCCGGATTCAACCGCAGATCGCCGACCTCGAGCACGACCGGCCGAGCCCGTGCGCCCCGGCGCAACAACGCCCGCAGCCTGGCGACCAGCACCGCGTACGCGAACGGCTTGGACAGGTAGTCGTCGGCGCCGGTGTCCAAACCCTCCACCTCGTCCCAGACTCCGTCTTTAGCGGTCAGCAGCAAGATCGGGGTCCAATTGCCATCCTCACGCAGGGTTCTGCACACCTGATAACCGTTCACACCGGGCAACATGATGTCGAGAACGATTGCATCGAAAGGGTTTTCGCGCGCCATCCAGAGGCCGTCGGTGCCGTTGTGCACGACATCGACGGCAAATCCCTCTGCCTCGAGCCCTTTGCGCAGCCCTGCGGCAAGACGCTGCTCGTCTTCGACCACCAGTACACGCATCGTGCAGGCAATGATCGCAGTCCGAAACTGAAGGACAGCTGAACGCAACGGCGATGTTGGCCAGAGCTTTCCCGACTCCGTGAAACTGTTTGATTGGCAACCAACGTCTCGTACCGGTGGTCGGCAGCAGCCAGGCTCGAGGCGACCAATCCAACCGGGGGTGCCCTCCACCGGCTGGCCGGAGTGGTTGCCGCGGTCTTCAGCGTGGACCCGGCGCGCCACCGGCTGACTCGGGGTGAGGTCGAGGTGGAGTTGACGTCCCACGAATATGGGGGTTCTTGAGTTGTGGCAGCCATGCGGGAACACCGAGGTGATCTCCCCCGCGCCCCGACACTTGATGCGGCTATCCGCGGGCCCGGATCACCGTGGTGTGTCTGCGCCGCTCAGTTGCGCGTGCCACCTGAGTTCTGATAGCCGTCCTTGCGTCTTGCCGGCCAAGACGCTTGGGTGTGGTCTCGCAAACGTCATCGATTGCAACGGATTTCTCAGCGTTCGTTCAGCGGACCGTCGATACGGTCCGGCGTTGTGAGTGAGACGAGATCCAAGGGCGGCGTGACCGGCCGTGTGATGCTGAGCAAGGTGCCCGAGATCACGGTGTGGTTCTGGGTCATCAAGATTTTGTGTACGACGGTGGGCGAGAGCTTCGCCGACTGGATCAACATGACGTTGGGTGTCGGCTTGAACGCGACCGCCCTCATCTTCACGGTCATACTTGCCGTGGTGCTGGGCTGGCAGTTGCGCCTCCCCCGGTATGTGCCGTTCGTGTACTGGCTGACAGTCGTGGTGGTCAGCGTGACGGGCACGCTATACACCGACATCCTCACCGATGGTTTCGGTGTTCCGCTCGCGCTGAGTACCAGCGTGTTCGGTGCCGTGTTGGCGGTGGTCTTCGGCGTGTGGTGGGTCCGAGAGCGGACATTGTCGATCCACAGCATCACCACGTTGCCGCGAGAGTTGTTCTACTGGCTCGCGATACTGGTCACCTTCGCCCTCGGCACGGCAGCCGGCGATTGGATCCTGGCACTCACCGGGTGGGGACCAGGTACGGCCGTGCTGTTGCCGGCTGGGCTGATCGTCGCGGTCGTGATCGGCTGGAGGCTGGGCGCCAACGCGGTCTTGTCGTTCTGGTTGGCCTACATCCTGACCCGCCCATTGGGTGCGAACCTCGGTGACTGGTTGGGTTTCCCGCCCGACCAACAGGGCCTCGGCCTGGGAACCGCGATCACCAGTGTGATCTTCCTGGCCGCGATCCTCGCGACGGTCGTGTACCTGACGATCACCCGCCGCGACGTGATCGACACGCCCGAAGACGCCGACACGACGTCGCAACAACGGAATCCGTTGCGCGAGCGGATCATGCTGGGGTACTACGCTGCTGTCGCGGTCGCCACGGGTGCGCTGCTGGTCTGGGCCGCCGGGCAACCGCACGCAATTGCGGCGGCCAGCGAGGCGGAATCGGGTTCGTCGGTCACCGTGACACTGACCCCAGGGCAATCGGCCACCGCGAAATTCCCGCTCGCCGAGGTGACGAAGTTCCGCACCATCACCGCCGATACACTGGCGAAGGTGCAAGCCGGTGACCAGGCGGGCGCCACGGCGCGGGTCAAGGACCTCGAGACCGATTGGGATGACGATCAGGCCACCCTGCAGCCGATGGACAACGTCGGCTGGACCGTGCTCGATGCCCAGATCGACGGTGTCCTGACCGCGGTCCGGGCCGCCAACCCGGATCCCACGACCGAGACGCAGGCCCTCACCGCGCTGCTGACCGCACTTCACTGAGGTCGAGCCGAGTCCGCTACGACAACGGTCCGGGCGACCCGGGCCATGTCGCTCCGAGACGAGGGCAAACGTCGGGCCGCAACCCATGCCGGTGGCGTTGCAACGTCGACAGAAATCGCTATCAGCCACGGCAGCGGGGGCGCGACCAAGGGCTTGAGCGAGGATCACGCATCGGTTCACCCTCACCGGTATTGGAAGGGCACTGCCAGGGGTCTAGGAGAGCGTCGCCCCGCAAAACCCCGACGCCCCCGACAGGATCGACAATGCGCCGAAATCCAGTGCGCCGGCATACGCGCGGTCACGATGAGCCTGTCCATGCTTGCGTGAAGGTCGATGGCGGCGAGGTCGCCGGTGGAGCAATTCGAAGACTGCGGTCGGGCTTGCACGGCAAGTGTCGGCCTGTCGATTCGGAGGTCGCCGAGAGCCATGGTGTTCGTCGAGGATGTGCGATCGCGGCGGCTCGATCAGCTCCGCTGGAACAGGCGGATCACTGCTCGGGCCGCACCTTCCCAGAAGTCCAAGCCGATAACGACGAGGGCGCCGATCGCGGCTGCCATCAGCACGACGTGAACCGAGCGACGGCCCGCGCGGCTCCAGTACACGTCTTCAAGGTGCAGCCATAACGCGAACTCGTCCAACGTCAGCGCCGCCCCGACTCCGAATATCGCGGCCAGCAGCGGATGATCGCCGTAGTCGAACGCGAACGCCAAGTACCCGGTAAGCAGAGCAATCCGATGCCGGGCACCAAGTGGTGCACGTGAACGTCGGCGATCTCGATGTTGCGCACGCAACGAAGCTGGCGCCGTACCGCGTGCGCGAGGCCCCGCACGGCGGCAAACGTGAGAAGAAACGACGTCAGGACGGCGAACGCACCCAGCTTGCCCTCGTCGATGATGCGGATCTGAAACTCTTCGGCGATCTCAGCGAGGAACCCGTTCATCGCGGCCACGTTCTTCTTACGCCTTCGATGGTCGTCATCGCGTTTGGAGAGATGGTCATTCCTCGTCGGCCCGGGAACGCGTCCTGCGGACGTGCCGTTTCTGGGCATCCCGGAAGCGCCGCACGGCGCTTGGCCGCTCCCACACCTGATTGCGCGCTAGGTCTGGAATGTTTGCAAGGTCGACGCTGTCGGGGCGACCGACGTTTCCAGCCACCGGTGTAGGTATCGCAGGGTGCTGCGCGCGTGCCGGAGAAGCCGCAACCTCGGATTAGACGGCACGCCCCCGACACGACCATCGATCGAGGCGCAAACGTCGACCAGCGCCTGCATCGAATCCTCGAGATGCTCACCACGCCGTTTATCCTGCTCCAATAGTGCTGTCGGTCAACGAAATATGCGCGTCCGTCGAGCAGCGGGAAGGCTCCTCGATCGAGACGGCGAAGCCCACGAAGTGGCCGGGTCGGCTCAGCATCGTCCTCAGCGGACTCCCGCCGAGGGTGCGCGGGGTTGATCGAGTGACGCAGTACCCGCCAAGGCGGTCTTCAGCGGCTGCACAGCGTCCGGGGGGCAATATCAAACCAAATTCGGCCAGGATCGGAGACAGGAGCTGGTGGTCATGGTATTCGACACGCCAGTAATGAGGCCGTCGACGACGGCGACCGCGGTCCCACCGATGCCGCGGCGCCGCCGCCGTCCGCGCGTAGAGCGCGTGATCATCGCGGTCGCGATCGGCGCGGCAGTTACCGCGGGCCTCGCGGTCGTTGTCGGGCCGTGGCGTCACGACGTCGGGCGTCTGTCATTGATGCACGGTTGGGTGCCGGTGGTGGTACAGACGCTGGCCGTGGCGATGCTGGCGGGCGCGCTCGCCGGGCGATCGCGGCGCCGGCTCGTGTGGCAGCTGCCGGTCGTGGTGGCCGTCGGGGTGATTCTAGTGGTGGTGGCGCACTGGTTCATTGGGTCGGCAGGGGTGGCCGGCGATGCGCCGCCGGTCGGGCTGTGGATTCGGATCGGGCTGGCCGGGTCAGCGGCCGCGATCGTCGCAGTGGGATGGCGTGGCGTGCGGTGTTGGCGGCGCGTGGTGGCGGTGCTGGCGGTGCCGCTGTGCGTGCTCAGCGTGGCGTTGGCACTCAACGGGTGGGTGGGGTACTTCCCGACCGTTCATGCGCTGTGGACTCAGGTGACCGCGGGGCCGCTGCCCAATCAGGCTGACCGGGCCACCGTCGCCGCGATGCAGCGGACCGGGGTGATTCCGGCCAACGGGGTGGTGGTGCCGGTGACCATCGGGTCGCAGGCGTCGGGATTCAAGCATCGCGGAGAGCTGGTCTATCTGCCCCCGGCGTGGTTTGCGACGACTCCGCCCCCCTCGTTGCCAGTGGTGATGATGATCGGCGGGGAGTTCAACACCCCGTCGGACTGGGCGCGCGCCGGGGACGCGGTGAGCACCGTGGACCGATTCGCTGCCGGGCACGGCGGCTATGCGCCGGTGCTGGTGTTCGTCGATGCCGGTGGCGCGTTCAACATCGACACCGAATGCGTCAACGGGTCCCGCGGCAACGCGGCCGATCACCTCACCAAGGACGTCGTCCCGTTCATGGTTGCCGACTTCGGGGTCAGCCCGAACCGGTCCCATTGGGGTGTCGCCGGATTCTCCGCGGGTGGCACCTGTGCGGTGGACCTGACGGTGATGCATCCCGAGTTGTTTAGCGCCTTCGCCGACATCGCCGGTGATCTGGGCCCCAACTCGGGTACCACGGCCCAGACCATCGAGAGGTTGTTCGGCGGCAGCCCCGATGCGTGGGCTCGGTTCGATCCGGTCACGGTCATCACCCGACACGGCCCCTACCAGGGGGTGTCGGGGTCGTTCAGCGTGGTCGCGGGCCAGGACGGCGTCGCGAACACATTATGCGGGTTGGGGCGAACCCTCGGCATCGTGTGTGCGGTCACGACCGTGCCGGGCCGCCATGATTGGCCGTTTGCGGGCAGGGCCTTTGCCGAGGTTCTGCCGTGGCTGGCCGGTCAGCTGCACACCCCGGAAGCGCCGCGGGTCTCGCTGCCCGGTACCGCACCCGGCTCGCCCGTACCCGGCGGTGTCACCGCGGCGACGCGGGCCGGCTGACCCTGATCGATTCGGCCGACGATGGCTGGTCGTGGGCGGTGCCCAGGACCGCGACCGCGACGGCGCCCCCGACCGCGATGAGGAAGCTGGCGATGGCCAGCCACCCCAGTCCGGGGCGGGTGGTGTCACCGAGCAGCAGCACCCCGACGACGCCGGGCAACACCGTTTCGCCGACGACTAGTGCCGCGGTGGCGCCGTTGACCGATCCGAGTTGCAGAGCCACGGTATGCAGGTAGAACCCGCCGAGGCCGGCCAGCAGCAGCGTCCATGCTGCCGGGTCGGCGACGAACACCGTGGGCAGCCACGGGCTGACCCCGTCGACGATTCGCGCGGCGATCGCTAGGCCGCCGAACAGCAGCCCCGCGACCAACCCCGCCGCGACCGCCGCACGCGATCCGAGCCGACGCACGACCAGCTGACCGCCGGTCAGTACCACCAGGCAGGCTAAAAGAACACCCCAGTGCAGCGCCGCGGGAGCCACCAAGGAGCCTTGGTGGCCAGCGGCCAGTCCGAGGACCGCCAGTGCGGCCATGACCGCGGCGATGGCCGCCCAGTCCCGTCGGCGTAGAGGCAGTCTGAGGAAGAACAGACCTAGTATCGCGGTGACGACGAGGTTGGCGCTGAGAATGGTTTGCGCCAGGAACAGGGGAATCAGTCGCGCGGCGAGGGCACCACCGAGGAAGCCGACGACGTCCAGGACGACACCGGTGAGGAACCAGAGTGTCAGGGCGGCCCGCAGAGTGGCGGCCAGGGTGGGTGCGCCGGTGGCGGTGCGCTGCCCGGCCAATCCGGCGGCGTCGGCGTGGGCGATGGATCGGCGGGCGGCGTGGGCTTGCAGCACCGAGGACGTTCCGTAGCCCAGGGAGGCGAGGATCGCGGCGAGCAGACCGGGCAGCATCAGGTGCTCTCTGCACGGGTGCAGTCGGTGCCGCGGGTGGACAGGGCGCGGATTTGAACTTGGAATCGCGCACTAGGCCCGGTGTCGCGGGCCCGCGCCTCGACGAGGCGCACAAACCGCTCGAAGACACCTTCCCGTTCGGCGGCGGGATTGCCGCATCCTCCGTCGGTGACGGTCAGCGTGGCCGACGGCGGTGTCGCAAGGCCGCAACTGGCTGGCTGGAGAGGGTCGACGCTCAGCTGGACGGTGACCCTGTGGAGGGCGGGCCGGCCGGCGTTGTCTTGCGGGTTGCGCACAATCCGGCGAGGTGCGGCCGGATCGCCGAGCACCCGCGCCGGGAGAATATCGGTGCTGTCATTGCGGGGCGCCGAGACGTGCTCGCGGGCTTCGTCGGCGCCGTCCCAGACCAAATCGTCAAGGTCGACGGGTGGGTGCCGCCGTCCGGCGGCTAGCGCATGAGCCAGCACCGTTTCGTCCACCGAGGGCCACACCCGCATCGCGGCTGCCTTCCCGCCGCAGCATACTGCGGCAACTCTTCTGATCGGGCGCCGCCGCCGCTTCCGCGACTTCTGGCTCACAATGATCCCCTGAGGATCCTGCCGCCAACGGACACAACCTGCGCCGTGGAGCTATTCCATTTGGTGTGGCGGCGGGCCCGCGTGAGCAGGCCCGCCGTCGCGGTGCAGGGTGTCGTGAGCGTCGCTGTTATCGTCCCGGCGGCGCGGGCGCTGCCGGGGCGTCGGGCACCTCGGGACCACCTTGATCCCCGTCCTGAACGTTGTCGGTGTCTGGTGCGCCCGGAACGTCCGACGTGTCACCGGGGTCGGCGACGTCGGGGACGCCCGGAACATCGGGGGTGTCACCGGATTCTGGGGCGTCGACGACCGACGTCGAGGGCGGCGAAGGCGGGGCCGGGGTCGGCGTGGCGTTGGCCAGGGCGACCCCGCCGCCGATCGCGCCGGCGGCCAGCGCCGCGCTCACCGCGGCCACGATCCTCGTTCTGCGGTTCATCATCACTAGTTCGGTTCCCTTCGTTCATTCTCCGCCGATCTGGCGTTGTGTTCACCGTGCCCGCCCGAGGTTGTGCTGGTGCTGAACGACGCTGAGGCCGCTCACAGGTGCCCGCCACGGCAGCCGTCAGCCAGGTGGCGTCTTGTGCGGTTGGGTTGCAGCTCTCGATGTGCGCCCTAAACCTGCCCTAAACCCGACGAACGGCCGTCGGGTAGTGCCGATCACCACTCACAGCCCTCCTCGTGAGATGCCCGACGAAGCTACGAGCGCACCACGCCAAGAGGTCGACGTCGCCCTTCGGTACGACCATGATCGGGACCGCCCACGCGTCGGTTACCGGCTACTGCCCTAATGCCTGTGGCGTCGACGGTGGATGCCACGGCTCGCGGTGAGACACCGCATCCCCACACCCGTTCAGGCAAAGACGTTGGGCAGCAACGCAGAAGCCTCGTCGGTGCCCGGCCAGCGACGGGTTCACATCATCGATTTCGTGGGCGGAATAAGTGCAGTGTGTATCCGTCCGTTGCAACTCATCGCCGATGCGTCGAGTAGCCCCTTCTCGGGGCCATGGGCGAACACGTGCGACCTTTCAGCGTTCCCTCAGCCGCCGACTGACACCGTGGGGTATGACCGAATCACCACTTCCCCCCAGCAGCCCGCAGGATTCGCCGCAGGACGACACCCGCACCGCCACCGCGAGTCATCCCTCGCCGCACCCAGGCTGGCGTACCGGACTTCGCGCTGGGAGCCGCGCGACCCTCCTCGGTGCTGTGGCCGCCATGTTCGCAGGTGCGCTACTGTTCGGCGCGGGTCTATACGTCGGAGCGGAGTTCGCCGAATCCGACGGTGGGTATCTCGAGCCGGGCGCGACCTCGGAGTACCGCGACACCGAAGGCGGCAGCGGCGACGAAAACAAGGACACTGGCGATGGTGAGCGTCACGGCGAGAATCGTGGTGACCACGAGGAGGCGGCTCCCGGCAACGGCGGAGACGACGAGGGTCGGCGAGGTAGCACAGAAGCGCCGCCCGCGGTTCCCTCCCCGACTCCCTAGGGCCTCCGTCCCTGACGTCGGCTGCGGCTCGCCGGCGTCACGGGCGGGTAAGCCGTCGCGCGCCACTTCGGGGTCCGGCGTATCGTCATCCAGGCCGGTACAAGCCGGCACCATCACCTCCGCTGGGCACGCAACGCTTGGGCGGCTCGCAACGCGCGGTATCGGCGCCGTGACGTCGGGCTGAAGTCTGCCGGACTGTGCCGCAGTCATCTCCGGCGTCGCGTAGCCCAATCCATCTGTGGCTCAACGCATGAGCCATCGCAAGCGTGGCCGAAAGCCGGCGGCTGGCTGGCCGCGACGACGCGCTGCTCGCAGCTGCTGCGGCACAGCGACAGCCCGGCAACTGCGCCGCGGGCTGGCTCACCCACACGCGACCCCCAGGCCGTGACGTCGAGCGCGGCGTGAAGTCACCTACGCCGCGGGTCGCTGGACGCCAACTGAATACGCGACCCTCTGGACGCTTGTCGGATTTCAATCGGCTCAGTTGCACCCTGAGTAGGGTGCCCGGAACTACCTGCTCACTTTCAAACCGCAGCCGACTTTTCGCCTGTGATGACGCTGCAGTGAGCCTGGGCTCTCGGGGCGGCCTTGTTGCGTCGTAGACCACGGTGGGTCCTCCATACTGTCGGCGGGGGACGCCAGCCCCGCCTCGATCACAGAATCATCACAGATCTTCGCTCCACCTCGGGTCCAGCTCTCAGCGTCTGCTCAGCGTCGGTGCGGGACACTCGCGAGGTGAGTATGACCACGCGCCGCCCCCCGACACATGCTGTCGACGTCTCGCAGACCCGGTGGCAACGCATCCGGTGTTGGACGCTGATCGTGCTGGCAACCGCTGCCACGGCAAGTCTCTCCGTGACGACCGCGCAGACCAGCGGAGACCCGACTGGGGTTGTCCCGGGCAAGGAGGTAGCGGCGGTGATCGTCCAGCAGTTGCACCTAGGCCACCTAGTCGAACTCATCGAGCACGGATCAACCCCAGAATCGCAGAAGACGCCGGCGTCCAGCCACTGACCATGCGCGACAATCAATCTGGCGGCAAGCGCAGTCGAGTCGCCGCATGCGGGCGGGCGGGTCGACACCGCTGCTCGGGGCCCACGCGCCCCCCGAGCAACACCGAACCTACGCGCAGAGGCGACCGCCGATGACAGGGCGATATCGGAGGTCCGCGCGTCAGGACGGCGCGTTTGGCGCGACCACCTGAACACAGCCGTACGCACCAAAGCAGGCCGTCTACGCAACTTCTGACCCGCTGGTAACTCCTCGAAGAGCCCCTCGGCGTAGGGGTGCGGCAGAGCAGTCGCACTCACCGTTCGTTCGGCGGGCTGTCGTTCCGGTTGGCCTACATCCTGACCCGCCCGTTGGATGCGAACCTCTCCGGCTGGTGTCCGATCCTTGGTTAATCTGCCGGTAAACGCGGCCGGAACGGATGTGAGCAGCAATGAGGAGGGTGGCGCCGCCTGCGGTGAGCGCCATGCTGAGGGTGTGGCGCACCCCGAGGGACCCCGAAGGCCGGCACGAACTGGACGACGGCAACGCCACCGGCGATGAGCGCGAGCGCGGTGCGAATCCAAGCGAGGAAGGTGCGCTCGTTGGCGAAGGGTGACGCGGTAGTCGGGCTCGTGCCCGTCGCGGGTAAGCCGCTGCGGTCCTTCGTGAGAGGTCGGTTCCATGGGCTCCCATCACTCTCCGGCGCCGGGTTCCCACGGTAGCTTCACCGTGTCGGTTGCGGCGCTGCGTGATGCACACCGGGGCCGCTCACAGACGGAGCTGCACCGTGGCCCAGCATTGACCGATGTGGTCTGCGTGGTGGCCGACGGTGCTGGGCGTGATGGCGGGCGTTGGGCTGCTGTGGGTGGGCCTTGTGGTGGTGCTCTGGCTGGGGAAACCGGACGACATGGGCCTGCGAGACGCGGCGCGTCTGCTTCCGGATCTGGTGAGGATGCTCAAACGCCTAGCCGCCGACCCCTCGGTGCCGCGCGGCGTTCGCATCCGGCTCCTGCTTTTGCTCGCGTATCTGGCTTTGCCCTTCGACCTGATACCCGACTTCATCCCGGTGCTCGGCTACCTCGACGACGCGATCATCGTCGTGTTCGCGGTGCGCTCGGTCGTGCGACGTGCCGGCCCGGAGGCGCTGCAGAAGCATTGGCCCGGAACGCCAGACGGCCTCGTCGCGGTGCGCCGGCTATGCCAACTCAGGCCAAGCGGGTAGGCGCCCCGCCGCCGAGTGGGCCAGTGTCAGGCCGCGTCCACGGCCAGCGCCGAAGCTTATGGTCGTCAACCAAGTTGTGAGGTAACCGTATTCGTCGTCCGTGTGCCGCTCGGGTGCGACCGACCCGGGCGCGACCGTCGTGAATCGCTGTCCTGCACGGGACAGTGAGCGCTCACACCGTGACCAGGTCGCCGTTGGGCTGCTGGGGTGCGCCGGTGCGTCGGTGCAGGGGCGCAGGCAGAGGGTTCAGTGGGTGGCGACGGAGGTGGATGATCTGGTAGCCGATCAGCGCGATGAGGGTGGCGAGAAGTGCGGCGGAGGTCCAGGTGGTGCCCCAGGCCAGGCCGCCGTGGTCGCGGGGCTTGCTGAGGAAGTCTCCAAGGGTGGCGCCGAGCGGGCGGGTGAGCACGAAGGCGATCCAGAACAGGACCATGCCGTTGATGCGGGTGAAGTAGTGCGCGGCGAGCAACGCCAGCATGACGAGGGTGAGAAAGATTGCGCTGTCGCGGAATCCGACGCCGAGGCTGTCGGCGAGGAAGTCGCCGCTGGAGGTGCCGAGGCTGTTGGAGAACAGGATCGCGACCCAGAAGAGCAGTTCACCGCGCAGAGACGCGACGTTCTCGACGTCGAGGGTTTGTCCGCTGCGCCACCAGACGAGAAAGACGATGACCAGGCCGGTGGTGAGGATGGCGGCGCCGCCGGTGTATCCGATGCCACCGGTGCGGTTCATCAGGTCCGACAGGGTGGTGCCGGCGGTGCTGGACAGTGCGATGACGGTCCAGAAGATGGCGGGGTGAAAGCGCCCTGCCTTGAGCTGGAAGATCACGGCGATCAGGAACGCGGCCAGGAAAATCACGGTACTGACCAGGTAGCCGACGTGCAGAGTCTGGGCCAACAAGTCGCCGCCGGTCTCACCTAACGTGGTGGCAGCGATCTTGAGCGCCCAGAACAGCACGGTGACGTGGGGAAGCTTGCGCATGACGAAGCGCGCTGCGGACGAATGCGCCTCGGGATCGGTGTCGTTGTTCGGCCAGGCATCTCTGGGCACGTTGTGCTGGTACGGGGTCGGTTCGGGGGAATCGTTCACGCGCACAGCCTCGATGAGCGCTGCTGAGGGTGCGCTGAGGGGCGCTGAGACGCCGTTCAGGTCGGAGCGAGCGGAAGGGTCGGTCGGCGGGCACGGCGTCGGCCCAGAACCGTTGATGGTGTCGGCATCACAGGGGCGGGGCGATTTCTGAACGCGGTCTCAGCCGGGCACAACCGTCCTTCAGCGGTGGCGGCGCACCGTGAGGTGTATCGACTCATCGACGAGAAGGACACGACATGAAGAGTTTCCTCATCTCCCTGTTCACGGCCGGCTCGTTGGCCGCCGCCGGTGTGGGCTTGGCCGGTGCGGCCGCGGCGACACCATCGACTCCCAGCTCACCCACCGACATCATCACACGCTTGGAAGCCCAGGGATACGAGGTGATCGTGACCAAGATGTCGGGGAACACCCCTGCGCAGTGCTCGGTCGCTTCGGTTCGGCCCGGCCAAACGATGACGGGCAAGTCGAAGGAAATCCACGGCGTGCCCACCCCGACGCTGCTGCACAAGACAATGTACGTGGATCTGCGATGCTGAGGTATGACCGACGTACCGCCGCGGTTCGGGTCAACCACCGCGTCGCCTGGTGTGACCGGTGACTGTCACCGCCGCGCTGGGCTCGGTCTGTGGTACTGAGGAACACGTCGAGGATCGGGCGGAGGAGACCATGCGCATCTTGCTCGTCGAGGACGAGCCGCGGCTGGCCGAGCTGATCCGCCGCGGCCTGGTCGCGGAGGGCTTCGTGGTCGAGATGGTCCATGACGGGCTGGCCGGGTTCGAGGCCGGGATCGGCGGCGGGTTCGATGTGCTCGTCTTGGACATCATGTTGCCCGGTATGAACGGCTACGACATCGTGCGGGGCCTGCGCAAGGCGCAGGTGTGGACTCCGGTGCTGATGCTCTCGGCTAAGGACGGGGAGTACGACCTGGCCGACGCGTTCGATCTGGGCGCCGACGACTATCTGGTCAAGCCGTTCTCCTTCGTGGTGCTGATCGCGCGGTTGCGGGCCTTGGTGCGTCGCGGCGCCCCCGAACGGCCGCCGGTGCTGCGGGTGGACGATCTGGAGCTGGACCCGGCGCGGCATCGGGTCACCCGCGGGGAGGTCGAGGTGGAGTTGACGCCGCGCGAGTACGGGGTGCTGGAATTCTTGATGCGCCATGCTGGCACGGTGGTGTCCAAACAGGAGATCCTGGAGTCGGTGTGGGATCTGAACTACGAGGGGGACGACAACATCGTCGAGGTCTATGTCGGTTATCTGCGCAAGAAGCTCGACGTGCCCTTCGGCAGTCATACCATTCACACGGTGCGCGGGGTGGGTTACCGGCTGGCCTCGGCGGGCACGTAGCTGTCGGTGTCGGCGGGCAGGGTCACGGTGATCGACGCGCCGCCGCCGGCGCGGTCGCCGATGGTGATCGCGCCGTGGTGGGCGGTCACGATCTCCGCGACGATCGCCAGGCCCAGCCCACTGCCGCCGGCGTCGCGGGCGCGGGAGGCATCCAGGCGTACGAACCGGTCGAACACTCGTTCCCGCTGATCGGGTGGGATGCCGGGTCCGTCGTCGGCGATGCGAATCACGGCCACCACACCCTGTGTTTGACAGTGCAGTTCGATGAGGCTGCGGGCGTGCCGGGCGGCGTTGTCGACCAGGTTGCGCACCATCCGCTCGAGTTGCCCGGTGTCGCCGGTGACGCGGGCGGCGCCGATGGACGCGCGCACCCTCAGACTCGAACTGCCCTGAAGACGGGTCTTTTCGGCGGCCAGGATGTCGTCGAGGTCGACGTTGTCGGTCCGTCGGGTCAGCTGCTGCTCGTCGGCGCGGGCCAGCAGCAGCAGGTCTTCGACCAGGTGGCGCATGCGGCGGGTTTCGGGAATTAGGGATTCGTCGATCAACTCGGCGTCGAGCATGTCGGGGCGGTGGTGCGCGAGGTCCAGCGCGGCGCTGATGGCGGCCAGGGGGCTGCGCAGTTCGTGGGAGGCGTCGCTGATGAAACGCCGCTGGGCGGTGTGCCCGGCTTCGAGTCTGGTCAGCATGTCGTTCATGGTCTGTGCGAGGTGGGCGATCTCGTCGCCGCTGGGCGGGACCGGGACGCGTTCGTCGAGCTGCGCGGTGGAGATCGAGGCCACCCGTGCGCGGATCCGCTCCACCGGCTGCAGGGCGCGGCCAACCAGCAGGTAGGTGGCCCACGCCACCAGCACGACGAGCAGAGGCCCGCTGACGCCCAGCAACAGGGCCACGGTCGCCACGACGCTTTCGACGGGTTCGCGGTCTGCGCCGACCAGGACGGTCACCGGCCCGGCGGGGGTGTCGACGCCGCGGGCGTTCACCCAGTAGTCGCCGCGCTCGTCGCCGAGTTGCACCCGGCCCAATGACACCGCTTCGGCGGGCGGCACCGCGATCGATACCAGCGGGGCGGCCGGCGCGCCGGCGGAGGCCAGAATCAATCGGCCCCGGCCGTCGAGTAGTTGGATGACCCCGACCTGGGCGTCGGTGCCGAGCAGGCCGGGGTCCAGATCGCCGGCGGCGTCGGCGCGCAGCTGTTCGACGAGCTGCCCGGCCCGGGCCTGCGCCGCGGCCTGGGTGGACTGGCTCAACGTGTGATAGAGCACCAGCAGCATCGCCGCCGACGCCAGCGCGACACCGAGGGTCACGACCAGGGCGGCCGCTGCAGTCGACCGCGTCCGCACCGTCCACCGCGCCAGCCGGCTAGTGAATGACATCGCCGCCCGGATCGTTGAACGCGGGCTCGCTCAATGCAGGCTCGCGGTGCTGCCACGGTTCATCCGTCACCGGTCTCCCTTCTGGTGTTTGATTGGTAGCCCTTCTCGGGATGGTGACCCGTTCACCGGCCGCAGGTCGCGAGCAGTTCGTGAAAGGTGATTCTTGGGCACGGGGCGCCGCAGCGTCCAAGGATCAGCTCGATGGGTGATCTTCGGTTGTGGGACGGGTCGCCCGTCGGATGCTCCCGGCGAGCAGCACGAAGACGGCGACGATCACGATCGGCCACGACGGGGCGCCGCTGGCGGTGCTCACCGCGACGGTGAGTGCCAGCGCGATGGTGACGCCGACGGCGACCCGCCAGTCGTCGCCGACGATGAATCCGTACCAGAAGGCGCCGAACGCGCGGAGGTGCCCGATCACCGGTGCCGCGTCCCGGAAGCCCCGACGGCGAGGCGGGTGGCGGCGGCGGCGCGGCGACGGTGGCGGCGCCGAAAAAGCGCGACCAGCATCAGCGCGTAGAGGCCGACCGCGGGGATCAGGACCAGCAGGGCCAGATCCGTACCCGGCCAGTGTGCGCCGGCTCCTTCTGCGCTCCAGTACATTCCGAACGCGGTGAGCAGGACCCCGACGACGAATTTCATGCTGTTCTCCGGAACCCGGGCCAGCGGGGCTCGCACCGCCAGGCCGGCAGCAGCCACCACCAGCACCGCGGTCAGCGCGGCGAGTGCGGCCAAGCCGACGTTGTGTTGAATGCTACCTACGCTGAGCGCGATGAACACCACTTCCAACCCTTCCAGGACGACGCCCTTGAAGCTCAGGGTGAAGGCATACCAGTCCGCGACGATGCCGCGACGCTGCGGGCCCACGTGTTGTGCGTCGGCCAGCGTCGCCGCGAAGGCCAGGGTTTCGTCGTGGCGTGCCTTGTGTCCGCTGGCCCGCAGGATCGCCTTGCGCAGCCACTGCAGTCCGAAGATGAGCAGCAGCGTGCCGACGACGAGTCGCAGGGCGTCGACGGGGATCGCGGACATCGCGGGTCCGAGCGCCGCGACGATCACGGCGAGGGTGAGCAGGCCGGCCAACAGGCCGGCGATCGCCGAGCGCCATCCGCGGGCGACGCCGGCGGCGATCACGATGGTCAACGCCTCGACCGCTTCGACGGCGCAGGCCAGGAAGACCGCGACGAATAATGCTGAGATACCCATGGGCGCCCATCATTCCGGCGAGGCGCCGACGGTCGGGATCGGACCCGACGTCGAGGATGCCGCGGGGACAATGTCGGCGCCAACCGACCGCTCGAGGCGCCGGTAGAGGACGCCGGCCAGCACCGCGGCGAGGGCGCCGAGCAGCACCCCGCCCAGGACGTCGCTGACCCAGTGCACCCCGAGGTAGAGGCGGGTGACCGCGACCGCCGCGGTGCCCGCCACGGTGACCGCGATCCACCGTCGCCGCGCGCCAGCCCCCGCGTGGTAGCCGCCCACCACGCTGAGCGCGCCGAGGAGCGCCACGGTGCCCGTGACGTGACCCGACGGAAACGACGGATCGGTTTCGAGGATGAGCTGCAGGCCCTGCGGGGGTCGATGAGCACCCACGATCACCTTGACCGCGGTGCTCATCGCCCCGGCCGCGGCCACCGTGGCCATGACCACAACCGCCGGCCACGGCGACCCGAATCGCCGCCACAGCACCACTGATGCGACCAACGCCAGCACGCCCACCCCGACCGGGCTGCCGACCTCGGTCACCGCGGTCGCCCACCACGTCAACGCGGGCGTGCGATGGTGCACCATCCAGCCCCACACGGCGTGGTCGACGGCGGTGCCGGCGCCGGCGTGATGGGCGATCAGCGCGGCCCCCACGAACAGCGTCGACAACAGGGCTGCGGCGCGCCCGGCCCGCGATGCGCAGAAGCGGTCAACCATCACGGCAGCATCGGTGAGGACCGCTGAACAACCGCTGAGAGCACGGCCGGACGTGATTCCGCGGCGCTCACTGGTCACGGATCACGCTGACGGCCGACCGGCGGGTCGTCAGCGCGACCGCGGCGGCGGCGACCGCGCCCAAGGTGCCCGTCGTCACGACGATGACGGTGGCCAGGTAGAGCCAGGGGACCGCGATCGTGTCCGGCGGTGGGTCGAACACTCCGGCCAGCACCTTGACCAGCATGATCGACAGCACCGCCCCGGTCAGTGTGCCGGCGACGATGCCGACACCGGCCAGCACTCCGGTCTCACTGAACACCATGGCGCGCAGGTGTGAGGGTCGCGCGCCCAGGGCCGACAGCAGCGCGTAGGTGCGGCGCCGTTCGGCCAGGCCCAATGCCAGCACCAGAGCGCCCGCGCCGACCGAGAGCACCAGCGCGAAGGACAGTTCGATGCGGGTCAGCCCGGACAGGTCCACCGCGGTCAGGCTGGAGCCCACGGCGGTGCGCACGGTCGAGAGGTCGGTCACCGACGCGGAGGTTCCCACCAGGGCGCGGACTTGGCCGGCGACGGCGGCGGTGTCACGGCCGCCGGTGTCGACCAGGAACACCCCCGGGGCGTCCGCGCCGGTCTGGTTGGCGACGTAGCCGGCGTTGGCGACGAAGAAGCTGTCCTTGGGGGCGGTGGGGAACTCCGCGACTATCCCGGCGTAGTGAAACGTGACCGGGCGGGGTTGGCCGGTGGCGCTGTCGACGACCCGCAGCGTCACCGGGTCGCCGGGCCGCAGTTGGAAGTCGTTGACGGTTTCGGCCGAGACCAGGATCGCGTCCGGTGTGGCCGCCAAAGTGGCCATCAGCCCGGCGGCGGTGGCGTGCGGGAAATAGCTGTCCTGCAGGGCGGTCGCACCGGCGATGGTGGTGGGGCGGATGCCGTAGAGGTCTTGGAGGTCTGCGCCGATGTAGGCGAAGCGGTGCTGCATCGGTTCCACCGCCCGCACGCCGGGCACGCCGGCGAGCAGCGCGGCGGTGTCGGGGGGCAGCGCCGCCCCCGGTGCTGCGGTGACGGTCACGTCGGCGCCGTTGGTCAGCTGGGCGTCCACTTCGGCTTGCTGACGGTAGGTGGCGTTGAACGTGGCCGTCGACGCGGCGAACGCGACGGCCAGCGCGAGCATGACAATGGCGCGGACCACGGGGCGGCGTTGCCGTGCCAGGCTGGCGGCGATGGTGCCTGCCAGCTGCCCGGCCATCGGGCGCAGCATCCGGGCGATCAGTGGTCGGCCCCGGCCGAGCAGCAGGTCGGCGAGCCGCCAGGTGGCCAGGGCGGACCCCAGCCACAGCAGGGCCGGACCGGCGAACGCCCAATACGACACCGAGATCGCTGCCACGCCTTCGGGTGCCAGCACCAATTGGTATCCGGTGCCGGTGGTGGCCAGGAAAATCAGCGCCGCAGAGGCGAGGATGACGACGTCCAGACCCAGTCGCGCCCAGATCGGCAGGGGCGGTGCACTGAGCTGGGTGCGTCCGGCCGCGATGGTGTGCGCGCGCAGGTCACGCCACGCCGGCAGCAGCACGGTCGCGGCGGCCACCGCGACTCCGGTCAGGGCGGCGGCGGCCGGCCAACCCAGCGCGGTCGCCAGCGTGGTACCGAATCGCGGCGTCCCGAACGCTGCCGCGTTCACCACCGCGGCTGCGAGCAGCCCCAGCACGGCGCCGGTGACGCCGATGACGGCGGCCTCCACGGCGGCCAAACCGAGCAGTTGGCGTGCGGTGGCGCCGCGGACCCGCAACAGTGCCTGCTCGGCGCGGCGTCGCGTCGCGCCGGCCGAGGTGAGGGTGGCGGTGAGCAGGGCGGCCAGCACGGCGCCGGGCAGGCCGAGGAACAAGAACAGCACTTGGGCGTAGGCGGCGTCGCCGCGCGCCGCGTCCAGGGCGGCACCCAGGTTGTCACCGACCAGGGCGGCACCGGAACTGCGGGCTTCCAGATTGCGCGCCGCGGCGCGCACCGCGGTGTAGGCGGCCGCCGGGTTGGGCGCCAAGGCGTGGTCGCGTTGTACGTGGATCTGAGTGGCCACCAGATCGGGGCGGGTGGCCGACAGCGGGTCGAACAGTCGATGCCACTGCCCCTGGGGCATCATCATCACGTTGTCCGGTGGTGCGGCGGGCTGTGCGTTGGGCGGTGCTCCGACGATCTGGAACAGTGAGTTCGCTTGCGGCAGTTCGACGATGCCGTCAACTCTCACCGACATCGGTGGTAGGCCGGCGCGGCCGACGCTGATGGTGTCCCCGGGGGCGGCATGCAGGTTGGCGGCGGTCTGCTGGGCGAGCAGCACCCCGGTATCGGCGCCGGCCAGGGTGCGGATCTCCCGGGGGAACACCGTGCGGTAATTAGACGGCATGCCGAGCACGACGCCGGGTCCGGTGGTTTGGCTGCTCGACCCGGTGAGCGCGGTCAGGCCGCTGGTCTGGCCGAAGCCGACCGCGACGCTGGCGCGCACGCCAGGCCCGGCGTCGATGACCCGGACGGCGGCGGCGGTGTCGGCGCCCGGGGTGAGTTGGACCTGCCAGTCGACGGCCACACTGCGCACCGCGCGGTCGGTCATGGTGGCCTGCGAATTTGACAGGAACGACCCCAGGCAGGCGATCAGCGCCACCGCCACGGCGATCCCGGCGGCGGCACCCAACAGTCGTGCCCGCCGGCGGCGCATCAGGCCGGCCAACCAGACCCGCGTCATCGTCGGGCTCCGTCGACGGTGCACGTGCGCAGCCGGCCGTCGCGCATCGCCCATTCGGTGGGCAGCCGGCGCGCGATCAGCGGGTCGTGAGTGGACACGATCAACGCCGAGCCGAGGTCATCGGCGGCGGCGATCAGGACGTCGATCACCAAGGCGGCGGCGGCGTGGTCGAGTTGACCGGTGGGTTCATCGGCCAGGATCAGCCGCGGCCCGGCCGCCAAGACCCGGGCGATGGCGACCCGCTGCGCTTGGCCACCCGACAAGGCGTCGGGCAGCGCGTGGGACAACTCGGCGATGACCAGCCGGTCCAACGCGTCGGCGGCGCGCGCGGTCGCCTCGGGTTCGGCGGCGCCGGCGAACAACAGCGGCAGGCGCACGTTTTCGGTGACGTCGAGAGTGGGTACCAGGCTGCGGCCCTGAAAGACCAGCCCGACCCGGTCGGGCGCGCTCGCCGCGGGCCCGTCGGTGCCCGGCCAGCTGATGGTGCCCGAGGTGGGCGCGTCCAGCCCGGCGAGCAGATGCAGCAGGGTGGACTTTCCCGACCCCGACGGGCCGGTCAACGCGATCCGGGCACGAGGTGCGACCACGGCGTTCACACCGCGCACGGCCACCACCGTGGCCGCACCGGCGCCGAAGCAGCGGGTGACCTGATCGGCCCTAACCACCACCGCCTCGTCGCGCCCGCCCACCGTTACGGCGTCCGCGGCGCGTGAGGTGCTCACGACACGACCTGGCCGTCAGCGAGTCCGATGACGCGGTCGGCGCCGGCAGCCACCGCGGGGCTGTGGGAGGCGATCATGATCGCCGCCCCGGCCGCGGCGTGAGCGCGCAGCACCGCCAGCACGTCGGCTTCGGTGCTGGTGTCGAGTTCACCGGTCGGCTCGTCGGCCAGCACCACGAGAGGGTCGTTGGCCAAGGCGACGGCCAATCCGGCGCGGGCCAGCTCACCCCCGGAGAGCTGATCGGGCTGCGCCGCACCTCGGTCGGCGATGCCCAACGACGCCAGCAGCACCGTCGGATGCGTCGACGGGCAGCCTCCGGCGATCCGTTGCGCCAACAAAATATTCTGCTCGACGGTCAAGTGGGCGAGCAGATTACGATCCTGATACAGCACGCCAATGTATCGGGCGCGGAGCCGTGACCGGGAGTTTTCGGGTTGGTGGCTGATCCGCTGTCCGCCGACCCACACGGTGCCGCCGTCGGGCTCGTCGAGCCCGGCCAGACACGCCAGCAGGGTCGACTTGCCCGACCCCGACGGGCCGACCACCGCGACCACCTCACCGGGACACAGGGTCAACGACACCCCGCGCAGTGCCAGCACTTCCTCGTCGCCGGCCCGGAAGAACCGGTACAGCGACCGAGCCTCCACGGCCGGCGCCAGCTCGGTGCCAGCGTCCGCGGCGGTGCGGGTCGCGCTGATCGTGGTGCTCATCACCGCAGCCAGGTGAACGAGTCGGTCACCGTGCGCCACGGATCGACGTTGTCCGAACCCACCGGCGCTGCCACCGTGACCACCACCCCCCGCCCGGAACGGGAGTACTCATAACGCACCACGTCCTGCTTGACGGACTTGCCGGTGACCGGGCTCGGCGCGGAGTCGCCCTGGTAGCTGATCACCACCACCTGCCCAGCGGGCCGCGCCACCGTGCTGACCTGCCCCGGCGCGAACCCCCGTGTCTCCGCCGCGATCTGGGGCATTTCCACCGTGCGCGCAAAGTCCTCGGTGGGCTGATAGAAGCCGTCATGGGGAGACAGGGTGATGCTGTTGAACTTGTCGCTAAACACCACGTCGGCGCCGACCGCGGTTTGCGCCCAACCCTCGGGATACTTCACCGAATACGAGTTGTCGGCGGCGGTATAGACCACGAAGGCCTGGTTGTCCGGGATATCACCGGGCGGGTTGTATTCAGCAGCCGGCGCTGTCGGACTGGCCGCCGGCTGATTCGTCGCCGGCGAGCCGGCCGGGCTGGTCGCCGCACCGCAGCCTGCGAGCACCGCGGCGGCCGCAGCGCTACCGGCCACCGCCTTGAGAATGGTCCGTCTGGTCGTCATGGTTGCCTCATTTCGCTCAGATCTGTCTGGGGCGTCGCGGCGCGGGCTCGAATGGGCTGGGGGTGCCCGATTCGGTGGACCCGCACCGCGACTGGGGCATCGGAGGCGCCTCAGGAAATGAACAGGCGCCCGCGATGGTCAGGCACACGGCGCGTCGGGCACCTCGGGGCCGCCCTGATCACCGTCCTGGACGGTGTCGGTGTCCGGGGCGCCCGGCTGATCCGGCGTGTCACCAGGCTCGGGTGCGTCGCACTGCTCGGAGGTCGGCTGCGGGGGCGGTCCAGCCGGGGTGGGCGTCGCATGCGCCAACGCCATGCCCGCCCCGCCGATCGTCCCCGCAGCCAGCAACGTGCCCACCGCGGCGAGCAATCTCTGTCTCGGGATCATCATGGGCTGGTGATTCCTTTCCTAACGATCAGCCGCTCGGCTGGTGACCACACCCTGCTCGCCGCGTGCTGAAGGTTCGCTGTGCACGGCTGAGGGCGGGCCACCGCACCGCGGGCCCCGTGGCCGTATACCGCCGACGACGACCACCGCAGAGTCGAATGCAGTCGAGCTGCAACGCAAATCGGTATTAATCGGGACACCGTCGGCGACCGCGTAATCCCCCGGCGAAGCATCGCGCGGAGTGCAGCGCATCGGCTGTCGTCCGTTGGTAGTGTTCACGGGCCCGCGCTCGGCGCCACGGCCGAGATCTGATCGGCCCACGCGGCACGCGCACCGGATTCGCCGATACGGCACACTCGGATGATGCTGGCCACCCCGACCGCGAAGGCATGGCCGCAACGGCAACCTTAAGCGCCGTCCCCGGTGGTCGAGCGAGTCGGGCCGAAACACGAAGACCCACAATCAACAGACCGGCCCGCCGGAGAGTCGCCCTTCTGGGCCGCACCGGCGGCAAGGCCAACCGCGACGTAGATCATTTTGTTGCCGAGCTGAACGTGCACCTGAACATCGGGTGCGGCACCAAGCCGACCCTGTAGCCACTCCCCCGCGTCCACCGTCAACGGTGTCAGCCCCGCCATCGAGACAGCCAAGGCGGAAACCAGCTAGACCAGCCGTCGCTGCGCCGCCGGCCACACTGCGCACACGACCAACAAGACTGCGGTCATAGGAGCCAGGACGACGACGAAGTGGACGAGCAGGACGTGCGCAGGCAGCCCGTCAAGGGTGGACATCGTGGGTGCTCACCGTCTGCTGATCTCAGTCGCAGCGGATATCGCCGGACTGTGCTGGCGCTGCTGGTCATTCGGGCCAAGTTGTGCGGTAGGGCGGATTGCACCTACCGCGTTATCGGTGACGGCACGTTTACCAAATCACGACCTGCAGCCTTCGCGCCGGTCGCTGAAGAAGCGCTGTGAGTGGGACCAGCCCCTGGTTTGCTTCCTGGGGACTGCAATCAGAAGACTGCGTCACACCGTATGCCCCTTCCGACGCATTGTTGGACCGAGACGGGCGAACAATTGGTGTTGGCCTCGCCCACGAACGGACTAACCAACGCTCTCGGCCGGGCTGACCTGATGGCCGCGTGGCCACCCTTCGCCATCGGAGCGGCAGCCGTAGCCGACCCAGGCCCCTGTTCCGAAGTCGGCTACATCAGTGTTCACCCTCCTCAGGACCGTCGCGAAGACGCGATGACTATCGCCGATTTCAGTGTTTCTTCAGCTAGCCTCTGGCAGCATCATCGCTGGTGACGGTGTCATGCACAGAGATCTCGGCGGGCCGCGTGGGCGCCATCTCGGCGGTTCTACTCATGGTGTTGGCGGTGGTGGAGACCGTTATCGGCTCCGACGTTAGTGACGACGCCTCGTACCGAGCGGGCTTCGTTGCCGCGTCCGACGCCAGTTTTGTTCGTGAGGCGATGAGCAGACCGATGGTGACGTCCACGGGGTTGTGCGAAGAATTGCTCGCACGAACGCTCAGTGCCAGCGACGCTTCGGGAATCGTCCGGCGCGACTTCGTCAACGGCTGCGCGCAGGCCATTGCAACGGTAATGGAGTAGCAGCAGGCCGGGCGCAGGACTATCCGACGTCTCAGAATCTGCTCGTAGTGCCCAGGCGTCGATGTCGCGATCAACTCAGTGTAGGACTGCGCCTGGTTCTGGTCAGCGTGAAGTTGATCGAACCGCAGAGGGTATCGCCAGGGTGCCGCAGCAGCCGGCTTGGGCGACTACGTCGACGGCGGTGGCGGGACGCCAGGCCCATTCGTCATCGCGGAGGTGGACCCGGAAAGGTGTCCCGGTGGTCGGGTCAGCGGAGGTGATGGCGCCTTCGTGCCATCACCTACGGGATGCCGAGCGCGTCGATCGCACATATTGCTGCGATCGGCGGGTAGCCGATGGGGACTCTGTGGCCGGTGGGTAGTCGCGAAACCGCAGGGACTCGGCCATGCTGATTCCCGTGGCTCCACGGAAAGTGTCGGCGGGAGTCGCACCGAGCTTGTCTCCAACCTTCCCCGCCCACGGCTGGTACCAAGACTCGTGGGCCATGCACTTCATGTGCTCGGGCAACCGAGCGGCGTTGAACATCATCGACGCCGCTTCGTCCACCGCCATCTCGTTGGCGAACGCTACGAGCCCGTCTTCGGACATGGAGCGCATCTCGGCGTCGACCTGGTGAATGTCCATCGCGTTGAACCGAGCAGCCAAGCCGCTCGGGGTGTCGTGGCCCTCGTTCAACGACACCAACAGTTGGAGTAGAGCATCGTCGTCCTGGATACCGAACCGCGGTACCTCGCCGACTTCGATGATCTCCCGCATTAGCCGGACCATCGTCTGCGGCGGCGCCAGCCGATGCCCAGCCGCAAGCTGCTGCCGCACCTGCTCACACCACTGCGAATCCACGATGCGCCAAGAGGCAACGTCGGCGCACTGCTGAGCATCGCCGCATCGAGTTCGGCTTGCATCTCACCCAGCGCTACCAGCACTTCCTTGCTGTCGATACCCGAGAGCAGCGCACGGCGTTGCTCTCGATCGAGCGGGACCAGATCCGCGGATGTCGCGGTGATCGTGTTCCGCGCCATCCCGTGCATCGCCTCCACGACACGCCGCACCCCGACAGGGAGGTCACTCATGTCAGGCAGCTCCATTGCCGCGGGTTGAACGCTGGGCCTGTCCGAAGGCGTAGCTGTACTGCGCCCTGATTGCTTTGACCGCTTCGCGGTCCGCCGCTGGAGTCGTGCACGATTCTCCTGCCGCTTCATCATGACCGTTGATAGTCGCAGTAAGAATCGACATTGATTTCGTTAAACGGGTTCGGGTGAGAATGCGCTTGCTCGTGCGCCGCTGGTGACGACCCACGCTCTGACTGACGCCCTGCTGGGTTGTCTTCCACTTGATTTGTCTCACTAGCGACGTGCGGGCAAGCACGACCGACGGCCCCGGTAGGGCGGACATGACTTAATCAGGAGCCTGTCCGCTGCCTCATCGATGTCTTGTCTGCCCCCCTACCGGGTTGTCACCCACCCACAGGCTTCACCGCACGGCGAGGACACCACCATCGCGACATCCCCACGCCGAGTCGTCATCGGCGCCGACACCCACCCCGATACCGTTCATCTGGCCGCGATCACCGATACCGGTCAACTGCTCGGTGATGCTGAGTTCCGCACCAACCCCACCGGTTACTGGGCCGCGATCTGCTGGGCGCGCAGCTTCGGTGAAATCGTGTCGGTAGGCGTGGAGGGCACCAGCAGCTAGGGCGCTGGATCGACGCAGGCATTGCAGGCCAGCGACATTCACGTCGTCGAGGTCTAGAGGTCGAACGCATTGCCTCGACCGCACCCCCCTCCGGCGGACAATTTTCTCACCTCTTCTGCCCGGTGCGGTCTGGCGACGATTCGCCCGGGATCGGCTCCTAGACGGGCTCGCACATCGCCGAGCCATCGCCACGATGGCTCCCCTATACGGCGACACGCCCCGAGGCGGCCTGCTGATCGCCGAGCAAACATCCCTCCGGCGGTGCTTCAGCTACTCCTGCGGCACGCAATCTAACTAGAACAGGCCGAGCGCTACCGCATCAACTCGGCGGGTTCAGCAGCTCCCTGCAGGAATGCACCCGGTCGAGCACGTCGTCGAATGTCGGAGCATCGGTGCCGTAGTAAAGCTCGCCCATCGCCTTGTCGTGTTCCGTGCGTAGACCGGCCGCGAATTCACCAGCGGGGTCGAACGCCGCAGAGGCCGCGAATCCCCCATCCGGCACCGGCTGGTCGGCGCCGAAGTTCTCCGACACCTCGAACACGCTCTGCAGGATTTCACCGACCTGCACTGTGTCGCTGAGTAGTTCGGTGACCAATGAGTTGCCGAGCAGCGCCCATAGGTCGTAGAACTGGCGCCCGATCCGGGGCCATCCGGCGGGGTGTCGCGCCGGTCCGGGTCGACCACGAAGTTGTTGACCCGCAACAGTTTCTCGATGAGCGTCCGGCCCGGGTGCAAGATCGTTGCGGCGAAAGGTGTCAGGTCGTCCCATTCGCCGTCGACTGCCCCGTTCAGCTCGCGAGACAGTAGCGGTTCGATGGTTGCGTCTAGCGCCGGCCTCGGGCCTCCGGTCTGACCCAGCCCGATGTAAACCGACTTCGGGTCGGCGAGTCCGCCGGAGACGTCGCTGTGTTCTAGCGGCAGGTCCAGGTAGGCCCTGCTGTGCAGGGTGCCGAGGTCACCGCCGGACTTCCTGCCGGTGCACGTCCCGCCGGTTGTCGACGCCGCGGCCTCCAGCATCGCCTTCAGTGCCTTCCTGGCGGCCCTCTCCGACGGATACTCCCCGACCACGAGAAGATCGAGGTCTTCGGAGAAACGCTGAATGATCCGTAACTTCTCCAGGCTGGTGCCGCCCTTGAACACGACCTCCTCGCGGTGGGTGGCGACGATCGTGCGCAACACCTCGCAGATCCAGTAGTCCTTTTCCACCGCCAAGGGCTGCACGCCGATGCCCTCAGCAGCAGCGCTGATCGTCGCGGTGCAGACTTCCGGATCGTCTTCGCGCCAGAGCGCCAGTCTCAGGCAGCTAGCAGACCGGCAAGATCCTTGGACTCGGTGCGCGGATCAGCCGCGGGCACCTCGTCGGCAAGGGTCGCCAACCGGCACTGCGCAGCAGGTAGCGCAGCCGCGCCCGCGCCGAACCCGGCTCGGCACCACTGGCACCGGCCAGTCGAGCAGGGTCGATGCTTCCCGACTGAATGACGCTCGCCAGCCGGCTCATGGCCTCGCGTGGGCTGGTTTCGATCACCTGGTTCCAGCCGTCGAGCACTTCCAGTGCCGCCACGTCGGTGGGGCTCAGCGCATGCTCGGCACGGCTGCGCCGCGACGAGCGGTTCACGAAGTGCACCGTGTCGCCATCGCTCGGCGGACGGGCGGGCACGGCATATTGGGCCCGTCGCGGAATCTGGGTGGAACAGCCGCAGCGCGTTGGCAGCCGAAAGCCCGGCGGGGCCGATGCCCTTGCGGTTCGTCAGCTCGGCGGCCAGCGCGTCAGACGACGGTGGGGGCCATACCCAGCGGTGTCTTGATGCCGCGCCAGTACAGCCCTTTACGGATGTGGCGCAGCTCCCCTTGGGTCACCAGATCGGCGAGCAGATGCTGCGCGGTCGAGGGCGGTGCGTCGATGTCGGCCGTCCAGAACCGGTTATGAGAACTCAGCAGGGATCGCCGGGCGGCTTGCGAGCCGCGCCGGTCATGGCGAGTGTTCATCGACATTCACCTCCTTCTCTGCAACACGATACGAGATTCTTCCGAAATGCACCCCCGGGGAGCCAGCATGAGGCCATCTACCTCGGCGCAGGTCAGATGCTTGAAGCGCAACAGACTGGTGTGCCCTTTAAGGTCTCACCGGTGCGTAGGGGTGGCGTGACACGTCGTTCGAATCATCGAGAGGTCATACGAGACCGATCTCAATTTTCTAGCACGTACTGCCCGTTCGCCTCCGCCCTGGGCCGCCGAGGGGCACTCACCTACGCCCCGCGCTGTGCGCAGGTATCGGAGAGATACCGGGTCCTCGCCTAGGTTGCGCGACCGCAACCCGCCGCAGCCAAGCCGTGGCGCGATGATTGCGTACCGATTCGATTGCTTCGCAACACATTACGAAAATCGAACGCCGAGTTCCGAGGTCTTGTGCAGACGCGGGCGACAGATTCGCCAACGGGGGCATGGCGTCTGCTTCGGTATTATCGACTACACCGACTTGAGGCTGCCGAACACGGTCAAGATTGCGGCACCGGATCCGGGCTCTATGTACCTACTACGTAGATAAGCGCACCGTGTCATGGCGTCCGAGCCCTGCCTTCCACCAGAAAGCCTCCCCGAAGGTCATCGAAAGTGCCCAGATATTTTGCGATCGGGCTCGTGGTCCGAGCAATCATCGACGCAGCCGGCTAGGACGTCGCACCTGCCGACGACGTGATCGCAGTCGCCGCCACGGCATCAGCGGTCGCCTTGGGGAACGCCGTCGTTTTCAGCGGTGCAGCATCAGACCCCACTTACCGACCGCTGCTTCTGCGTCGACTCTCTGTGCGCTTCGGCTCTCGCGGCCATTGTGGTGTCGGAGACGATGACGGAGGCATCTCGGTGCGGTTGAGATGTGGTGTCGCTTCCTCATCGTTCGGGCTGGCGATGTCATCATCGTTCGAGTGACACCCAAAGTAGCGAAGAAGACCGACATCAGGCTGGCCGCTCGCCTCGCGGCGATCTCTTCGTTCGGCGCAGCGGTGATTCACTTCGCCGTCATGCCGACGCACTGGCAACAGTGGACCCCCTCGGGTCTTTTCTTCGCCTCAATCGCTATGACTCAACTCGTCTGGGCTCTCGTGGTGCGGGTTCGGCCGACAGTGGCAGTGCTGGCCGCTGGGATAGTGGCCAACGCTGGCGCCGCCGCGCTTTGGGCTTTGTCTCGTACAGTGGGCGCGCCCTTCGGCCCGCACGCCGGTGAACCCGAAGTCGTAGGGGCCGCCGGCCTCTGCGCACTTCTGCTCGAGTGCTACGTCGTCATGGGAGCGGCCTGGGTGTGGTATCGAGGCCAGCGGACAGAACCGATATCGGGTTTCGGAAACGCGATCGTGCTTGGTGGGGCCAGCGCCGTGATCGCGGCGGCGGCGACGGTGGGAGTGGCTTCCGGCTTGATCAACGACCACCACGCGCCGGTTAGCGCAGACCATAATTCCCACGTGCCGGTAAGCGGCCATGAAGATGGCCATAGTAATACGGAACCGGTCGCACCCCTTAATGCCGAGGTGACTCCGCCGCCCACTGCACCGGCGCCTGCCGAAACTGAGCCTTCGGCCACCGATCTTTCGCACGGGCCTGACGTAGATCACCACTAGAGCCACTGACCCCACCTGATCGCTCGCGATATCTGCCCGCAATTGGCAAACACGAGGCCGCCGGTGTGTTCTTGGCCGCTGCTTGTTCTCAAACCTCGCGTGAACTAACCTACGTCGGCTCCGACGGACCGCCGCTCTACGCCACCGTCACGGGCGAAGGCATGTGCCGGGCTCTGAGCACCGTCGAAAACATGGGCCAGGCGTTCGCCCCCTCAATCCGTGACTTCCTCAAGAGATTGCCTTCCAGTCAGTAGCCGGGTTTCTGTGCCGTCGGTCCAGACCATCAAGATGCATTGGAGCACAACACATTTCGGCGTGGCGCGATGATGACATGTGCCGCAATCAGGTCTTACCTGCGGCCAATCCGTGCAGGGCCAACCCAATGACGCTGCGGCGCGCGGCTTCTGTGTCCCAGTGGTGACTGGCGCGCAGGTGGATATAGCCCCAGCCGACCATGTTGAACAGGACGGTCGCGGTCACAGTTTCGGGCACATGGCGCAGGGTTCCATCGGCAGCACCGTCGATGAGGAGGCGTTCGAACGGCTCCGCGAAAACATCGACGGTCAGCGCATCCGGGCCCGGCCGGTGGAAGACCTCGCCGTGCGCGAGGAACATTCCCGCGAGCAAGGGAAGGTATTCGTCTGCGGCCGCGCACATCGCCTCCAGTGCGGCCTCTAGCCGTTCCGCCGCGGTTCCGCGTCCGGTGATCGCGGGCCATATCGCGTTGCGAAACGTCTGGGCTGCGCGTGCAGTCAGCGCTGCGACGAGTTGCTCTCGTGTGACGTCCCGACGGTAGATCGTCGCCCGCGACAGTCCGGCCTCGGCCGCGATCCGCTCTCGCGTCGTCTCCGTCAGGCCCCATCGAGCGATCGCCGCGGCGGTCGCGTCGATAAGCCGAGGATCAACCTCAGCGGAGTTCCCCGGCTTCTCTTGACTCTTAGCCACATGAACATCATATTTGAGACATGCAAGTCTCAGATGTGAACTCGCCGAGTATCACACTTTCGCCGGCCTACGGTGCGCTTGCCGCCGCTGGTGGAGCTGTGTCGTTGTTCGCCACCTACTGGGACGACGCCTGGCACACCGACATTGGCCGAGACACCGCCCTGATCCCGCCGCACCTGGCGTTATACGGCAGCGTCGCTGTGGTGGGTCTGGTGGTCCTGGGCTGGGGATTGGTTGCCCTGGCGCGTACTCGTTCGATCCGGGCGGCGCTCAGGCAGCCGGGCCTGTTGTTGGCCGGCTTGGGCGGCGCGGTCACACTCGCCGCGGCCCCGCTGGACGCGTTCTGGCACGACGCCTTCGGACGCGACGCGGTCTTGTGGAGCCCGCCGCACATGCTGGTCGTGTTCGCCTCCACGACGATGGCCATCGGGCTATTGGCCGGCCTGCGACCGACACGGCGTGGGATTGTCGAGGCCGCCCTGTCGGCAGTGGTGCTCGGCAGCGCAAT
The DNA here is from genome assembly GCF_000243415.2 of Mycolicibacterium tusciae JS617. Next base: position 4,704,480 of record NZ_KI912270.1, read on the forward strand.
GATGACGGTGCTTGAGTACGATACCGATGTTCCGCAGTTCAACCAGATCCTTTATCTGCCGGTGGTTTTAGTCTCCGGACTGTTCGCCGTGGCCATCATCCGTGCGCTCGTTCCCCGGTCATACGCCGTCGCACAGGGTGTCGCCGTCTATATCGCAGTGCGGCTCATCGTCGTCGCGGCTCTGATCCTGCTCGGCCGCAGCACGCCCGACCTACCGGTGGCAGTAATTGGGCTGGCCGTGGCCGACCTGCCCTGGCGCGGACACGCCGCACGCTATGGGGCAACCGCTGCAGCGGTCGCCGCGCTCGCCTGGATGGCATCGGCGCTCGGCGTGGCGAGCCAGCCGGCCGCCGCTGTCGGCGTGGTCGCCGCGCCAGTCATCGTGGTCGGCGTCGCGCTCGTACCGGCCACCTCCTGGCGCACACATCCGGCTGGCGCGACCGCCGCTGCGCTACTGGCGGGTGCCAGCATGGTGATGCTGGGGCCGGTTTCCGACGCCCTCGCCCACGATCCTGGACAGGGAGGGCCCGTTACGTCGGTGCGGCTGACGGTGGTCGGGGATGGCCGTGGGAATGTGCGTCTCGACGCGGTTGCACCCGATGCCGGCTCCCAGCTCGTCGCGGATAGGGTCGTGGCTCGCCGAGGTGACCAGATGCTCACTGCGCCGCTGAATGAGATCGGCACCGGCAAGTTCACCGGCAGCATTCGCCTGCCCGAACGGGGACGGTGGTTCGTCTACGTCGAGTTCGGGCGCGCCGGCGAGACGATCGAAGCGTGGCTGCCCGTTGATTCCGGATGGCAAGGAACCACCTCGGCCGAGCGTGAGCTCTACGTGCCCGCCGGCAAGCGGCCCCCGACGGCTACGCAAATCGCCAGCGGCGCAGCAATCTACGCCGTCGGTCTGATCCTGTTCGCGTTGGCCCTCATCCAGACGCGCGGCATCGTGCGCCGCCGCCACAATGCAGCCTGAGTTTCCCGGCACCACTGAGCCAGCCTGCAGTAACCGAGGAATCGTTATCCATCAGGTTTCTTCGCTCTGGCTGTCGGGGTCGCCATCGGGCGTTTTCGCGTCGCCTGATGTGAGCCTTTGTCCGCGGGCGTCGTGTCACCTGAATCCACGCCGCTGTCGGCCCGCGCGGCGGCATCGTCACGTCCTACCGCAGCATCCCGCGTCGCCTCGGCTTCGCCTGTTGCGCTGATCGCGAGGTCCTCGCGACCCTTCGGCGCACGGACGAAGTAGATCAGGGCACCGATCAATACCACCGTTGCGGTAAATGAATTGATCCGGATGCCGGCGATTTGGGTCGCCGCGTCGCTGCGCATCAACTCGACGAAGAACCGGCCGACACAGTAGCCGGCGACATAAAGCGCAAACAATCGTCCATGGCCGATTCTGAATCGGCGATCGACCCAAATCAGCATGCCGACGACTAAGAGGTTCCACAGCGACTCATAGAGGAAGGTGGGATGCACGATCTCCGCGACCTGACCTGTCGACACACCGTCGACCGAATGCGGGTCGACGACGCCCGACGGGTCACGGCGGTAGTAGATCTCCAAGCCCCATGGCAGGTCCGTGGGCCGGCCGTACAGCTCTTGGTTGAAGTAGTTGCCGATGCGGCCGATCGCCTGGGCGAGCACAATGCCCGGTGCGACGGCGTCGCCGAAGGCGGGCAGCGGTATGCCGCGTCGCCGGCAGCCGATCCAGGCGCCGACGCCACCGAGGGTCACCGCACCCCAGATGCCCAGGCCGCCGTCCCAAATCTTCAATGCGGCGTCCAACCCAAGGCCGCCATCACCGAAGTAGGTGCGCCAGTCGGTGATCACGTGATAGAGCCGGCCACCTATCACCCCGAACGGTATGGCCCATATCGCGACGTCATAGACGACGCCCGGTTCGCCGCCGCGAGCCACCCAGCGGCGGTTCCCTATCACCAGGGCGACGACGATGGCGGCAACGATGAACATCGCGTACGCCCGGATCGGCAGCGCGCCAAGATGCCACACCCCTTGCGGCGGACTAGGGAAGGAAGCGACCAGAGTCGTCACGGCAGCCTCTGCGGCACGACAGTGACGCTTGACATCTCAATCAGGACAGACATGCTCCTCAACCGCAATCACTCGTGTTCGGGCTGTCAGTGGATTCGCACGCTCACGGACTACCTGTCTACTACGGCACATAGTACTATATAGGTGCCGACCTCCGGCAACGACGCCGATATACCGCACCTCGACGGCACTGCCACGCAATCGAGTCAGCCTTTCGCCCCGGTTCAGCATCTAGTATCACAGGTCCGAAATCCGCCCGCTGCGCGCGGATGAGCGCGTGCGCAGAAGTTGTACTGCCTCGGCAGACCAATCTTCCTCTCGTTGCTAACAGTTCGCTGGCTCGTGGCGATAACCAGATTGCATTGCGGGGTCCGGACCCCTTGCAGCAAGGATCTGGCGGGTAGCGCGACTCCTCCCTCGCGCCAGGTCACCAACTTGAGGTCGCTCACCAACCTCGCGATCCCCAGCTCGGCCGCGCCTGGCGAGCGACGCCGGCGGCAGCAGTCCCGCTTGACCCGTGTGGCCCAACGGTGCGCCCTGCGGCGGGCACCGTGTGAGGCTGGGCGTACATCGTGGTGCGCCCGGCGCAGCTAGCCGACCCAACTCTATAGAAGCTTTAGCCAATCGCTTTCGGCACCAAAAGGGATTGATCGCGTCTTACATCTCCAGGACGATCAATCAGCTGTCGGACTCACGCCAGCACTACGCCAAGACGCGACGATACTAATGCTGCAGGGCTTGACCTTTCGGGATCCGACGGCATACTTTACATCGCCCGCCAGGGGTGGCAGGGAATGCCATTGCGGTATCGCCGTTCAGCGATATGGGGCCCTGTCGCGACGGAAATCCCGGCCGGTCTGCGACTCTATGTGCGCCAGAATGGAGCTCGGTCGCGGCGGGTCGCAGCCGTCTATTTGCTGACACCGGATAGCCTGTCGCCGTGTGTGATCGATGCACGGGCGGGCCCAGTTCGCCCGTTTCGCGGGCGGGCCGCCCTGAGATTGACGGCCGCGGCGCCGGCGGTTGTCGGTCTGGCCAGCGCCGCACCCCTGTCCAGCGGAACACCGCACGCGCCAGCGCAGCCGCCTCTGTCGGCGGACACGGCCACGGCGACACCACCGATCCCGATTATCAGCCGCGGCCAATGGGGCGCTGATGAGTCGCTGCGGCGAGCAGCGCCGCTGTACGACAACGCGATTCGGGCCGGGATCATCCACCACTCCGCAACGGGCAACAACTACGCGCCCAACGAATCGGCAACGATCGTCCGCTCAATCTACGCGTATCACACACGCTCGATGGGTTGGACGGACATCGCCTACAACGCGCTCGTCGCCGCACGTTTCAACCAACCTCCCACGGCAGAGGACGTGGAGGAGCCGATGCGGGGTGGGGCGATCTTTGCGCGCTGGGAAGCGCTCGGTGGCGCCAGCGGTGTGCTGGGTCCGGTGAGGTCGCCGGAAGCTCCCGGTGCTGGCTCAGCGCGCTACGTCATCTTTACCCAGGGAGCGATTTACTGGTCACCGGCCACCGGAGCGCAACCTTTGACCGGAGCGATCTATGACACCTGGGCGACGCTGGGTCACGAACGCAGCACGCTCGGCTTGCCCACAAGCGGCCAGATCCAAGAGCCGCAATGGATTTTGCAGAACTTCCAGCACTTCACGCTGAACATAGATCGAGAGAACGATGCGGTCACCATGGTGGCCAACGGGCAGCCCCGCGTCTTGCCTCCGCCGCCGCCCGGAGGACCGCCCGTTCAGATAGAGCGGTTCTCTCCGGCGCGTAACCGGATCCCCTGACCGGCTCTATGACCGCGGGCTGCAGCACTTACTCGTCTCGCGGCATCCGCCGAATCGACACCTCTCGCGTCGCACCATTGACCAAATGTGGGCTGCAGACTCCCTGATCCAGGCACAGCACACAGTTGGCCCGCTGGTCCGCGCCGGTCTATGAGAGCGATTGGATTGCCGCGCGCAACATGATTGCGGCTTCGTCGGCCACGGCGCACAGTTCTGGCTCGTCGGCGACCTGGGCCATCACCTGCGGATCCACCGCGTCAACTATGACCATGTCCTTCGCGGCGGGATCGGTGCGCACCACGACGTTGCACGGAAGCAACACCCCGATTCGACGATCCACATCGATTGCCCGATGGGCTAAGGATGGATTGCACGCTCCCGAGATCAGGCAGTCCTCGAGCTCCTCGCCAAATTTGGCCTTCAGTGTGGCCTTGACGTCGATTCGGTCGGCACGCCGAAGCCGTGATCGGCCAATGCTTTGCGAGCATTTTCAACAGCGTCGTCGAATGTGCTGTGCAATGTTGTTGAAATGGCCAGCGCCATAATCAATCCCTCTCTGTCGATGTTGATATGCGTCAGGTGAACGTTGGCTGCGCCTCTCCAGCTCGGCTGGGGCCATCCGGACTAGCACGCGAGGTGACTCGCGTTAGCCCATCGCCAACTTTGGCTTCTGAGCCGGCCCCCGCGCTTAGCGCTTGGCCGCTCGCTTCGTGCGTCGACGGAGCGCGGCACGCAGGCGCGCCGACTCCTCAGGGCCGATTTGTTCGAGGAAGTAGCTGAGAACCAAATCGGGTTGGCCGCCGGAGTCTAACGCCGCGCGCATGAGGCTTGCGCTGTGTTGCTCCCGGGTCAAGGTGGGCCAATACCGGTAAGCTTTGCCGTCGCGCTCTCGGGCCAGGTAGCCCTTGCTGTGCAGATTGTCCATCGTGGACATTACTGTGGTGTAGGCGATGTCGCGTTCTGCCGCAAGTTCGTCGAATATTTCTCGCACCGTCGTCGTCGTGTCGGAACCACGGTTCCAGATGCGGTCCATGATGACGGCTTCGAGTTCGCCAAATCCGCGTGTGCGCACCTTTGGCCTCCCGGCTGTCCGTGTCGAGCCTGCGTCGCGCATGGTGCGCCCTTTCCGCGGAATGCGTACTATCTACGTACCAAGATCGTAATGCCGTTTCACATTGTTTGGGAACTGGGCCCCGGACCAATGCATCACTTCATCATCTGTACCGGCGCCGCTGGCCGTATCGGTGGGGCCAGCGAGATCCTCATCACGACAGTGCCGCCACCTTCACCCGACGATCACAGGGCGAATGACGAGTGGCGCAGCGTCGTCATAGGCGACACCCTGGTGCTTGAAGCGGCGAAAGCCGTTGTCTTGACAACAGAACGGACGCCATGACCCACCCGATCAATGCCACGTTACTCCCCGAGCCGCAGAGCGCGTCGTGCTCTGCTGCCCGACTGCCGGCACGAGTGGCTACGAGATATCGGCTGCACAACACCGCGCTCTGCCTCGACGGCACGAATGGCCGAGTCGGCGTCCCCGCACCGTGACCTCGCTGCGGGATGGGCTCGTGGCTTTGACGATCGCCGTGCTGATATCGATGGGTCCCGGTACGGGCACCGCACAGGCGCATCCCACGTTGCTGTTCACCGAACCCGCAGCAGAGACCGCGGTTGCGGCGTCACCCGAGGCGATCACACTGCTGTTCAACGAACGGGTCACCATCGGCACGCGCGCGATTGTGGTGCTGGATCAATCCCACCGCGAGGTGCCGGTCGTGCCGGCCAGGCTCGCGCGCGACGGCCGCTTCGTCACCGCGTCGCCGGTTTCTGCCTTAGCGCCGGGGACCTATACCGTCCGTTGGCGCGTCACCGGTGATGATGGGGATCAGGTCGAGCAGGAGTTCCGGTTCGCGGTCGGCCTGGCGCTGTCGGCTGCCGCGCCAACCGCTTCCGCAACGCCGGCCTGGGGTGAAAGTGCCATGCGCTGGTTCCTTTTCGCCGGCTTGGCCGCCGCAGTCGGTGGCTTGATCGGCCGCCGTGCGACCGATACTGCACGTGCCGCACGCCCGGATCTGGCGCCCGTGCGGTCGTGGGCGCCGGCAGGGATGGTGGTTGCGCTCATCGCTGCCATGGCTTTGGTCGCTGGTCGGGCCGTTGACGCCGGCACCGTCAACGCGGTGTGGGATGGCCGCGCGGGTGTGCTGCTGTTGATGGAGACCGGTGGGTTATTGACTGCGTTGGCCCTTGTGAGTCGGGGTCGGTGGGCTCTGGTTCCGCTGGCGGTGGTGATCGCGGCCGACGGGATCCGCTCGCATGCGGGCACAACATTCGGCGGCTGGGGCGCGGTTCTGACCGGGGTGCACCTGGCGGCGGTTACGGTTTGGGTCGGCGCGCTCGTGCATACGGCGCGGGCGGTGGTGACGTGGCGAGCGGTGTCGGACACAGTCCGTTGGGTCTTGGCCCCTTATGTCCGGCTGGCGCTGGTGACCTATCTCGTGGTGGTGGCCACGGGTGTGATCAGCGCGCTGGTGTTAGTCCCCCTGCCGCAACTGGTCTCCACCACCTACGGCAAGGTGCTGCTGATTAAACTCGGGCTCGTCGTGGCAGCGTCGGCGGCGGCGCTGGCCTCGAGGCTGATCCACCGCGATACCCGTCAGGCGACGCGGCTGCGGAAGGCGATGGCCATCGAAGCCGCGCTGCTGGTCGTTGTGCTGGCAGCCAGCGCGGTGCTGGTGTCCACACCGCCGCCCACCGGGACGGCGTCGGCGGCGCCGCCGCCGCAACCAACCGGTCCTGTCGTGTCGCTGGGCGCCCTGGCCGGCCAGGTCGGGATCAGCCTGACTGCCAGTGAAGGGCTGCTCGTGGTCCGGCTGTCCACACCGCGGCGCGGTGACTACTACGCTGCTGAACCCGGCCAGGACTACAGCTTGGTGGCCTCGCTCGGTGAGTCGGCTCTCGCGCTCGCCGGCTGCGGCAGCGGATGCTATCTGGCGCGGCCGGCGTGGCGTGACGGTGACAACGTGCTGACGCTGCGCGCCGGAGCCACCGGCTGGCCCGGCGGCGCCACCGGGCTGATCGTGTCGTGGCCACCGCGTCCCGGCGCCGCTGATCTGGCCGCAGCCGTCGCCGCGACCCGCGCGGCAGGCAGTCTCGTCGTCTATGAAACCGTCACCAGCGACACCACCGCCGGACCACCCGAACCGAGCCGGCTCGACCTGGACGCCGGGTTCTTCCTCTCCCAGGAACCCTATGCCGAGGGCACCGCGCCGATCGCGGCGCGAACCTCGCCCCCGGGCGCGGTGGTGCGTTTAGCGCTGGGTTATCCCGCCGCCTCCATCAACGTTCAGCTCACTCTCGACGACCGCAGCCGTATCACCGAGGAAATCCTCACCGACCCAAAGCATCTCGTGACGCGCCGCATCGTCTATCCTGGTCCTGAGTAAGTCACGTGCCGGGGCGGGCGATGCCCAGAATGTGGGCCTGGGAGGGAAAGAACCGCAGCGGCGCGTAGTGGAACCGTTGAAGGGATTCGATGTCGAATCCCGCGGCGCGGATAGCCGCGGCAGTGTCGCGGTTGAGGTGACAGCCCCCACCCACCCGTGACCACAGCGGCGTGAGGGCATCCTCTAGCAACGCGAACCATGGTTTGGTCGAACGCACGTGCTCGAAGAACCGAAGCTGGCCGTTCGGCTTGAGCACCCGCCGCAGCTCGGCCAATGCGGCCGGGACATCGGCGACCGAGCACAACACCAACGACGCAACGGCGGCGTCAAAGGTGGCGTCTTGCACAGGCAGCGCGGTCGCGTGACCGGCCACCACGTGTACCGGCACGGCTGCGGTTTCAGCAGCCCGCTCAGCCAGTGTCCGCAGGTGATCCTCGGGCTCGACCGCGACGACTTCTGCGACCGTATTGGGATAGTGGCCGAAGTTCATGCCGTTGCCAGCGCCGACCTCAATCACCCGGCCGGACAAGCCAGCAAGGGCGCGGTCGCGATGCTGCGCGGTGCCACGCTGCTCCGACTCAGCGCTGATCCGCTCATACATGCGCGCAAACCGTGGATGCTGGAATGCGGACAGATCCGCCATGTCGCCTCCTTCGCGGTCGGCCTGTGCAATTTTCCTTTTGGCGGGTCTGCGTCACACGCCTTCGGCGAAGTCGTATGTCGAGGGAATGGTTTCGCCGGGGCGGGGGGCGCCGTAGACCACGGCGATCTCGTCGCGATCGCCCAGCATGATCGCCGCCGGGTTTCCCGTCTGTTGTGCGCCGTTGACGAAAACGCGCACGGCCTTACCGTCGACGGCGCGCAGCGCCCCGATGTTGTCCGCCGACAGATTCACCTGCCATTCGGTGAAAACCTCCCCCAGGCTGAACTGTCTTTTCACCGGCGACTCAACATGAATCACACCACTACCGTCATGGGTGTGCAGCGGGCTAATCGTGCCGCGCTTGGTGTCGATACCCAACTCGGCTGGAACCGGCACAGACGCACCATCAACGAGCACATCCAGATGGGCGTGAATGTGCTCCACGGCCCCTTCGCTGCCTAACATTGGCAAACCGGCTGCGGCCACCGCCGCACTCGCATCAGCAGGCGCCGGCCACGGTGGCATCGTTTCGGCGCCCACGGCCACGGTGGCCGGTGGACTCTGCAGGCTCGCCGATTCCGTGTCCGGTGTGGGCTGTCCGGGCGATTTCATGATGCTGACAATCACGATCACCACAATGGGAGCTACGAACACAACACCCGCGGCGAGCCACAGCCAGCCGCTGCGTCGGCTCGACTGCGCACGCGCGATGGCCTTGCGTCCATCTCGTGAAGACTTCACCGTCGTCCGGGGGCTTTTCCTCGCCGCCATGAACACGCTCCGTTCGTCTGCAGACACGCCGTCATATGTAGCTGCTGCGTAGTTTAGTAGCTAGTCCCGGCCTAGTTGTTCTTCGCAGGACGCGTCAAGAGGGCAGCATCCAGGCCGGTAACGAATCCGGCAATCTCAGATGTGGTGCTGTCGCTGCGACTTCAGCTGGTCGACCTCTGCCCGCAGCCGAGTCATTTCCTCACGCTCCGGCATGTCGGTCCCGTGACTGGGCCGCATCATCAGAAACATCATCGCGCCCATACCAACCGGACAGGCCAGCGCGGCGGCCGCCAAGAGTAGCTGCTCCATTCGGGACTCCCTTCGGCGCGTAGGACCCTGCGCGCCGTCGTGCGCACGCGTGGGCCTACGATCTACGTACACGCATAGTAGACCCGATGGAAATCCATCACCAGTGGAGAACCGATGCCCAATCGCCTGCGTGCACTCGCGGTGTGCGCCATCGCGGCCCTCATCGCGGTGGGATGTGCCACTGGACGCGATGCCGTCGCACAGGGCGGCACATTTGAGTTCGTGTCACCCGGGGGCAAGACCGACCTCTTCTACGATCCACCGCAGATCCGAGGCAGCATCGGCGACCTCACGGGTCCCGCGCTGATGGACGATCGACCGATCGATCTATCCGATTTCGCCGGCAAGGTGGTCGTGATCAACATCTGGGGGTCCTGGTGCGCACCGTGTCGCACCGAAACTCCTGAACTCGAGAAGGTCTTCGATGAGACAGAACCCCTCGGCGTTGCATTCTTGGGCATCGATGTGCGTGACGATCGTTCTGCCGCCAAGGATTTCGTCACCGACCGCAATGTAAGCTACCCGTCGATCTTCGACCCTGCGATGCGCAGCTTGATCGCCCTGGGCAAGGGCTATCCCACCAGCGTCGTGCCCACCACGCTGGTGCTCGACCGCAAACACCGGGTCGCTGCCGTCTTCTTGAGGGCACTGCTGGCCGAGGATCTGCGGCCGGTCGTGCAGCGGATCGCGGCAGAGCCGTGAGCGCACATGCCCAGGGCATCGGTGACGCTTTCGGCGCGGCGGCGGCGTCTGGGCCGTTGGTGCTCGGGCTGGGCGCGGCCGCGCTGGCCGGCACCGTGTCGTTCGCCTCTCCGTGTTGCATCCCCTTGGTGCCCGGCTATCTGTCCTACCTCGCCGGCGCCGCAGGGGCGAACGGCTCACCAGATGAGCCGCCGACAGCGCGGGATTCGTGGCGTGCAGCCGGTGCTGCCCTCCTGTTTGTCGCCGGGTTCACCGTCGTGTTTGTTGCAGCGACGGCGTCAGTGTTCGGATTGATCGGCGCACTGGCACTCAACAGCAATCTGCTGCAGCAGATCGGCGGCGTACTCACCACCGTCATGGGCCTGGTATTCATCGGGTTCATCCCAATGCTGCAGCGCGACATCAGGTTTCACCCACGTCGGGTGACCGGCATTGTGGGAGCACCGTTGCTCGGCGCGACATTCGGGCTCGGCTGGACGCCCTGCTTGGGACCCACGCTGGCCGGCGTCCTCTCCGTTGCCGCCGGCACGCAAGGGATAACCGCGGCACGCGGTGTGCTACTCATCGTCGCTTACTGCCTCGGCCTTGGCGTGCCATTTGTCCTGCTGGCGCTGGGCACGAGCGCGATGCAGCGCTGGTTGGGGTGGCTCCGGCGCAACACCCGGCGCATACAAATTGCCGGCGGAATCATGCTGATCGCCGTTGGTGTCGCATTGGTCACCGGAGAATGGGCCGTTTTCGTCGGCTGGATCCGCGACCAATTCGTGACCACCACCGTCCTGCCGATATGAGGGCCATTTCGCCGACCAGCGGCGGCCAGCCCGGACGGGATCAGCATCGCCCGTGCCGAAGATTCTCCACGAGGTATTTTTCGAGTGGCGCGCATGACCGCGCCGGACGCGCGGAGTCGGATCCGTACGCGAGTGTCTATTGTGACGGGCGTTCAATAGGCTCGTCGTGTCCGATCGCACGGCGGCTGCGACGACTGCAATATCACTAGGACTGCTCAGTTGACGGCCGCCGGGTGGCGCAAGTGCGCCCGCGCCGCGATCTCGTCTTCATCCAGGAACGTCATCATCGGCACCTCGGGCGCGCACAGCATGAACACGACGAACTTGCTCGCGATGTCGGTGAGCAGGTTGGCCGCCTGGTAATGCACGACGTCAAAGCCCGGTTCCCAGAACGCCTCCCCGGCCTTCACCGGATACGGCTCGTCGCCTTCGAGCTCGAAGAGGATCTCGCCTTCCAGCACGTAACCGAACACCGGACCGGAATGGCGGTGCGGGCCCGTGCCGGGGTCGCCAGGCGGGATCGTGACCGTGGCGACCATCGCGCACGAGTTCGCGGCTATCGTCGGATTCTGGTGCAGCAGAACGTCCAGTGTGTTGGTCGACGATGGTCCGATCGATGGCATAAGCCCGACGTAAACGCTGTCACGTCAGCGAGCGCCGGTCCATTTCCATACGAAATCCGTGGGCCAATCAAACCGTAAGGCGTTGCACGGCAGCGGATACGTATTTGATGTTGGGACTCGGGTGGACGCCCTGCTTGGGACCACGCTTGCAAGGCGTCACCGCGGCACGTGGGGTGCTGCTCATTGTCGCGTACTGCCTAGGCGCGTGCCATTCGTCATGGCGGCGCTGGGAACGAGCGCGATGCGGCGTTGGTTGAGATGGCGTGGCCGCAGCACCCGGCGCATCCAGATTGCCGGTGGCATCATGCTGATCGCCGTGGGTATCGCCCGGCTCACGGGAGAGTCGGCCGATTTTGTCGGCTTGATCCTCGATCAACTCGTGACGACGACCGTACTGCCGGTATGAGAGCAGTTCCAGACGAGCGAGCTGACCGAACTGGATCAGCATCTCCCTTGCATTAAATACCCACGGGGTACGTTTAGAGGGCGCGCATAAATTTCAGTCCGCGTCACAGCGCGGAGATTGCGACCGCGGGAGGTGCGTGTGTACGCCGGGTTGATGTGGACCTTGCTGGTCACCGTCGTCGGCGTTTGCGAGTGCCTATGGTGCGCACCGACTTACGGCGCTGTCTTCTAGGCCGCTGATCTCGCTGCCCTTCCAATCGGGATGGGCGCCCGAGGAGCACGCGTTATCACGTCCGCTGGTACCTGGCTACCCTAGTGTTCCTGGCGTTCGACGTCGAAATGCTGTTCATGTATCCCTGGGCGGTCGTCGTCGTCGAGATGGGCGCCACCGCGGTCATCGAGATGTTTCTGTTTCTGCTCGCGCTGCTCGTTGCGGTCGCCTGGGCGTGGCGAGAGGGTGCGCTGCGGTGGACCTGAATCGATGGCTTGCCAGGTACGCTGCCCGGCGCCCGCACGTGTTTATCGCCGAGCTGCCAGGCAATTGGGCTCTTCGCGCCGCAACACAGAACCTGATCGCTGCGCGCGGATGGCGGCACGCCGTCTCACCGGCCGACGCCGACGTGTTGGCGGTCTGTGGAACCGCGGCCGACGATGAGTTCGACGACCTCATCGATCGCCTCTGGGACCAGCTGCCAGGCCCGCGCGCCCGGGTCGACATCGGAGATCTGTCGGCGACGCGCTCCAGGGCGCCAACGCCACGGCGGCGACGTTCCTGACCACCGTGCCCAAAATCGGAGCCCTGGTGGCGCTGTATCGCCTCACCACTGCGCTGCCCGACACCCTGGCGTGGCCGGTATTGATCGCCGTATTTGGTGTCGCCAGCATGACTTTGGGGAACCTGGCCGCCTATTGGCAACAGGACCCGCGCCGGCTGCTGGGGTGGTCCACGGTCAGCCAGGTCGGCTATCTTCTCGTGCCGATCACCGTCGCCGGGAGCAGCGAGTTGGCTTTGCCCTCGCTGCTGTTTTACCTGGGCGGCTGTACCGTCACCAACATCGCGGCGTTCGCAGTGACCGCGGCGCTGCCGGGACGCCGCGATCTCGATTCCTATCGCGGCTTGGCCCGAACCCGCCCGTGGCTGGCCGGCGCGCTGGTCGTGGCGCTACTCGGTCTGGTGGGCACCCCACCGACGGCGGTGTTCATCGGCAAGGTGACCACCGCCGCCGCGGCCTGGGACGGCCAGTATGCGTGGCTGGCCGTCGTGGTGTTCGTCAACACACTGGTCAGCCTGTTCTACTACCTGCGCTGGATCATCCCTGCCTTCGCGCGCCCCGACGCGGCCGGGGATGCCGACCAAACGGCGGCCCAGCATTGGCCCGCCCGCGCCGCAATCTTGGCCGCCGCGCTCAGCCTTCTTCTAGGCATCATCGCCGGGCCGGTTTGGCAGCTAGTCACCTGAGCCACATCGTCATCGATGCAGGTTTCGCGCAGCGATACGACCGGACAGTGTCCCGGAAGTCATTGCAGGACAAGGACAACACAGCCCATGTGACGAGCCACTACATGGTGCCTGTGCAGTCGGGACAGTCGTCCATTGCCATCGGCATCGGCCTCTCCATGGGCATGGGCATCGGCATTTGCATCGGCATCATCATGTTGCCGTTGCAGCACCACATCATCGCCGGCATCGACCCGCCATTGGTGTAGATGACCGCCATCGGATCGGCACCCGTCACATCGAAATAGACCTTGCCGGTCGAAGTCTGGCCTTGGCTGATGGTTGCGCCGGCAATGGAGCTGGGACTCGCCACCTGCCACAACACCTGATAGCGCTCACCGGAAGCCGACACCGCATACACGTTGGGAATCATCGGTGTCACAGCGCCCGTCAACGCCTCCACCGAGGCTGTGGCCTCCCACAGTCGACCGGCCAATAGATAGCCGGGCGCCGTGTCGGCACTCGCGCGCAGGTCACTGACCGACCACTGCTGTACCACCGCACCACCGGCATCCGTCAACTGTTGCGGCGATCCGAACCGATGAGGGCAACTTCCAGAGGCCGCGGTCGCCGTCGGCATACCGACGCCTACCGCCACCAGCATCGCCGCCCCGGCGACAAAGATCCTTGCCAATCTGCGCACGAATGTCGTCCTTTCAGCATGTGAAACCGCGGTCAGTCCGCGCCGCCCGCCATCCTATCTACGTACCCACGCCGTAGAACAATAGGCCCGGAGATGACCGGCGCTCGCGGTGCGAGCCTCCACATGGCGTTGCCAACCCCATTCCAGCGCACATCCGTTCCTGGCTGCGGCGAAGACGCGAATGACCGACACTGGCGGAATACCCACGGGGGGTATATTGTCCTTTTGTGTGGATACCCCACCGGGGTATGAAAGGAGCCATGTCATGTGCGCAAGCAGGTGACCGTCGGTTGGCGCCTTCGTGATGCGGCGAAAGGCGCTGCCGACACAGACATTGCCCACAGCTAGCGAGGAAGGAATACATCATGGCCACCAGCGAATACCAGGTGACAGGCAGGACCTGCGGGCACTGCGAGATGTCGGTGCGCGAGGAAGTCGGTGGGATCGACGGTGTCGAGCAGGTCGACGTCAGCGCGGCGACCGGCAAGCTGGTCGTCACCAGCACCGAGCCGATCGACGACGCGGCTGTACTCGCCGCGGTCGACGAAGCTGGCTATACCGCGGTGCCAGTCTGATGACTTTCGCCGCTCAAGAGCCTTGAACAGCCAAACCGCCACGTTTGGCGGTGATTGGCCGACGTGTGAGCCTAACCCGAAAGGACACTCTCAACCATGACAAATCACGGCGCTGCCACCGGCACCAGCCATCACCACCACGAGCACGAGCATGACCACGACCCGGTGGACCCGGGCGTCGACGCGGCCGAGTGCCCGGTCATGCCCGGGCGGTTCGTGGCCAAGGCCAAAGCTGAAGCCAAGGGCTGGGTCCGCCAGTACGCCGGGCGCACCTACTGGCTGTGCTGTGCTGGATGCGTCCCTAAGTTCGACGTCGACCCGGCGAAATACTTCGTTGGCTAACCCTTCATCGGCGATGGGTGGTGTGGCGCCCGGCGCAGATGCACGCGGCGGGCATCACCCATCGCCGCATTTCGCGCGACAATATCTGTGAACTACATCGCAACAGGAGTCCGCTGGGATACGCGTAGGCCTGCTGTCCCGGGTGTCAATCCCGGGTGCACCATCTGGGAGGAACAAATGCCCACATCAGCAACGAAACCCACACCCGCGCAGACGCCGCCGCGGCATGGCTACATGACGGATAAGGACCGGTACCTGGACCGTCTCAAGCGCATCGAGGGACAGGTCGCGGAGTGCACCGGATGGTCGCAGACGAGCAGTACTGCATCGACATCCTCACCCAAGTCAGTGCGCTGACTCGGGCACTGCAAGCGGTGGCGCTCGGTCTGCTCGACGATCACCTCAAACACTGCGTACTGGACGCCGCGCACGCCGGGGGCGATGACGCCGACACTAAGATCAAAGAGGCCACCGACGCCATCAATCGCCTGGTGCGCTCGTGAGTCGCGGGACGCGGTCAGCCCAGTGACGTCAGCAGCTGTCGGCAGGCTTGCTCACAACGCCGGCAGGACTCCGCGCAAATGCGGCAGTGCTCATGGTGACCGGCGTGGCGGTCACACTCGTCCCCGCAGGAGCGACATGCCGTGGCACACGCCTCCAGACCACGCGGGTCAGATTGGCGTCATAACCGGTATGGCGGGACAGCACCTACCCGGTCGCCGCGCACACATCGGCACAGTCGAGGTTGGTGCGCACACAGGTGGTGAGCTGCTGCACGGAGTCTTCACTGAGGCAGGCGTCGGCGCAGGCGGTACACGCTTGCGCGCACTCCAGACACGCCTCGATACAGGACGCCAACGCGGCGCGGTCGATACCACCCAGGTCTTGCGGATAAGTTTCAAGCATCTTGCTCGCCGTGCTCATGCGGTCCTCCGTCTCCGGAACGGGTATGACAGTGGGTCGCACGGTCGACCGGCCGCATACCCACTGATCTATGGTCTAGCACCGTAGATCGATGCTGAGAGGAAGTGTGGCGGTTTGGTTGATGAGCCGTCGCCACTGCCCCGCAGACCAGTCACGTCAAGCGTGCGGACGAATCGATTAGCATCTCTGTACCAGAACAGTAGATCTGGATGCGGGGCGTCAACGCCGCAGCCCGAACGAGTCCAGCCGAATGGGGGGACGTGGGAAAGCTCCAAGCCATCGACCGCCAACTCGAACTGCTTAGCGCGGTCAGCGAGTCCATTCGCCGGCTCGGTGGCCACCCCGACACCTCCTTGATCGATGAGCTTCTCGATGAACGCTGGGAATGCCAGTGGCAGCTACGCGACGTGCCGGCCACGGTGAGAACGGACCACGCTGCTGCAGCCTTACGTGACGCCGGTTGACCCATGTCGTGGGGGGCGTAGGCACGACTCAGACTTCCTGTCACGACGGGGCGCAGGCGGGCGTCGGATCGTCGAGCCGCAGATGGTCAGCGCCACACCAGGATGCGGCCGCTTTGCTGCCAGGCCTGCATTCCGCCGGCTAACTCCACCACGTCGTGATAGCCCAGGTTGGCCAGAGTTGAGGCGGCGATAGTGCTCATCCGTCCGGTCCGGCAGTAGACCGCCAGCGCAGTGCTGCGAACGGTCGGCAACCTGTTGATCTGCGCCTCGATTTTGTCGAACGGAATGCTGAGATCCGTGCCGGCGATGTCGCCTTCGTAGGGCACGTGCACGTTGATGGTGACCCGTTCGGGTGCGGCGATAGCCTCGGCGAATTGTTGCGGTCCGGTTGAGCGCGGTGCGCGAGCCGCAGTATCGGTCTGTCCTACCGGCGGCGGTGTCGCCGACGATGTCAGCGGTTCGGCGGGAGAACTGCACCCGACCAGTGCCAGCACCACACCGACGGTGGCGAGGTGGACACAGGTACTCCGGCGCAACGACATCACCTCAATCATCTCGTCGGTCCCGGAGATTGACAACACCGCCGGGTTGGCCCTGTTGGTGATTGACGGAACTGGCTACAGGACCGACCGGCTGTCATGCGATTCACCCGGCGGCCGCGACGGCGGCCAGGTCGGCGACAAGCAGCACGACGCAGATCGCCAACGTGACATACCGGCCGCGGCGGGTGTGCGGATCGGCGCGCAGGGGGAACAGCAGCTGTCGAACACCGGTGTAGGTGGCGATTGCGGCGACGAATACCGCGCCTGCGATGGGTAATCCTCCGAGAAGAACGACTGCCAAGCTCGTCAGGGCGATCGCCAGCGCGGCGGTAGCCTCCCAGAGCTGCACCGGGATGCGCCGTGCCGCAATCGTTCGATCCGACGACCACAGGCCCCACCGCGACGCAGTTGGCCGGCCCGCACAGCAGCCGGTGAAAAAGCAACCCGGCCGACCCACGGCCATCCCTAAGAACAAACCCGGTGTGGTGGCGTCCAGCAGTTCTCCGGCACCGATGCCCGTCAGGGCGCCGCCGATCGCCAGCGTGGTCAACGCGGCGAGCAGAAAGCCCTGAATGCAGGCACCTCCGCTGAGGAATCGCCGAATCGGCTTGCCCGCCGAGACCAGATACCACGCCTTTGCCCCGGCGAATCCGACCAGACAGCTGCCGACCGAGACAATCAGGCCCGCGGCCACGTTGGCGTTGGTGCGCGCGAGAAGCAGCGCCTGCACCACGATCGCCAGTGCAGCGCCCGCCAACACCAGCGCCGGCCACGACCACACCTTCACCGCAGGGCCGTAGGCCAGTTGTGCGGGTCGAGTGCGCACCACGCAGCGCTGCGGGCGCTGTCCAGTCCGCCGCACGCCGGTCCGCTCGGTGCGCACTTCCCAGTCACCGCCCGGTAGGTTCGGCACGCTGACGGTGTAACCGAATCGTCCGCTACCGGCCGGCAGCGACGGCACCGTGGCCAGCCGCTCGAATCGTGTAGCCATGTTGTCGGCCGCGCCGGTCCGCCAGCCGGTGATCCGGATAGGAATTGGTCGGCCCTCCGCCTGTCCCCAGTGGGTGACCGCGAGCACTTGCGGTAGCTGATCGAACATCTGCGAGCACCCGAATGTCACCGCACCGAGGCGCTGCTCACCCTTGCGATGGGGATCGACGGTTGTCGGTGACGACGGACGGATCGGTCGGGTACGGGTGGGATGGGCGCCCGAAGTCCGGTTCGTTGTCCCCACCGTCGTAGCCGGGCCGATAGGGGGTTTGACACCATCGGCTACACCGGCCGCCCTACCCGGGGTGTGCGGGGATGGTGGTGCCCCGGCAGACGTTTGGGGGCTGGATCGTCGAGTTGAGCTGCGTTGCCTGCGGGTCGGCGGTGTGCGTCGCTTGCTACGAGCGTTGGTGCGCTTCTTCGCCAAAGTCGTGTGCCGATCCCTATGGAGTGTGCTGGGACAGCACACCCTGGAGTCACCTACTACTAGGCGCGATAGTATCACCAGTACTAACCGCGATAGTAGGTCGAAGGTCGGCCCACGACGTCACCCATGCCGGCCGAGCAATGAATTGGCCTTGCAACCTCGCATCCACATGGAAGGGCGTTTGCGCCCTGTACCGGCCCGCGCCACTACGATACCCTTGGGGGGTATCGTAATGGCGTGGTGAGGAGATGGGGATGAGTACAGATGCGGAGCCCAAGACGGCGGTGCTGATGCGCATCGCACGGCACCCTGTGGTTCGTGCGGTCGCCAAGTGCGCGCTGATGTGCGCACTCGGCGCTAACTCCAAGCACCGGCGTGTTATCAAGCACGACACCAGGTGCTGCCCATGAACACCGGGCTCTGGGCACCGTATGGCCGTCGGTAGACAACGAGTGAGCCGACCGATCTCACATTGAAAACCAGCTGCGGGGCCCGGGCCGGGCATGAGGTTGGCGGGTCTGACTGCGCGCCCGCATGGGTAGCCTCACGCTCTGGCGGTCATGCCAACAACAGTGAATCCGGCTCAGAACCATCGCCGCAGCCATCGGATGGCCCCGCACGTCCTGCAGACCAACAACTTTGAGCCGGCGCAGATGCGTGTTCATCTGAGCCGAAGCATCACGGATCCGGCGACAACAACGAGCAGCCATCTGACGACGCGGCGGCTGCGCTCATGGCGACGGGCCGCCATGTAGATGGATCTGCGATCACGGTGATCCCGACGTAAAGGTCTCCCATACACCGCCGAACACTGTGTGCACCAACGGTTCTGGGTCACCACCCGCGCGGTTGCCCGAAGGTGAGGTGGCGACAGCATCCGCGGATTGGAATCCTTTTCTGCGCACTGCGACCACAATTGGGCAATCGGGGATCCAGGGCTGCATCAGTCACCACGGTCGCCGCTGGGTCGCCCACGCCGACCGGCGGGTGGCCGCACGATGGTGACCACCCGCCGCCGACAGATTTCAGCAGGCGGCGTCGACGTAGACGGTCGTGTAGAGGATGCGCTCGACCGTTTGATCCCGCCGATTCTGGCGAAATTCGGTGACGTCTCGCCCGGGACGCACTGCGCTTACCGCGCACTGATCGAGGGGGGCTGAGCCAGTCTTGTTGAGGATCACCTTGTATCCATTTGATTCAAGTCTGCTCACCGTGTCCTGCACCGAGTCAGGTCCGGCTGGCGCTGCGGCGGCGTTCGGTGCTGCAGCGACCATGAGGGTGGTGAGACCTGAAAGGGCGACGGTCGCCAGTGCGGTCATCTTCACGGTTGTTCTCCTTTCGCGTACTGCGAGCGCTCATACGATTGCTCTTAGTACGTAGCTAGTCAGTAGCTAATTTCAGAATACATGGTCCGGACCAGATGCCAAGCGAATCAGACGACGGTTTCATAACGAGTAAATATCCTCTGCGCCAACATCTTTGGATCCAGATGAGGGGGCCCAGCCTGTACGCCCACAGGCCGGCCAGCACGGCGGCCGTCAGCGTGCTTCAGCAAACTCCGCCAGCCAGGCGTTCGGCCTGAAGGCGGCCTCCGATGGATATCAGGCTCTATCGGGCTGTGTTGTCGATAGTTGACGTAACGTGCTTTTCGCTAGCCCGGCCGTCGTATCGTCAGTCGACGGCACCGTCGCGCATCTAGCTAGCTAAGCTAGCTATGCTTCCCATCTGTATGCGTGTTCGCGCCAACTGCATACACGGCAGTGGACGGCGGTTGGTCATCGTCGCGCAGGCGTAGGCTCTGTCAGTTTGGGCGCTAGGTGTCCGCGGCGATCCAGCCGATGCAGAGCCAGTGCCGCTACCAACCCGATCAATGCCAGTCCGCCCCACAGCAGTTCGTCGGCGCCGGCGTCGCGAGCGGCTTGTAGCAGCGCACCGGTGGCTAGGTTGCCTGCCAGAATGCCGACTCCCACGATGGTGTTGTAAAACCCGTAGTGCGTGGCCACCAGGCGGTTACCTGACAGGGACACCACGGTGTCCATTTCGAACGGGAAGACGGCTGCGGATCCGACCGCCAACAGCGCCGCCGAGGCCAGCAACGCGACGATGGCCGCAGTGACGCCGAAGCGCCCGCTGTTGGGAACGACCAGTAGCGGCACGAAGGACGCCGCCAGGATCAGCATGCCGATCATCAGCGATCGTCCGGCGCCCCAGCGGGCGGCGAACCATCGCGTGATGCGCAGCTGCCCGCCTACCGCGACGAGCCCGGAGACGACGAAGACCGCTGCAACGACCACTGATTGGTGTTGGTGTGCCAGCGCTGCAGCGTGCAGCGGCAGGGCCAGATAGACCTGGAAGCTCAACACATAGGATCCGATCATCGCTGCGGCGAACCAGAGGAATGATCGATTGGCCACCACGATGCGCCAGTCATCGAGTATCGCGGTCTTCTCAGCGACGGGGTCGGCGCTATGTTGTGGCAAGGCGAACAGCTGCGCCACGGTCAGCACGGCGAACACTGCGGCCGCGACGGCAGCCGCGATGCGAAAGTCCACCAGCATCAGGGCCAGCCCTGCCAGCGGGCCAGCCAAGATGCCGGCCTGATAGAACATGTTGAACATGGCGAACGCTTCGACCCTGCGCGGTCCGGAATCCGCGGCCAGGTAGGCGCGCACCGCCGGGTTGAACAATGCCCCTGCGAAACCGGTTGCCGCCGAGGCGATCAGAACAGCAGGCAGCGAGTGGGCGACAACCAAGAGCCCGAATCCGGCGGTGCGCAATAGACAGCCGGCAACGATGAGCGGCTTGTAGCCGAGCCGGTCGGCCAGCGTTCCGCCGATGATGAACATGCCCTGCTGGGAGAAATTGCGCACACCCAAAACCAGACCGACCGCCCAGGCCGCCAGGCCCAGCGGCCCCGCCAGATAACCGGCCAGGTAGGGCATCAGCATGTAGAACCCGAGATTGATGCCGAACTGGTTGATCATCAGCAGTCGGCTGGGCCAGCCGAAGCTACCGAATTGTCTGACGACACCCGTCACCGCACACTCCGCACCGGATCGACCACATTGAGGCACCGCGTCCAGGAGTGAACGACCTGTTCGGTCGGATCGGTGATGACGGCGGGCTCTTGCGGTGGTTGTCCACGGAGAAGGTCGTGTTGGCGGCAATAGTCGTCGTTGTAGACGGTGTCGAAGTAGCGCTGCGGCCCGTCGGGGAAGACGGCGGCGATCGTGGTGTCGACCGGGTGGTTTCGGGCGACCCAGCCGGCGACCAGAGCGACCGCGCCCACGCTCCACCCGCCACTGGCGTAGTGGGTTGCCGCCAGTGTGCGGCTGGCCCACACCGCCTCGGCCGGAGCCACCCAGTGCACCTCATCGAACGCTTCGTAGTCCACGTTGCGCGGATAGATGCTCGAGCCCAGTCCACGCATCAAGCGAGTGGCCGCGGGTTGGCCGAAGATGGTCGACCCGACAGTATCGACGCCGATCAGTTTCAGATCGGGATTGAACTGGCGCAAGACTCGTGCCACTCCGGCGGAGTGACCGCCGGTGCCCACTGAACACACCAGTACGTCGATCTCGCCGAGTTGGGCGTGTAATTCGAGGGCCAGGCCCTGGTAGGCCGCCACGTTGTCGGGGTTGTTGTACTGGTCGGGGTACCAGGAGTGCGGGTGGGCGGCCAGCAGTTCGGCGACGCGGTCGCGGCGGGCCTGCTGCCAGCCGCCCTGCGGATGCGGCTCGGTCACCACATCGATTTGGGCGCCGTAGGCCGACAGCATCCGGTGCATGATCGGCTCCATCCCCGGGTCGGCGACCAGGGTCACGGGGTGCCGGTACACGGTGCCGGCCAGAGCCAGTCCTAAACCTAGGGTACCGCTGGTGGATTCCACGATGCGCGCACCTGGGCGTAGGTCGCCGCGGGCGCGGCCCTGATCCACCATGTGCATGGCGGGCCGGTCTTTCATGCCGCCGGGATTAGATCCTTCGAGCTTGGCCCAGAAGCCGCGCTGATCATCACTGAACGGCGCGGATATCCGCAGCACCGGGGTGTGTCCCACCATCGTGGCCAGCCGATGGTTTCGGCCCAGCCCGCGGTGGCGCGAGAAGTGCAGGTCGGTGGAATGGACGGACAGAACATCGGTCATATGAGTTATCGCTTCTGTATCGGAGCCGCGACTTGGCGGCGCGGCAGCTGACAATGGGCAGCGGTTACCAGACCGGCCGTGCCCGTCTGAGCGCGGTCGGTCTGGCGCTACCCGATCAGCGCCGTGAAATACACAAGCGGGCCAGCAACTGCCGGCCCGATGCGACAGGGCCCCGGCCACGCGGTGGGCCGCGTACCAGCGTCGCCCAGATCCCATGGCCGCCGTACATCCAGGCCGCGGCGACGGCGACGGCAAGGCC
The DNA here is from genome assembly GCF_000243415.2 of Mycolicibacterium tusciae JS617. Next base: position 4,726,829 of record NZ_KI912270.1, read on the forward strand.
GAGGGCCACCAGAATGGTGGTTACCCGCGGCACTACTGCGGCGGCGAAGGTGTCCGGCGACAAGACTACCGACTGTTGAACATGCGGATGGTCCATCATGTCAGCAAACTCGCCAGATACCGACGTCACCACCGCGTGAGGGGCGTGGTCATCCAAACCCTGCGACCACGGCAATGCTGCTTCACCGCCGAACAGCAGGACCCAGAAAACCACCGTCAGCGCTATCGCCGACTGCAGTGGCTTTCTCGTGGGGGCGTCTTTGTACCTCACAATGTCGCCCACTGTAGCAGCTTGTACGGTCATCCTCCGTAGGTCCCCGAGTCGAGTCCATGTCGTTATCCACTCGCGATTCGAGGATACGAACTGGCCAAGCAGGCCCGATTTACCGATGATGGGATATTCGTGACTGCCTCAGTGGCAACTCATTTCACCAACTACACGCCGTTTGTCTACGGCGGCGTAACCGTATGCGCAGATCATCTACTATTCGGGTACGTAGCCACTGGCTCGTCGTTCTGCCGCCGGCCCGGACGGTCCGAGGACGGACACCAGGTCGTTTCGCGTGGCATGAGCCTGAAGTCACACTGGCACCAGCAATCACACTGTCAACACGGCCGCGGTGCGTGGCGTCGCCTGGATCGATCCGCTTGGAACGCTGCTCGACAACACTCTGGCACCGCGGAACGGCGCGCCGAGAACAACTGACATGGTCCACTGCCGGTGCCGAGGTTGGCAAGCGCGAGCCTACCATCGACAGCCAGCTAACTTTCTTGCCGGATGTGAGCACCTCCTGGACGGCCAGATCGGCGCGCTGCGACCCCGGGCACACAATCCCACGTCGCCGGGCCGATTGGATGAACCGCCGTCAGGGGCCCGGGTCGCGGGCTGCTGGGGCTAGGCCGGTGGACCGCCCGGATTCTGGTTGGGAATGTCAGTGATGGGCAGTTTGGGCGCCGGCTTGGGTGACGGGGTGTCGGGCAGCGTAGGAATCCGGTCAGCCGGGCTGTCGGCGATCGCGTTGGCCGGCGGGCCGTTTTCCCGGCCTCCGTAGCTGCTGCCGGGTGCGCGGTTACCGAGCAGGTGGCTCACCGTGACCAGGTGATAGCCGTCGGCGATCAGCACCGGCAGAAACTGATACACCAGGTCGACGGTGCTGGAGTAGGTGTCGTGCAGCAGCACCACCGAGCCGGGCTTGATTTGGGTTTTGAGCATGTAGGTCGTGGCCGCTAGGTCAGCGTCGTTTATCCAATCGAAAGGAATGACGTCCCAAGGATTTCAGCCAGACCCTGTTTGGCTGCCTCGGCGCGCACGGCGTCGTTGGACAGCCCGCCGGCCGGGCGGTACAGATTGGGCGCGCGACCGGTTGCGGCCGCAATTGCCTCGGTGGCTTTGCGTAATTGGCTGGGGATGTCGGCGGCCGCAATGGTCGCCATGTTGGGGTGCTCCCAGGTGTGGCTGGCAACTTCCATGCCGGCGTCGGCGATGCGTCGTGCCGCGTCAGGGTCGGCGGCGACCTTGTTGCCGATGAGAAAGAAGGTCGCCTTGGCGCCGTGGTCGGCCAGGACTTGCAGCAGCCTGTCGGTGAACGGGGTTGGTCCGTCGTCGAAGGTCAACGCGACGCACTTGTATTCGAGCAGTCCACGTCGTCGGCGCCCAGCCCCCGTTGGCCGCGCGCCGCCTCGACCATGAACGCGCCCACGATCACTATCACCGCGACCAGTACGCCCAGCTGCCACCACAGGCCGCTACCAATACGCCGCAACCGCATTCCGACACACCTTTCCGCACCGCGTGCACCGGCGCGCTGATTACTGGCCGAGACCGTAGAACGTTGCGGGGCAACCCTGTCCAGCCAGCTCTCACAACCAATTCACATGGCCCTCGCGTCCGGGCCCCGGAAATCGTCGTGGCAGCTCGATTTAGGCCCGTGGGCACGGTGCGCCAGCACCTGCCGGGTCGATGTGCCTCGTAGCAGACTGGTGCTGCAGCTGCGCGAACTCGTACCATGGCGAAAGTCCAGCCAATCGCAGGAGACCACATGAGCTTCGTCACTTCATCGGCCGCTCGTCGGGGCAGCTGGCTGACCGTGTCGCTGCCGGCGAAGCGACCGGAATCGCCGGTGTGGACATGGTTGGCACTGTCCGGGTTGCTGGGCGCGCTGGTACTGGCCGTGCTGGGCGTCCCGCCGGTCGACATCCACGGACCGTTGCATTACGCCGGCATCATGGATCCGTTCTGCGGCGCGACGCGATCGGTGTATCTGACCATGCACGGTCAGTGGGAGGCCGCGCTGCGCTACAACCCCGCCGCTCCCCTGATGCTGTTTGTGGCCGCCGGGTTGGTACTGCGCGGCGTCGCCGGGTGGTGGACCAGGCGTTGGGTGCAGGTCCGGATGCCGCGTCGCGCCGTGATCGCGGTCGCCGTGCTGGCCTTGATTGCGCTCGAGGTCCGCCAGCAGTCCAACGCGGCTCTACTGACCGCGCCCTGGACGGGCGGCTAACGGGACCGCACCGTGACACCTACGCACTGTGTCCGCATGGCGAGCAGCAGCTCGTGCACCGAATCATCGGTGAGTACCGGGTTAGCCGCCGTTGGGCGGGAGTGAATCGGCCAGGAGATGCTCGGCGTGCCCTGGCCGCCGCACATCCTGCTCGGTCGCCGTACTTGTGCTGGAACTGGTTAATCATGGCCCGCTGACCCGAGCTTGAGCAGGTAGCTGCCCAAGTCCTGGTCGTCGCAGCGGGTGAGCGTCCCCGACACCGTTCGGGCGGAATGTGATATCCGCGCCGGGGGCAGTGGCGTCACGATGACGTCATCGGCGCGGTTGGCCCGGCTGGTATGCGACGGCCCTGGCGCGCGACCAGTTCGTCCGCATCGACAAGGACAAGCATCGGCTGGCCCGGTGCACACAGCATCGTGACGAGGAATCGCAGCGGGACATCCGAGCGGTTGTTGGCGTCCTGGTAGTGAATCACGTCGCCGCCGGGTTCCCAGAACGCTTCACCGGCCTTGAGCACTCGTGGTGCCTCCCCTTCCAGCTCGAACAGAATCTCGCCTTCGAGCACATAGCCGAACGCTGGTCCGCCGGGGTGGCGGTGTGGCGGCGCGCCCGGGTCGCCCGGCGGGTACTCGATCACCACGGTCATCACCTCCGCACCTTCGGGAACTGCCGGCGGTGTCGCGGTCTGAATCACCGTCAGTGCCGTCTGCCACGCGGTGCTGCGCTCTGGGTTGTTCGACATCGTTGCTCTCCTCTACTCGTACTCGATGAGAGTCCATATTGCTCTCCGTTACCTGATGAGAGTCCGTAACGGACTGTCGGATTGAGATTGGCTGTCACCGAGGCGAAAGCGGACCCTTGGAAGTCCGTAGTCAGTCAGTAGTTGGGAAAATGGTTCTTGCGCTAGCCATGCACGCGCCGTCATGGACGTTGGCGCGACTGCTCGCTATTCAGCGTGCCGATCGTCGAACTAAGACACTTGCCACACTTTTCTCACTACTGCCCCACTAGTCGCGCCAGCATCGGAAGTGCAATATGGCCACAGTGTTCACCTAATGCACCACAGCACAGCTGGCACGAATTCGTGCCTGCGTCGGGGAAGGACCATGATGCGTGCGATCAGCCGATTTATCACCACCATCGCCCTCACCGGGGCGCTTGCTGCCGCGGCGAATGCCGTCGCTCCAACATCGGCCTACGCCAGTGCCGTCGATTGGGACGCCATTGCGCAATGCGAATCTGGCGGCGACTGGTCGATCAGTACTGGCAACGGATATTTCGGCGGGCTCCAATTCAAGCCGTCGACATGGGCCGAGCACGGCGGTCGAGGCGATCCGGCGAGCGCTTCTCGGACCGAGCAGATCCTCATCGCCGAGCGAGTTGTGCGCACACAAGGATTAGGGGCGTGGCCAGTCTGCGGCCGCGAGGGAGTTGAGCACGTTGGCGGGTACGCACCACCTACGCGCCCCAGCGGATGTCAAGCCTTGGCCGGCAACCTGTTTGGCGTTATCGATCTGCGCCAACTGTGCCAGACGCTGGCTAATCCGGGACGATTCGTGCTGGGCGGCGCCTAAACGTAGGGTCGTTCGCGAGACCTGGGGCGCCCGGATTACACCGCGGGAAGGTCAAACTGTCCCCTGATCATCGTGCTACACCGCTAGCCGGTAGCCGATTCCGCGGACGTTCAACACCAGCATTGGTCGGGCGGGGTTGTCTCCTAATTTTCTGCGCAGCTGACTGATGTGCACGTGGATGTTGGCGGCGCTGCCCGCCCAGCGCGGTCCCCACACCGCGTCCAACATTTCTTGACGGGTCGTCACACCGCCGGGCCGTTGAGCCAGTGTCGCCAGAATCTCGAACTCCGTTCGGGTCAAGCTGATCTCCTCGTCGGCGACGAAGACCTCGCGCCGCGCAGTATCGACAGAAAGCGGCCCGAACACCTGCCTACCTGGCCCATCGTAGGAATGCGGCCGAGCAGTGTTGGCCTGCGGCGTCGCAAGGAAGCGGCGCAGGGTCGCCCGTATGCGCGCGGCAACCTCACGACAGGTGAACGGCTTTGCCAGCACGTCATCGGCTCCGGCAGCGAGGCCAGCGATCGTTGCGGCTTCATCACTTCGTCCGGTCAACATGGTGATATGAGCATCAGACACCATGCGCAGCCGACTGCAGAGCGGCACGCCGTCACCACCATGCAAGCCGATGAGGATGATCCGGGGTTGCAACTTCTTGGCCGCGACCAGCGCCTCAGTATCGTTGTCGGCGACCACCACCGACACCTCCTCAGCGCGAAGGTATTCGCCCAGAAGGTCAGTCCATCCCGCGCTGTCACCGACAACGAGAACTCGCGAAGGTGCGGTGGGCGCGCTGCTATGCACCTGCCCAATACTGCCCTACTACGTAATTCGTAGTCCGCCTGCACACGCCGGCGCGCCGCGCATCGTCGACAAATCGTTATAGACCACGGAATGCTTCGCGACAGCGTTGGATCGGCTCAGCGATCACTCGCCGCGTGTGACGAAATTACGACCGTGATAGCGCTCACAGCAGGGCGGTGCCCACGACCAACTCAGCTGCCCCGGCGCACACTGTCGCCCACCTGCGGTCAACTGCAGCGTCGCCATTTCCACCGACCACATCGCGCCTGGTGTGGCCACGGCTGCGATTACCGGGAGCAAGCGGCCCCAGCGTCGCGCAGCGCAGGCGATTACCAGCTCTACCACCGGCACGAATTCCGGTGTGAATCGTCAGTCAGCAAGTCCTATGGTCCGCGGCCGTACTGAACGGTGCCGTAGGTTGATTAGTGGCGCAACCATTGAACGGCGAAGCCAGCGAGGACGGTGGTCAATGGTGAAGATACTCGGGATTGAGCGGGGCGGTGTCGGTCATCGTTTGCGCAGTGGTTCCGCTTGGTTTCGGCCATGCGGGAAGTGAGCATCGGCGGTGGTCATGGGCTGCTTCGTCGGCTGGCCAAAGCAGCCGGCGCGGTGGGCGGCGGGCTGGCGTTGGCGGCAAGTTTTCCACCGCTGGGCTGGTGGGTCAGCGCGATCGTCGGCCTGGCTCTGTTGGCGTGGGTGCTGGCCGACCCGTTGACCGGCGCGGCCGGTGGCTTCGGGTACGGACTGCTGTTCGGCTTGGCGTTCTATCTGCCGTTGTTGCCGTGGATCGGCGCCCTGGTGGGTCCGCTGCCCTGGGTGGCGCTGGCCGTCGTGTGTGCGCTTTTTCCCGCCGTGTTCGCCGTCCCGGCTGTGCTGCTGCGCGCACTGACCGGGTGGCCGCTGTGGTGGGCAGCCTGGTGGGTGGCCATCGAATGGCTCAAGAGTGTGTTTCCGTTCGGCGGTTTCCCCTGGGGCGTACTCGGATTCAGCCAGGCCGACAGCCCGCTGGCCGTGTTCGCGCGGCTGGGCGGGGTGGCGCTGGTGTCATTCACGACGGCGTTGCTGGGGTTTTGTGTGGCCGCCCTTGCTTTGCTGGTTCGGCGCTCGATGCGCACCGATCTCAAGGGCGCCGTCGCAGTTCCCGTCGTGTGCCTGGCACTGATCACCATCGGCGCCGCCGCGATGGGGTCCATGGTGCGGGCCTCAACTGTGAACGGCGGGCCGTCTGTGACGGTGGCTGTGGTGCAGGGGAATGTCCCCCGGCTCGGTTTGGATTTCAACGCCCAGCGCCGCGCCGTGCTGGACAACCATGTTCGCCAGACGCTGCGACTGGCCGACGATATCCGTTCCGGACGAGCCCCCCAACCGCAATTCGTTATTTGGCCGGAGAATTCCTCGGACATCGATCCGCTGCTCAACGATGATGCGGGACGGCAGATCACGCGAGCCGCCAGGGCGGTTGGCGCGCCCATTCTGGTCGGCGCCGTCGTTGCTCGGCCCGAGTGGAGTCCATCGACGCCGGTCAGTTCCAACTCGGTGATCGTGTGGGATCCGGTCAGTGGGCCTGGCCAACAGCACGACAAGAAGATCGTTCAGCCGTTCGGTGAATACCTGCCGTGGCGTGGCTTCTTTCGCCACTTCTCCGACTACGCCGACCGGGCTGGATACTTCACGGCGGGCGACGGCAGCGGCGTCGTGCAGGCGGGCGGGGTGCCGGTCGGTGTCACCACATGCTGGGAGGTCATCTTCGATCGGGCCGCGCGCGAGGCGGTCCTCAACGGCGCACAGATGCTGGCGGTCCCGAGCAACAACGCGACGTTCAACGAGCAGATGAGCCGCCAGCAGTTGGCATTCGCCAAGATCCGGGCGATCGAGCATGGCCGCAGCGTCGTCGTAGCGGGGACGACGGGGATCAGCGCGGTGATTACCCCGCAGGGCAGGGTCGTGGCGGACACCGGCTTCTTCGAGCCTGCCTACCTGGTCAATCGAATCCCGTTACAGACCAACGTCACACCGGCGACGGGGTGGGCGGCGCAGGTGCAGTGGGCACTCATCGCGATCGCCGCCGCTACGCTAACCGTGACCCTGTTGGGCCGGGTCCTCAAATTCCCGAGCCCCACCGGTGACGTTGCCGGTTCGGCAGACCGCCACGTCAACGGCTGGGTTTGGCAGCCCACCCGACGAGCATGAAGCCGGCGAGCACCAGCATCCCTGCCATGGGATAGCCCAGCAGCAGATCCTGGTAGCCGACGATGCGCAACCGTGCAAGGTGTGTGTAGACGTGCACGAACGCCATCACCGAGCCGACCCCGACGAGCAGCCAGCCCAGCAGGCGGCGCAACCGTTCGCGCCGGTATTCCGCAGTGTATATCGACGGTTTACGGCTGCGTGGCAGACGCCGCTTGGGGCTCATGACAAGTGACCGGCCTTCCCAACTAGTACGAAGACTGATAGTACTAGCGACCTTAGTAAACCGGGTGAGGGCAAGCGCGCGGCCTCCATGCCTCACTCGAGTTGCGTTCGCTGCGTCATCGGTCACGCCCGCGGGTTGCTAGCCAAACGCTTCGACAGTGGTGTGTTGCGCTGAGCCGGGCCCTAGGAGCAGGTCAGCGCCTAACCGACGAGATCGCCAAGGGTGAGACCCCGCGTCGCCAACCACGGTGCAGGATCGACACGGTCGGTGCCGTTGACGTGGACTTCCAGGTGCAGGTGCGGTCCGGTGGAATTTCCTGTGCTTCCCATCGTGGCGACCTGGTCGCCGGCCATGACACGCTCACCCACGTTGACGGTGGCGCTGTTCAGGTGAGCGTACAACGTGACCGCCCCATCGGTGTGGCGCAGTTTGACCCAGATGCCAAAGCCCGACACGGGTCCGGCAGCGATGACGACGCCGTCAGCGAGGGCGTAGATCGGCGTACCGGTCGCGTTGGCGATGTCGATCCCGCTGTGCAGCGCCCCCCAGCGGTAGCCGTATCCGGATGTCAGAATCCCCCGGGTCGGCATCACGTACAACGGCCGCTGCAGCCGAGCCTCCCGTTCGGCGCGCTGCTGCGCGAACGCGACACCGCGGGCGAATTCCTCGGCCGCTACCGCTGGATTGACCGACGGAGCCGCCGCGATCACCTGCATCCCGCCGCCACTGGCACCAGTAACGGTGTCTAGAACAGTTGCTTCGGCCGTCATCACCGCCGGCCCGGAATCCAAGTCTGCAGCGCCCAGCGCGGATTGGGCGGCCGCGCCCACCGCGCCGGCGGCCATCGCTGCGATCAGAACACGGCTGCGCTCAGCGCCCGCGACAGTATTGCGGTGGCGCCCTCGCCGCGGCGGCCGCATCGGAGCGCTGGAGTGCCCCGCAGGCGGTTGCGGTCGGTGGCGTACTCCGGCGGGGCGCCGCGGGACGGGCCCGACCAGCTGCAGCGGTGCTTGATCAGCGTCCAAGTCGAGATCGTCGCCCAGCTCGCGGGCGTGTATGACCTGGAAGTCTTTGTCGAACGCGCAGTGCTCGGCAAACATGAGTTCAGCCAGAGCGCCGAACTCGTCGAACGCAATGACCTCGGTGATCTCATCGTCCCAGTCGGTCGCGTGGCGCGGCGACGCGGGCCAACGCTGCTCAGACAATCCGAGGACCTCCGCGCCGTGACCAAATCGTTATCTGGATCAGGTGACTTAACCAAACTCACCGGCCGGTGACAAGCGATTCGACGAAACTCGTTACCCATGAGCGCTTTAAGGCGCTTTACAGGCACCGCACGGGTCAGCCCGCCGGGCTCGCGGCGGCGTCATCGGTGCCGGCTTGCGTGCAGTCCGGACCAGTTTAGTACTATTGGTCCTAGTAGTTACCATTGGGCGCTGTGAATGCGAACAGATAAGGGGACCTTGTGGAAGCGTTGAGCCTGGCTGTATCGCGTCGCGTGTTGGTGGTGGCATCAGTGGCTGTTCTGCTGCTGACCACGATGAGCGTCCTCGGCACTGCAACCGCGCGGGCGTTTTCTCGTCCGGGTCTGCCGGTCGAATATCTCATGGTTCCGTCAGCGGGCATGGGGCGGGACATCAAGGTTCAGTTCCAAAGCGGCGGCCCCAACTCCCCCGGCGTCTATCTACTCGACGGCCTTCGCGCCCAGGAGGACTTCAGCGGCTGGGACATCAACACCGCTGCCTTCGAGTGGTACCTCGACTCGGGCCTTTCGGTGATCATGCCGGTCGGCGGCCAGTCCAGCTTCTACAGCGACTGGTATTCACCGGCGTGCGGCAAGGCAGGCTGCTCCACCTACAAGTGGGAGACCTTCCTCACCTCCGAGCTGCCGAGCTACCTGGCGGCCAACAAGGGCGTCAACCCAAACCGCAACGCGGCGGTGGGCCTGTCGATGGCCGGCTCGTCCGCGTTGACCCTGGCGATCTACTACCCGCAGCAGTTCCAGTACGCAGCATCGCTGTCAGGCTTTCTGAACCTCTCCGAGGGCTGGTGGCCGATGCTGGTCGGCATGTCGATGGGCGACGCGGGCGGCTACAAGTCGAAGGATATGTGGGGAGAGTCGAGCGACCCGGCATGGAAGCGCAACGACCCGATGGTCAACATCGGCCAGCTCGTCGCCAACGGCACCCGCATCTGGGTCTTCGCCGGCAACGGCAAGCCGGCCGACATCAGCGGCAGCGGCACCCTCGCGGGCGACAACTTCAACGCGAAGTTCCTGGAGGGCTTCACGCTGCGGACGAACAAGACGTTCCAGGAGCAGTACATCGCCGCGGGCGGCAAGAACGGCGTGTTCAACTTCCCGCAGGCCGGCACGCACAGCTGGGAGTACTGGGGTCAGCAGCTGCAGCAGATGAAGCCCGACATCGCACGGGTGCTGGGCGCCACTCCGACGTCATGATGCGGCGCAAGCCGAGAGTGGCTGTCAGGACGCGGGACAGGCCAAGGGCCACTGCGAGCGGGGCCCGCCAGTCGCCGTCAACCGCTAGCCGGGCAGGGGTGACTACCTGTAGTAGTACTAGGTTACGTAGTTGGAAAATAAACTGCTCATCGAAGGCCTCATAGACACAGTGAGCATTGATACGGGGCTAGCCCGTTTCTCCGACTGGGCCTTCACGTCGTCGGTGGTGGTGCTGGTGGCCGCCCTGTTGCTGCTCGCCGTCGAGCTGGCCTACAACCGCGGCCGCAAGGCCGAAACCCGCGAACTGGTCGGCGCGACGGTCGGCCCGGACAGCGCGACGCCGGGCGTCGTCACCGACATGCCCCGACGCCCGGTCGGCGAACGCGTCGGCAAGGCCGGCCTCGCGCTGACTTATGTCGGCATTGGGCTGCTGCTGGCGTGCATTGTGCTGCGGGGCCTAGCCACCGCGCGGGTGCCGTGGGGCAACATGTACGAGTTCATCAACCTGACCTGCTTCTGCGGTCTGGTCGCGGCGGCGGTGGTGTTAAGACGCCCCCAGTACCGCGCGCTGTGGGTCTTCGTGCTGGTGCCGGTGTTGATCCTGCTGACGGTGTCGGGCCGCTGGCTCTACACCAACGCTGCACCCGTCATGCCCGCCCTGCAGTCCTATTGGCTGCCCATCCACGTGTCGGTTGTGAGCCTGGGCTCCGGGGTGTTCCTGGTCGCCGGGGTGGCCAGCATCCTGTTCCTTCTCAAGATGTCGCGGTTCGGCCAGCCGGATGCAGACGGTGCGATGGCGCGCAGTATCCAAAGATTGCCCGACGCTCAGATGCTGGACCGGACCGCTTACCGCACAACCATTTTCGCGTTCCGGGTGTTCGGGTTTCGGCGTCATCTTCGGAGCGATCTGGGCCGAAGAGGCGTGGGGCCGCTACTGGGGCTGGGACCCCAAGAGACCGTGTCGTTCATCGCATGGGTGGCGTATGCCGCCTACCTGCACGCCCGATCCACCGCGGGCTGGCGCGACCGCAAAGCCGCCTGGGTCAACGTGGCCGGCTTCGTCGCGATGGTCTTCAACCTGTTCTTCATCAACCTGGTGATAGCGGGACTGCATTCGTATGCCGGAGTGGTGTAGCACACCACTGAGGCCCTATCGCCGCACTCGGGGCGCCACGCCGTGCCACGGTCTCCACGCGCGCGCCGATCACCCTGGCGGGCCGCCACGGCCGCGGCACGGCTCCATCGGGCCTCAATGGTCGATCGCCGCACACACGCATCAAATGACAGGCAGCTAGCCGCCGCACATCAGGACCCCAGATGCGCCGAGTACAACTGTGCCCAGCGGTGCGATGACAAGCATCGCTGTCGCGCTGGTAAGAGCGGCCTGCGCACGGACGCGGACATGATTGGCAGGCGGAAGGGCAAGGCGCTCAGCACGATTCAATACCGCGACATCGGCCGCGCCCAGCGCCGCGGCCGGCGCGCCTGCGGCCAGAGCCATCAACCCGGTGAGCAGTGCCCGCTTGCCATGTCGGCGCGCGGCAGCATCGTCGGCGCACATTTCTAACAGTCGTGATACCTCGTCGGCGCCGCGCGTCATCAGCGCAAGGCGGGGAAAGACCAGCGCCACGCCGCGCAACGTCGTGACGATTCTGGGGTGGTGCCCGTCAAGGTGGGCACGTTCATGTGCGAGCACCGCTGCGAGCTCGCGCTCGTCGAGTGCCGCTACTGCTGCGGTGGTGACCACGATCGCGGGTGGCTTTCCTGCCACGCAATACGCGGTGCGCTCGGCGGCGTCGACGACGTAGACGTCGCGTTCGGCGGTCGGGCGACCGACCAGTCGAACAGCTTCCGCATGCCCGTAAGCGTGCGCATGCAGGCGCCCAATGGTGCGTAGGAGCCGGATGCCGATGACGGCGACGACGCCGACCACGGCGACCGCCGAAGCCAGCAGCATCACTTGGGGTGCGCTACCCGCCCTGCCCGCAGCCAGGTCACACAGGAACCGGACGCAGGACACAACGAATGAGTCGCCGTTGTGCCAGTGCGCAATCACGTCGACGATCACGAGCACAACAATGGTCAGCCAGGTGAGCACGACACTGCCGATTGCAATCAGCCAGGCGGTCACTGCAGATCGGGGAGCATGTCCACCACGGGTGAGAAAGCCCAATACCGGTGGGCCGAGCAGGATCACCGCGAGGCTGTAGAGCAGCAGGCACGCTGCGACGTTCACCGCTTCTTGGCCCTGCTCGACCGTCTCGCGAGCCGCCGCATCGCTTCCCTGAGTCGCTCGGATTCTTTGGGTCCGATCTGCTCGATGAAGTAGCTGAGCACCAGTTCTGAGCGGCCTCCCCCGTCGAGGGCTTCACTCATCAGCCGGGCGGTGTGTTCTTCGCGGGTCAGGGTGGCCCAATATCGGTAGGCCCGGCCATCGCGTTCCCGCTCGAGCCATCCCTTGTTGTACAGGTTATCCATAGTCGACATGACGGTGGTGTACGCGATGCGACGCTCGGCCGAGAGCTCTTCGAAAATGTCGCGCACCGTCACCATCTCGGGATCGCGGTTCCACACGCGGTCCATCACCACGGCTTCCAGCTCGCCGAATCCTCGTACACGCACCGTTTCGCCTCCAGCAATGTCGTTGCCCGAGCCTACCTCGCGCGGCACGTTTCCCCGTGGTGTGACGCGCAAAATGTCGACGTGACCGCCGAAAAAGGGGGCGCTTGGCCACCGGGTGCGGTTTGAGAGGGCCGACGGAATTCCGTCGGACCGCGAGCGTGCGGGGCTAGCTCTGCACAATCACCGGGTCTCCGACCTGCACAGTGCTGAAATACCATTCGGCGTTCTCTGGACTGAGATTGATGCAGCCGTGGCTGACGTTGGCCGAGCCCTGCGACCCGACTGACCATGGCGCCGAATGTATGTAGACCCCACCCCACGTCACTCGGACGCCGTACTCCCCATCGATCAGGTAGCCCTCGGGGTCGTCGAGTGGAATTCCGATCGTGCGCGAGTCGAAGACCACGTTTCGTTGCTTCTCCAGCACTTTGAAGGTCCCGACCGGGGTTTCGAAGCCCGGTTTACCCATCGACGCCGGCATCTCACGCACCACTTGGTCGTCGATACTCACCGTGAACGTGTGGGCCGAGATGTCGGCTACGCCCACCACCGCCGCCCCGGTCGTGAAATCGGTCTTCATGCCACCAACGCGCACTGTGACCGTCGAATGCGCAGGCCAGAACCCGTCTGGGTTCCACTCCACGAAACTATCGGTTAGCCACGTGAACTCACCTTCCACCGGCCGCGACGTGGACACCGAGATGCTGCGCTCGGCTGCCGCGCGGTCCTCGACGGGTCCGCTGAACCCCACCAGCACGGGATGCCCAACGCCTACCACCTGTGCAGGACCTGGACGCACCATCGCGACTTTGCGATCCATGCTGGTTGATTCGGCTGCGCCCGACCCCACGGGCGGCGCCGCCACCACCGCGGCGGCCGTGACTGCCAGTACAAATAGCCCGCGAAGCGTGCCGTGCACGAGCCCTCCCTCCACCGCGGTGCGCATCTAGCACCATCTTACGTATGTACTACGTATTCCGGTGGTCGGCGCGCTCCTGTTACACCCGCCGGATGGCCGATCGCAGCACTGTCGCATTGTCCTGGAGCGACATTGCGACCCTGTGGCATACTGTGCCGCTCGTGAGCGCCCCTTGTTCGCGTTCAATGAGCTGATTACATCACCGGTCTGTCGGGTCAGCGACTCGATTTGGGCGGCGCCGATTCCAGGCCGATCAATAGGAGGCCGACGAGGACCAGTATGGCGGCCATCGGGAAGCCGATCAGCAGATCCAGTGTCCCGACGACCCGCATGCTTGCGAGGTGAGCAATCAGATGGGCCACGGCCATGGCCGAGCCCACCACACCGAACACCCAGCCCACCGCGCGTCTGAAGCCCGTCCAACGGCGCGGCTCTCGAATCACCCGTCGGCGCCCCGCCGGGTATGTGTCGCCTCGCGCCATGGCGCTCCTGTTCTAACGGGTCCGATTATCTACTATGCAGATTAGTACTGAACCCGGTGCGGGCCGGGAACGCGCTCGGCGAGTCGTCATTCCGGGGCATGTCCCGCCACCGGCCTCGGCCAGCGTTGCCATGGGCGACGGTCGCAACTCATTCGGGTGCCCGCCTGCGCTCACCGCAGTGGACATTTGGTGCTCGGCCAGCCTGATGAGCCGGCCGAGATGGTCACGGCTGTACCTGAAGCCAGTCGAGCTCACCTGAACGATCAGCCGCTCTTCACGGGCCGCGACGGTCACCCCTTCGGCACGGCGAGCGATCTGATGAGCGTAGCCAGCGCATCGTGACCGACATCGGGGCGTCCCAACCCGACGGAGCCCGGCGTGTATCGAAGGTCTTGAACGAGATCGGTGAAGGCCGCGTATGCGGTCTACTCGCTGGCGTATTCAGCGACCGCGACGGTGAGCCGGACCATCGCCGTCAAGTCAGTGAATTGCGATCGCCGCGTTGCTCGCGGCATTCCCGGCGCCATGGGATCCGTTCCTGTGCTTGCCACCCGGGACATCATCGAAACTTCCTGGCGCACAAGCGATAAGGAAACGATCACGCTGATCGGCAGCGCGGGTGGTGCGGCGGTGTTCCGGCCGAGCACACTATCCAGGACCGGATTGGCGCAACCGCTGATGATCGTCGCCGACACCGCGGCCAGGGCCAGTATTCGGCGGCCGACGCATCGCTCACACGACATACTATTCACAGTAGTACTATGTGTCTGCCGACAGCACCTGCCGCAGCGGTCGCCGTCGAACCCTGGATTGACACGTCACGCATGTGTGGCCGGGTGGTGCCGTCACCCTGCGGTGCAGGACGCTAGCCCCGTCAGCGTAGCGAAGGTCAGCAAGGTGGTCATGCCCAGCACCAGCACCGCCCCACAGGCCGCGCTGGATCCGGCGAAGCGGCCCGAGGTTGAACGGCTGCCCGCCAGCCGGGCCAGTCGCAGCTGGGTGCAGTCGCTGGCGATGCCGAGTGCAGGCGCCGGTGCGGGAGCGCTCTTCAATGTCTGCAACGCCCGGTGCAGGCCGCGGTGGCCGTGGCTACGGGCGGCGTGCGCGTCGGCGTCCAATTCGACCAGTGTGCGCACTAACGACGGTGAGTGGCGCATCAGCGGCAGCCATCCCAATCCGGCGGCGGCGGCCTGGGCGATGGCGATCAGCAGATGATGGCGTCGGCGCACGTGGGCGCGCTCATGGGCTTCGACGGCGCTGACCGCTGCCCGGTCCAGACACTGCTGCATTCCGGTGCTCATCACCACCAGCGGCGGGTTGCCGGCCAGGCTGTAGGCCAGCGGCTCGGTGGCCGGCAGCCACAGCACCGCGCCGGGTTGCGGGCTGCGGCCGGTCAACAACCAGGCCAGCTCGACGTGCTTGTTGTGCAAGCGACGTCGATGCCGGCCGGTGCGGCTGAGCTGCCAGCCCCCGCGTGTCGCGGCGATGGCCAGCGCGGCACCACTGAGGATGCCCGCGATGGTATCCACCCTTCCGGGCGGACCGGCGTGCAACGCCAGCCAGCACCGGTGCAGCAGTTCGGCCAGCCCCGGCAGTGCGACCGCGGCGAGCGTGACGCACACGAGCACCGCCCATAGTGCCAATAGCACGGCTGCGTCGGTGCCGCGGCGGGTCAAGGCCTGCAGTATCGATGGTGTGAGGACACCGACGGTGAGGCCGCCGATGGTCCACCACATCACCGCGGTCACCGCCGTCGGCCCCGTTCTTTCAGGCCGCGGGTCAATGCCCGCGACTCCGCGGTGGTGGCGCTGCGCGCGAAGTGCAGCAGCGCCGCGGCGGGGTCGCCGCTGTCGGCGAGTAGCTCGCGCAGCGCGTCGGTGGCCGCTTGAAGACGGTCGCGGGTGGCCCGGTAGCTGTAGGCACGGCCGTCGAGCTCACGGCTCAGCCATCCCTTGCGGTAGAGGTTGTCCATCACGGTCATCACGGTCGTATAGGCGGGTTGGCGGGCGGAGTCGAGTTTGTCGAGGACGTCACGGACCCGCATCGCGTCGTTGGTGTGCCAGACGACCTCCATAATGGCGGCTTCTAACTCGCCGAGCCCGGGCAGGGTCGGGGGGTGGCGCGGTGGGGTGCGCGGCGATGTCCGCTTGGTTGTTTTGCGGGCTGTCATCGGTTCTGCCTTTCCCCAAGCGCGGCCGCGACGGATTGGTTGACCTGCGCGACATCGCGAAAAACCAGTACGTCCTGTAGGCGGCGCACAGATCCGTCGGTACCGACAAGGTAGCTCAGCGGCAGCAGCGGCGGCGTGCCCAACGCGCCGGCCACCGAATCGGCGTCGGTGAACGACGGATAGCCGATTCGCAGGTCGCGGACCAAGGCCGCAGCCGACGACGGCCGGTCGCGCACGTTGACACCGACCACCCGCACCGCACCGGGCGTATCAGCGTAGGCGTCGAGGACCGGCATCTCCTCTCGGCACGGTGCGCACCACGCCGCCCACAAATTGAGGAGCGTCGCCCCACCGGCCACGGCCGCGCCGACATCGACCGGCTGCGAGGACCCCAGGCAGCGGGCCATCGCCCCGGACAGTGCGGGCACCGGTGAGGCGCCGGGCACCGGCACCGGGCAACCCAGTACGCCGGCCTCGGTCACCGCGGGGTCGGCGCCGGCCCCGGCGTGGTCGGCGGATATTCGCTGCCGAGCCGGTGCAGACACCGGGTCGTGACTGATGAGCACACCGGCGATGGCGGCCGCCGCGGCGGCGACCAGCATGGCCAACGGTCGACCCCGCACCGCTACCTGTCGCGCTCTGCAGAAGGCACCGCGGTCGCCCTCGGCGACAGCGCAGCTTCGCCGCTCACCGGGCAGGAACGCAACGTCAGCCGCCGCCACAGCGCCCAACCCAGCAGTGCCAGCGACGCCGCCGCGATCAGCGGCTGAATCGGTGCCCACACGTTGAGTGCGCCACTGACTCCGATGGCGGCCACCACCAGCTTGTTGCACACCGGGCAGCCCACCGCCAGCACCGATCCGACGTTGGCCAGTATCCCGGCGCGCCTCGGCGCCGCGGACGCCGCCGGGCGAGCGACATAGGTGGCGAGCAGGATCCCACTGACCACCGCGGTCAGTGCCCACACGGTGTAGCTCCACCACGGCACCGGGGTCATCCGCACGAAAATCGGATTGTCCACCAGTGCGCTGGGCACGCCCACTGCCAACGCGACCACCGCTGCGGCCACTACGGCGACGGCCAATTGCAGCCACAGCACCCGACGCACGATCATCTAATCACCATCCTGCATGCCCAGCGCCACAACATCTACAGCTTAATACTATTTGTCATAGTAGCTAAATCCGTAGTCGATGATCGCTTCACTGCGGCGCGCTCGCTGTGGTCACGACGGCGCGCTGCCCTATCGCCACAGGTATCCCAGGCAACACTGCAATCGATCAAACCCGATCTCCTGGATCCGATTAGCAGTCAGCGGCGTCACCGCCAGCCACTTGTGACTCCTATTTTGCATAGTAGATATTTCGGGTTGGTCGACGGCGTCGATGTATAGCGCGGCAACTGGCGGGTCGGATACCCGCCGCCGAAACGGCATGCGCCCCAACCCTGGAAGGGCCCTCCCTGCACCCACATCTAGGTAAGCGTTCACCGCAACGACCAATCACATGGCGCACGCGCGCCGGCCCAGACCGTTACGACAATGAGACTGTGACGGATGTTTCCAGTGAGACAGTAGTGGTGTACGTTGCCAATACGTACTGGACAACTACTTACTCGCGCAAGCCATAGCTGTGCCAGGGGAGTTCTGACCCGACGACCTGTCGACGGTGACGCACCAGCGCACCCCGCTAAGGGAGATCACGTGATGAAGCCCCTACGCCGCCTCGCCGTTGCCGTCACCGTGGCTGCTGCTTTGCTGGCCTACGGTGGCGGAACCGCGCAGGGCTCCCACGACGGCACAAGCCATTCGGGCTCGCAGATCTCCGCGCTGGTCGCTGATCTCGCGCAGGCCGATCAGCGCCTGGCCGATATCGGCGCGCAGATTCAGGGCCAGCAGGAAGGGGTGAACAAAGCCCTGGTCGACGTGGCCAACGCCCGGGAAGCAGCCGCAGCGGCGCGCGGCGACGTAGAAGCCAGCCAGCAAGCGCTGTCCGATTCCAACACGGCGATCGCCGCCGCTCAAGAGCGCTTTGATGACTTCGCCGCCGCCACCTACGTCAATGGACCACCGCAGGCGCTGGTTTCGGCGGCCAGCCCGGAGGACATCATCGCCACCGCCAGCGCCGAGCAGACCCTGGCGCTGAGCCATCGCAATGCGCTGACCGATCTGCAGCGCACCCGTACCGAGCAGGCAAATCGAGCATCTGCAGCGCGCGCAGCCCAGCAGCGCGCCGACCAGGCGGCCGCTGATGCCGAGCGAAGTCAGCAAGCGGCGGTGGCGGCGCTGACCGAGGCGCAGCGCCAATTCGGTGTCCAGCAGGGCGAAGTCGATCAACTAGCCGCCGCTCGTGATGCCGCGCAGACCCGTCTGGACGCCGCCCGCCCGGCGCCTTCCCCCTCCACTCGGGCGCCGGCGACCGCCGCGGGCGCAGCGTCGCCGACCCCGGACCGGTGGGACCCGCAAAGCCCGGCGGGCACGCCGGCGCCGGCCGACTCCAGTCAGTGGGACACCACGTTGCCAATGGTCCCCAGCGCCAACGTCACCGGCGATCCCATCGCCATCGTCAACGCGGTGCTGCAGATCTCGGCAACCTCGGCGCAGCTGACCGCGGACATGGGCCGAAAGTTCCTGACACAGCTCGGGATCCTGCCGCAAGCCTCCGCACCCGCGGATCCCGGTTTCACCAACGGGCGCATCCCGGGGGGGTATGGCGGCCGGGCAATGGAATACGTGATCCGCCGGGCCATGTCGCAGCTGGGTGTGCCCTATTCGTGGGGCGGCGGCAACGCTAACGGTCCGTCCCGCGGCATCGACCAGGGCGCCAACACCGTCGGGTTCGACTGCTCCGGGCTGTACCTGTATGCCTTCGCCGGAGTGGGCATCAAGCTGGACCACTATTCCGGCTCGCAGTACAACGCCGGACGCAAAGTCCCTTCGTCACAAATGCGACGGGGCGATCTGATCTTCTATGGCCCCAACGCAAGCCAGCATGAAGCCATGTACCTCGGCGACGGGCAGATGCTCGAAGCCCCCTTCACCGGCTCACAAGTCCGCATCGCGCCGGTACGTACCAGCGGCATGATGCCCTACGTCACCCGGCTCATCGAGTAGTGAGTCTCTCGAGCTGCCCTGGCTGGCTTGCTTACCCGTTCACCGCTGACCGTAGCTGTGAGATGCGCGGCGTCGCCGAACCGCGGTCAGGAGGTGTAGTTAAGGCTGGTCATCATGCCGGCTTCCTGGTGATAGGTGTTGTGGCAGTGCAGCATCCACATGCCGGGGTTGTCGGCAACGAATGACACGCGCAGTTGCTGCATGGGCAGCACGATCACGGTGTCTTTGCGTGCGCCGGGTCGTCCGTCGGCCGTGAGGACCTCAAAGGTGTGGCCGTGCAGATGCATGGGATGCCACATCATCGTGGTGTTCCTGAACAACAGGGTGACGCGTTGACCCTCACGGACTTCCAATGGCCGGGTCTTGGCGAACGGCAGGCCGTTGATCGTCCAGTCGTAGCGCATCATCGACCCGCCCAGATCGGCGGGCAGCTCCACATCGGCGCGCGCAGCCGGCAACGCCGCACCCGGCGCAGCCGAGAACGCCTCAACGGTGCCGACACGGCCCTGCAACTCGGGAGGCGCATAATCGGCGGGCGGCGGCGAACCCGCACCGCTGACCAACAATGCACGTGCCGATGCGTTCTTGCCTTCCGCGGCGGCAACCAGCGGGAACACTCCGTCGCCGGCGGTGACCACCACGTCGTAGCGCTCCCCCATCCCGATCAGCACCGCGTCAACGTCGGTCGGCACGACCGCAAACCCGTCGGTGTGGGTCACCGTCATTTTGTGCCCGGCCAACGCGACCCGAAACGCCGTGTCGGAGCCCGCGTTGATCAGCCGGATCCGCACACGTTGGCCCGGCTTGACTCGAAAACTGCTCGGCGCCTGCGGAATACGGCCGTTGATCAGATAGTAGGGATAGCTGACATCTCCGGCGTCGCCACCGAGCAGCGCGCTGCTGCCCGCTCCCCCGACCCCCGGAACGGTGCCCATGCCGGGCATGCCGGGCATATCGCCCATCCCGGGCATGTCGTGACCGCCCGGTGACCCGCGCAGCCCGTCATAGATCTGGGCCGGGCTCGATCCGACCCCGTCGGTCCAATCGTCGAGCATGACCACCCACTCTGCGTCATAGCCCACCGACTCGGTGGGGTCGTCGACGATTACCGGGAAGTACAAGCCGGTGTCGGCGTCCAGGCCGGTGTGCGGATGAGCCCAGTAGGTTCCCGGATACGGGACGGAGAACCGGTAGGTGAAGTCGCCGCCGGCGTCGATGTCGCGTGTGGCCGGTGATGCACCATCCATGTCGTTGCGCAGAGCGATGCCATGCCAGTGCACCGACGTGCTGCGGTCGAGTCGGTTGCGCACGGTGACTGCCAGTTCGTCGCCCACCGACGCCCGCACCAGCGGCCCGGGGACGGTGCCGTTGTAGGAGACGCTCTGGGCCACCGTGCCGCCAAGGTCTACACCCGTGCCATCGGCGGTCAGCGTGGCCGACACTGTGCGCCCGCTGTGCGGGCGGCGTGCCTCCGCGCCGGCAACCGCGTTATTGGGCACGACGACGCTGCTGCCGCGCGTGCAGGCGGCCACGGTGGCCGCGGAGGCCGCCGTAGCGACAAGAAAGCTGCGCCGACTCCACTGCCCGGACCCCCGCAACTCACCCATTACCCACACCCGCCCGTGGCGATCTGTCGTGTTTCGGCTTGCCGCTGCGCACGCCAGCCCGTTTGGGGGCTGCGAATCGGCGACCCTGGCGCCCACCTGCGGGGCCGCCGAACAGTGCCGCCGTAGCGACGATGACGAGTCCCCAACCCAACACCAGTGCGCCAGTCAGCGCCAGCAATAGGTGCCAGTCGCCAACGGCTTCGAACGCCACAGGCGCCCATCCCATACTCATAGCGGTCTCCTTCACTGACCACAATGAAGGCGCCAAAGGGTTGAACCGATAAGGGTCGTGTGAAGATTCGTTGAAGAATGCTCCGGCGCGTCTACGTGTGGCGGTTACCCGGCACGATGAACGCCATGACCAACACAAAAGCGCCGTCGGGTGAGGATGCGCGCGGCTACCGAGCGCTCGTGGTGGATGACGAGGCCGCGTTGGCTGAGGTCGTGGCCAGCTATCTCACTCGCGAGCACTTCGCCACCCGCATCGTCGACAACGGTCCCGACGCGGTCACCGTGGCCCGCGAGTTCGACCCCGACGTGGTGATCCTCGACCTCGGGCTGCCCGGCATGGACGGGTTAGAGGTGTGCCGCACGCTGCGCACCTTCTCCGACGCCTACGTGGTCATGCTCACCGCCCGCGACACCGAAATGGACACGATCGTGGGACTCACTGTCGGTGCCGACGATTACGTCGCCAAACCCTTTAGCCCGCGGGAACTGGTGGCACGAATCCGGGCGATGCTGCGGCGGCCGCGCGTCGCGCCCGACCGCGAGGCCACCCGCCGCGGCGGCGTGCCCGCCCCGCTGCGCTTCGGGCCGCTGCATATCGACGTAGCCGCGCGGGAAGTGTCCCTGAACGGTGAAGCGATCCTGCTGACCCGCACCGAATTTGACATTCTCGCCGCCCTTTCGGCGCGCCCGGGCGTGGTACTGAGCCGCCGCCAGTTGCTCGAGACGGTGCGGGAGGGCCCCTGGGTCGGCAACGAACACCTCGTCGATGTTCACATCGGTCATGTGCGACGCAAACTGGGCGACGATCCGGCCGCGCCGCGCTACGTCATCACCGTGCGCGGCGTCGGATACCGGATGGGAAGCGGGCAGTAATGCCCACGCCGATACGCCGGCGGCCCGGCATAGCCATGCGGCTGCTGATCGCTCAAACCATGGTGTTGCTGGCCGGCGCGCTGACCACCTGGGTGGTTGCCGCGATTGTCGGGCCGCCGCTGTTTCGTGAACACCTGCACCAAGCCGGCGTGTCTGCCGGTTCCGCCGAGGAGGTCCACGCTGAACAGGCCTACCAGTACGCCACCGCGCTGTCGGTCGGTGGCGCCGTTGCGGTCTCGGCGCTGGTCGCGTTCGCAGTCAGCTGGTATAGCAGCCGCAGATTGCAGCGCTCCATCACCGAAGTGGCGTCGGCGGCCACCGCCGTCGCCGAGGGCCGATACGGGATCCGAGTATCTCCGCCGCACCTCGGTGAGGACTTCGACTCGCTGGCGCAGGCTTTCAACCAAATGGCCGCCCAGTTGCAGGCCGTCGACACCAGCCGCCGCCAACTGTTCTCTGACCTCGCCCACGAAATCCGCACGCCCGTAGCGGTTCTGCAGGCCTACACAGAAGCCATCGAGGACGGCGTGCGGTCATTGACCCCCGATACCACGGCGATGCTGCGCCACCAGATCCAGCGCCTGGTGCGCTTCACCGACGACGTTGCCGCCCTAGCACAGGCCGAGGAAAGTTCCACCTCCTTGGCTTTCGCCGACATCGACGTGGCAGAGCTGATCGCCAAGTCGGCGGCCGCCGTCAGCGAGCGCTACCGCGGCAAACGGGTGTCCTTGTCGACGCATCTGGCCTCCTCACAGCTTCCGCCGCTGTGGGGCGACGAGCAGCGACTGTCCCAGGTGCTGGCGAACCTCCTCGATAACGCGCTGCGGCATACCCCACCGCACGGGCGGGTCGACGTGCACGCTGACACCGATGGGCGCCAACTGCTGCTGCGCGTCGTTGACACCGGCGAAGGCATCGCCGCCGGGCACTTACCGCATGTGTTCGAACGGTTGTACCGCGCCGACGCGGCCCGCACCCGCGACCACGGGGGCTCCGGGCTCGGCCTGGCCATCGCCAAGGCGCTCGTTGAGGCACACAGCGGCCACATCAGCGCCAACAGTCGAGGTGCGGGGACCGGGACAACGTTCACCATCGCGGTTCCGCTGCCACGCAATGTGGCCTCAGCGCATGCCGGCACGGTTGAGCGCTCACGCTGAACGTTCAAGCATCCAACAGTGTTGGGCGGATGAGTTCTCACACCCTCAGCAGCGCTCCCACGGTGCCGTGCGCAAGCTTCTCGCGGTCTACCGGACTGATCGGCGCCGTATCGAGAAGCGCCCGTGCCGCGGCGTTGTCGGCCTGCGCCAAGGTCTTCCAGCTTGTCCTGGATTCGGGCCAGTTGAGGATGCTTGCCAAGTTGGCCAGCACTTCGGCCGGCTGCAGACCGGGAGGTGCGTAGTCCTCTTCAATGGCGATGGCCCGCTTATCAACTCCCTCGGATTGCACGATCCCCACCTAGGTGGGGGATCTGGCGTTCAAGGATGCAAGTTCTCGCCTGGCCCGTTATACAAACGCGGTGCTGCTCGAGGCGCCAGGCGGTAACACCTGGGTCTCACCAAAGAGCGGTCCCCGTGCCGGAGGGGCAACACCGGCACGGGGACACGGAGGAAAGTTCGCCGTCTGAGGTTGACGGGCTCGGCCCTACAGTGAGTCGAGGATCTGCTGCATCGTGTCGATTTCCTTCTGCTGAGAGACGATGATCGACCGCGCCATCTCGATTGCGGGCGCGAACTGACCGCTATCGACCTCGGTTTGCGCCATAGTGATCGCGCCTTTGTGGTGCTCGGTCATCTGCGTCAGGAACAGCCGGCTGGCCTCGACACCTTGCGCGTCGCGCAGCGCGGCCATGTCTTGCTCAGACATCATGCCTCCACCGCCGCTCATGTCCCCCATGTCATGTCCTGGCATGCCGGGCATGCCGCCGCCGGGCGACGTCGTGGCCACCCCCCAATCGGCCAACCAGCCCTGCAGTTGTTGGATTTCGGGACCTTGAGCCGCCTTGATCTGGTTGGCCAACGACACCACGCGCGGGTCGATGCCCTGCTTGGCCAGCAGCAAGTCGCTCATCTCGATCGCCTGTTGATGGTGCGGGATCATTCCCTGCGCGAAGCTGACGTCCGCGTCATTGTGGGCCTGGGCCTGCGTGCCGCCACCGGCCGGCGTTGATGGTGACGGCGTCACCGAGGCCGACGTCGTCATTGATGCCATGTCATGCTCACCTTGCGGATTGTCGTTGCTGCAGCCGCTCAGGGCCACCACGACCGCAGCCGCGGCGGCGGCGAAGGTAACGAACTGTTTTGTGTGCACACGAATTCCTTCCGTAATCATCGGCAGTGATGCTTTGTCCCTGGTGGACGATGCGCCCGGCCGATGAGCGCACGCCTGGCGTACCCGGCCGTTGGCTGTCCACTCATCGGCTACCAGCGTGGAGCCCAGACCTAAGGGTCGGCTCGACATTCGATGAAGAATCGGTAAAGACTGCCGGCGGCGTCGCGAGCCCCCAAGCCCCTTGTAGCTCCTCAGCAGCGCACCGCGCAGTTCATTAGCCACTAACCGCCTGGCGTGAATAAGCAGGCGTTAGTAGCGGCGAACGTTATGGATCGGCGCCGAGGAGATGGGCGTCACCTTGACCGGTGTGCCGTATGTCGACGCGTGCACCATCATCCCGTCGCCGATGTAGATCCCTGCATGTGACACATCGTCATAGAACGTCACGATGTCACCGAGCTGTACGTCTGACAGCGCCACCGGTTGACCACCGGCGGCCAACGCCTGACTTGTACGCGGCAGCGATTTGCCGTTCTGCAGGAACGCCCACTTGATCAGTCCGGAGCAGTCAAAGGCATCCGGCCCGGTGGCGCCCCACGAATACGGGGCGCCCACCCGTGTCAACGCTGCCTGGACCACGGCGACGCCCTCACCACTAACTGCCGGGGGTGCCGCAACGTCGCCCGGTGGCTGGCCGGGCATCGCGATGATTGCCGGGTCTGCCGGCGCCGGTAGAGCCGGTAGGGGTGGAGGTGGCGGGCCTGGATCGGCCAACGCGGTGCGCTGATCGGGCGTCAATGCGTCGTACTGTGCCTTCACCGAGGCGATCTGGCGCTGCAAGTTGCTTTGCTTGGACTGCAGCTCCGCTCGGACCGCGGACGCCTGCTCCGCCGCAACACGGGCTGCTTCAGCCGATGCAGAGGACGCTTGCGCCGCCATCACGGCGCGCTGGTTGGCCTTCTGGAAAGCCCGCATCCGGTCGGTCATTTCGGTGGCCATCGCCCGCTCGAGAGCCAGCTGATCGATCAGCTGCTGCGGAGAATCGGCGGTCAACACCGCAGATACACCGTCGGGTCGCCCTCCCATGTACATCGTGGCCGCTACCTTGTCCACGGCGCCCTGATAACCAATCAGCTCAGCCTTGGCCGATTCCAATGCCGCCTCGTCGGCGGCCTTACGCTGCTCGGCAGCCTGCTGGGCGGCCAATTTGGCGTCTAAGTCCATCTGTGCCGAGTGCACCGCCTCGGTGGTCTGTTCGGCCTTGCGGGACAACTCGTTAAGCCTGGCCAGCGCGTCGGCGGCCGGATCGGCGCTCACATCGCCGGCCACCATCGACCCCAACACCGAAAGAGTTGCAAGCAATCCAATAAGCCACCATCCTGTCGAACGACCCGTGCGCTCTTTACGATCGAGTTTCAAAACGGACGATCCTTAACTGGGGCTATCGAAGTCCGGCGGAAGTACGTAGATCTCGAATAGGTTACGAAATGGAATCGGAGTTGTCCATGCACCGTGGGCAACTGGGCGAGCGCTTCCGCTCCTCCCACTTGACGCACAGCCGCCGCGACAGCGCTCCACCGACGGTGAACGTCACCGTCGCCGTGACGGATGCAGATGCAGCGGGCTGCTGGCAGTGCAGACTTACTGGCGCGTTGTCGGATGGACATACGCTGAGTTACGCTGCCGCGCTGCGACGGCTCGCGTCGCCGACTCTCAGCTCAGGATTCGATGATGCGCACCAGGTACGGCGACATGCCGGCGGTGCGCAGTGCATGGATGCCGACCTGGCCGTAGCTGCTGGCAGACTCCAGGACTTGCCCATTGCCGAGGTAGATGCCCACATGTTGGGTGCCACCCGGCCCGTAGAAGATCAGATCTCCGCGCTTGGCCTGGGAGGGGGGAATCTTTCGGCCGGTGTTGTATTGGTCACCGGAGAACTTCGGGATCAGCACACCAACGCCGGCGAACGAGAATTGGGTGAACCCCGAGCAGTCGTAGCCGACCGTGTTCGCCCCGGAATCCACACCAAGTGACGGTCCGTTCGGCTTGCCACCGCCCCACGAGTAGGGAACACCGGTCTGTGATGCCCCGCGCCGGATCACGTACTCGATCGCCTGGCTGCCGTTGACGCCACTCAGACGTCCAGGAACCGCGCTGGGCGGAACGGCAGTGGTGCCGCCGATGCCGAGGCTGCTGAGGAACTTGCGGCCTAAATCCATGGTCGTCTGCGTGGCCAGCTGGCTGACCTGTAGTGAGGCGTTGGCGATCGCGACCGGATCGCCCGGCGCACCGGCACTAATGATTTTCGGCAGCGTCGGATCCCACTGCACGTCCTCTGGTGCCGCTTTTGCGGGCAGGGCCAACGCGATCAGAACTGACAGCGCGCCGAGCTGCACCCACAGCAACCGGGTGACCCGCACACCTCTAGCGCGCATGGATTTTCACCCTCTCCATCGACAAGGCGTCTGGCGAAGGCTCCTTACGCAACGCCGCGTCCCAGCGGCTGACGCTCACCCCTGCGGTAGCAGTGTGGCGCACTGTTGCGCTACCGGCGGTATCGTCAAAATTGTTGCTCCCCTTGGGCTTACGGTCGCCCTTCGCCGCGCGGCGGACCGTCGCGGGGTGCAGTATCCCAACGGCACTGGGGGTTTCAGACTTTTCGCGAAGCCTCCCGTCGGTGACGCCGGTACTTCGCATCGGACCGCTCCCTACATGTTGTGTAATCCGTAGCGCTGCGCAGAGATCCGCGACCTCGGTGCGCTCTCGCCGAAATCCGCATCCAACAAACAACATACATCACTTTTGCCCCACTAATAACACTAGTCACAAAACTACACTGTTGTAACTCTGAGATGGCCGGCTCCGCTCGGGAATCGGCGGCGAGGTACTGCGCCATTACCCGATACGGGATCGCCCCATACGCAACTGGGTAGTACTGGGCTGGTTGGCATCGTGTCGTGCGCCGACTACTCGCTCCAAACCTCGTGCGGTTATGGCTCGCAACGTGTGGCTCTGTGGACAGGTGGGGCTCGCCGTCATTTCGCGACGCGCCAATGCCAACCGTCGCGGGGATTGTTACGCACTCCGCGGCGCATTCGGATTCAGGTGGAGCATCCGCGACGCTGACAAGCTCTGCTAAGTCACTCGGCAGCCAGCAGTCTGTACTGCGCCGCGACTTGTTGATGTACGTCCTCGAGCGAGCGTGAGTGAGCCTCGATGACCCATCGATCTGCCGGTGCGACGCAATAGAAGTCGCGGGTGCGTTGTATGCAGCGGCTGGCGGGCATGAATTCGACGCGATCGACAGGTTTTCCTGCCGTCGCTGCGACGTCCGCGGCTAATTCGTCGACGACTACGAGTGCGGCATAGGCGTCCGAGAGGCGGTACACGTTCGTTTTGGCCCTGGCCGCCAAGTCCATGACCGTCTTGTCGAACAAGGCAGAGGACCAGACTGGGTCGCGTTGGAAATGCAGTGCCCCGCGTTTGCCGAATCGTGCATTCTGGACCGTCGTCGCCTCGCCCGGCGGCAGGAGCAGCGTACGCGCCAACAGGCCGGTGGGATCGACGGCGATTTCGGCGAAGTCTGCGGGATCGGTCGCGGGGAACTGGTCGATGAGGATGCGTTGCAAATTGATGGTGTTTGCAACAAGCTGTAGCGCCGGTGCTAGGTCGCCGACCGATTGGGCCAGCTGCATGAACACGTACGGTCCGTGGACGGCAAAGGAGCGCACGGCGATCCACTGGCGTCGCGTCTTGGGGTCGATGACGGTAGAGCTGGTGGCCATGGCATCGGGATGGCCGGGAATAGCGACACGCTGTATCGATGCCCAGTTGGACGGCTCGGTCAACGTTGTTTGACGCAGGTCGGCGACCGCCGCGGCCGCCGACGGAGGGTCGTCAAATCGCAGGACGGCGTTCAGCAGGTTTTTCCTGTCTTCAGCCTGGCGCGCGGTGGCGAATCCGTTGATGAAGTTATGTCGGCCGGACACGGTCGCCAATTCAGGCGGCCCCAGCTGGCTCAGCGCTTCGGTGTTGTTGAGTGCCAGCGCACCCATCGAGTATTGGGTCTTGAGGGCCAGATCCACTTCCCATGGACCGAGGACGTAGTTGGCCATCCGCTGAGCATCGACCATTGCACCCCTTAGGGGCGTGCCGGCGGTGCCCAACGCAGGCTGCGGCTTGACTGGGTAGGGGCCCCCGTCCAGCAATGAGGGGTCGACCACCAATTGCGGGCCTTTGTGCGGTACTTTGCCGACAGTAAGCGGTAGACCAGCTACCACCGTGGTGCATCCAGCAACCATTGATACCACCATCGTGAGCGCCGCTATCCACACCGCGGCTCGTCGCGCCGCCATCCTCACCCCTGCAGACACCACGGCATTAGCAACTCGGTCTGGATGGCGCCGCGTACCGCTGAGGCGGCCACACTGAATCGAGGCAGCCACGACGTCGTGCCCCAACAAAGTCGACGGCCCGGCTGCGTCACGCGTCCACCTCCACCTCGGCCGACACGGCGTCGCGAAAGACAAGGTGTTCGGGAATCACATCTAGTTCATTCGTCAGCCGCCCGGCTAAGGAGGCTTGCTCTGCGTCAATGGCAGACAGGATCTGGTCTGTAACCTTGAGGATCCTGGTGATCATATTGCTGTCGTTTGCATAAACAAGCTGTTGAGTGAAGTCGCGGTCGACCTCGCTCGCGTGCGCCAACAAAGCCGCGATCCTGATGAGCGCAATAGTCACGAATGGCAGGCGGTCAGCGTCTTTTGCGGACTCAAGCACGCGTTGGTGCACGGCGCCAGCGTTCCACGACGTGATGATTGGCCAGGCATCCCGATAATCGGCCGCGATCACTGCACCTCACCACCCATCACGAGTACAAGCTCTCGATGTGATCTCCTCGTCCCCATCTCGCACCTCCATATCGCCACGCACGAGACTGCCGATCGATACTCACAGAACGCCCCAACAATGTACTGCGCAGCTACATACTATTCTATCTAGTAGAGCCCTCGTTCTGTCAGCCATAGAGGAGGTCGTGGCTGGCACGGCTCGATGACGGGCAGGTGGGCTGCCGATCGTCAACGACGACCACTCGGCTGACGACCCGGCCCGACAGCGCCGCCGAATATCGCCCTCGACCGCGGGACCGCTTCGCGCGCGAAGGCCCACGGGAGCGTAGGTCATGAGACCTGCTGCAGCGAACGGCCGAGCGAGGTCACAACCGTCCCGATCTCGCAGCATTGGAGCGCCGAGTGATCAGTGTCAACACGGCTTCTGCATCAAAGGCCCGCTAGTATGTACGTACGCAGATAGTAGACGGCGGGTTGGGCTAATGCGTGTGCGGGTAGAGGGGTTCGGCACAGGCAGATGCAGATCGGGCAAGGCTTTACCGAATCTTTAACGAAGGACTAGTCGAGCCATATACGGGACGGCAACCCTGGAGGTAACCATTGCCGCGGACAAACCCCAGCGTGGGCGGCGATGACAAGGTGTTCAGCGGCGATCACGTGATGCGAGCGGACGGAGAGGGAAGACATGCGGCGGGTCAGTTCGGTGACAGGACGACGTAGGTACCGGTTCGGCCTGATCGCCCTTGCGGGCGCCTCAGCGGTGGCGTTGGCGCTCAGCGCCTGCAGCAGCAACACGGCAGCACCGTCGCCTCAAGTGATCACGGACAAGGGCGATCCGTTCAGCGACCTGCTGGTGCCCACACTGCAGTCGTCGGTAACCGACGGCGACGTCGGCGTTCCGGTGGATTCCCCCGTCACTGTGAGCGCTAGTGAGGGCGTTCTGGGCGCGGTCACCATGGTCAACGAAGAGGGCGATCCGGTCGACGGGCAGCTCAGCCCCGACGGACTGACCTGGGCAACGTCCGAGCCGCTGGGTTACAACAAGGAATACACGCTGAACGCCGAGGCGCTCGGACTCAGCGGCGTTGCGCGCAACAGCATGACGTTTCAGACGCAGTCGCCGGAGAACCTGACGATGCCCTACGTTATGCCCAATGACGGTGAAGTGGTCGGTATCGGACAGCCCATCGCGGTCCGCTTCGACGAGGACATCCCCAACCGGCTAGCGGCGGAGAACGCCATCAAGGTGACCACCAACCCGAAAGTCGAAGGTGCGTTCTACTGGCTCAATAACCGTGAAGTGCGTTGGCGCCCAGCCGAATACTGGAAGCCAGGCACCACGGTCGACGTGGCGGCCAACACTTACGGTGTGGATCTCGGTGACGGCCTCTTCGGCCAGGAGGACATCACCACACGGTTCACCATCGGCGACGTGGTCATCGCCACCGCTGATGACAACACCAAGACGCTGACCGTGCGGCGCAACGGTGAAGTGGTCAGAACCATGCCGCTTTCTATGGGCAAGGACAGCACGCCCACAGACAACGGCGCCTACATCATCGGTGACCGGTATTCGCACCTGATCATGGACTCCTCCACCTACGGCGTGCCCGTCAATTCGCCGGAGGGGTATCGCCTGGAAGTGGATTGGGCCACGCAGATGTCCTACAGCGGCATCTATGTGCATTCGGCACCGTGGTCGGTGGGCAGCCAGGGCAGCACCAACGTGAGCCACGGCTGCCTGAACGTGAGCCCCGCCAATGCGATCTGGTTCTACGACAACACCAAACGCGGCGACATCGTCGAGGTCATCAACACCAAGGGCCCGACGCTGTCGGGCACCGACGGTCTCGGGGACTGGAACATCCCCTGGGAACAGTGGCGGGCAGGCAACGCCAACCTCTGACGCCGCCGACTGAACAGATGCGATTGACGGCGCGCCGGGGCGACAACGATTCAGTTTCCTAGCGGCGAGTTCTGGGCTTGGAACGAGGTGGGCATGCGCTCAACACTGGTTGCGCTGCTGGGCATTACGGTGTTGGTGGCCGGCGCATGCTCAAACACCGAGACGAAGTCGAGCCAAGACGACTCCAGAGGTCTTGCACACATCCACGGCCTAGGCGTCGATCCCGCCGACGACGCGCTGTACGCCGGCACGCATTACGGCGTGTACCGACTCGCCAGCGAGCGCGGTCCCGAACTCGTCGGCGGCGTCGTGCAGGACTTCATGGGCTTCACCGTTGCCGGACCCAATCACTTTCTGGGCAGCGGCCATCCCGGCGCGGACGACCGCGATGCCCCACCGGCGCTGGGGCTGATCGAGACCACCGATGGCGGACAATCGTGGGCGTCGGTATCGCTGAGCGGCGAGGTCGATTTTCATTCCCTCGACTACCGCCACGGCCTCGTCTACGGCCTTAACAGCGGCAGCCAGACCGTGATGGTGAGCACGGACAAACGCACGTGGGATCGACGCGCTGCGATCAGCGCCGTCGACATCGCGGTGTCACCGCGCAATCCCGACGAGATCCTGGCGACGACGGCGGATGGTCTGATGCGCAGCGTCGACCAAGGCAGGACGTTCACGCCAGTCGCCACGCAACCTCAGCTGGTCTTGCTCAGTTGGCCCCACGATGGCCCCTTGATCGGGGTCGATCCCACCGGAACGGTGTATGCCAGCGAGGATTCCGGGGCTACGTGGCAAGCAGGGCAGGCCTTGGGCGGGCGCCCACAGGCGGTTCTTGCCCGAGGTGGTGGGGTGGTGTTCGTGGCGACCGAAACGGGAATCCAGCGCTCGACCGACGATGGATCCATCTTCGAGTCGTTTTATGCCTTCGCCGCACAATGAGCACCATGAACCGGCCTTGAGCAGTCGCACCACGCCTGCGGCCTCGGGGCCGTGGGAGTGCGGACAAGCGGGCAGCGGTGGCCGGTGAAACCGAAGCATGCCTTGGTAAGTATGCCGATGTCGGCTTGCTGCACCGGCAACCCGACGGAGATTTTGACCCCGACTCGCTGCACCACCTGATGCTGTTCCAGTCCGCGAAGATCAGGCGCGTAGCGGAGGACTACCTGGCCGCGGCGATCGCCGGCCAAGGCGATCTGCTGAGCATATTCGACGAACTGGTCCCCACCGCCGATGCGACGGTCAGCTCGTCGACGTCGCCCATGATCTAGGTCTCGACGACGCACAATCACCGGACCTAGCCAGGATCATGGACTGGGATGCCCTCGGTGCTGGGACAGAATCTGACGTCGCCACCCTGCAAGTAGCTGCGAAAGCGCTGGCACTGGGAAAGCCCCGCGATGCCCCGATGCAGATAGTCCACGTCTTCGCTGATGCCACCGACCGCCTGGCCCACGCCATCGTGCGCACCTTTCACAACTACGTCCATGAACGCTTCCGCGCCCAAGGACTCACGGGCCCGGACCTGCTGGCGGCCAGCGAGTCAGTCGGCAAACCACTGCTCGACCTCGTCGAACCGACCCTGGTGTATTTTCACCGGCGGGCCTATCAGCGCGCCAACCGGGAAGACCTGCTGCGCCATCTCGCCGAGCCGACCACGCCGCCGTCGACCACACCTGGCGAGGAACAGGCCACGGTGCTCTTCGTCGATCTGGCCAGCTTTACCCCATTGACCGCGACCATGGGCGATCACGCGGCAGCTGAAGTATCGCGCAGGTTCGGCGCCACAGTGCGCAGCAGCGCAGCACGACACCGAGGAAGAATCCTCAAGCAGATCGGTGATGAGTTCATGCTGCTGTTCGCCCAACCCGCCGACGCCAACACCTTTGGCCTCGCGATGGATCGCTTCGTCGACGCCGAGCCACAGTTCCCGCGCTACACATCGGCGCGCACAGCGGCACCGTCCTTTACCGTGAAGGCGATTATGTCGGCGGCACAGTCAATCTCGCCGAACGGGTAGCCTCGGCCGGTGCCGCCGGACAGTTCCTGATCACCGAAGGCCTCCGCGACGCAGCCGGACATCATCCCGAAGCTCACCTCGCGGCCCTGCCCCCCGCGACGCCTCAAAGGAATTCCCGATCCGATGTGCCTTGTCGAAGTCCGACGGCGGATCGGGAGTCGCTCTAGCCGCACACTGACCCCGTCTGCGGCATGCTCCTGCACCGTGCCGACGGGGCAGCCCAAACAACCTGGAAGGGCGAGGAATTCAGTTTCTGTAGCGAGACCTGCAAGCAAGCATTCGTCAATCACCCCGATCGCTTCGTCACCAGTCAACGCGGTTAGACACGCCGCCACCCACCGCGCGCGCCACCATCTACCAGAGCATGACTGTTCATCGAACTCTATTTCTGTGTTCGCACAACACCAGACGCGCCGCGGTCTGCCCTCAAGAGGCGCTGCCATCTCACCTACTGGCCGTGTACGTACACAGTAGACTGGCCGGCGAGGCATCGCAGCCTTTGCACCGTACGACACTCGACAAAGCTCGTGTATGACCGGAGGGTGACAATGCGCAAGCACACCAGGTACAGGCTCGCCGCAGCGATCGTCATGGTCGGCCTGGCCACGGCCCTGACCATGGGCAGCCCATCTGCGCTGGCACAGCCAGATGTGCCACCACCGCCCCCGGCCCCCATCAATCCGGCTGCCGCGCCGGCGCCGCCGGTCGATCCGCTCGCTCCCCCGCCTCCGGCGAATCCCTTCGTGTTCCCGCCGCCGCCCCCGCCGGCGGATCCGCTCGCGCCACCGCCACCCAACCCATTCCTGCCGCCACCGGCCAACCCTCTGGCAGCCACATCCCAACCGATCCCGGAGGGCACGCCAGCCGGTCAGAACCCGACGCCATACGTCGGTCAGCCGGTGTTCGCCCCGCCGACGTTCAATCCGGTCAACGGGTCGATGGTTGGTGTGGCCAAGCCGATCATCATCAACTTCGCGCGGCCGATCGCCGACCGGCCGATGGCCGAACAAGCCATCCACATTTCGTCCAACCCACCGGTGCCAGGCAAGTTCTACTGGATGAGCGACGCTCAAGTGCGGTGGCGACCAATCGATTTCTGGCCAGCCAACACGACGGTCAACATCGACGCGAGCGGCGCCAAGTCCAGCTTCCGCACCGGCGAGTCGCTGGTGGCCACCATCGACGACAAGACACACCAGATGCAGATCGTGCGCAATGGCAAGCTGGAGAAGACGTTCCCCGTGTCATTGGGCAAGAAAGGCTACGACACCAAGAACGGAACCTATTATGTCCTGGAGAAGTTCGCCGACATGGTGATGGACTCCTCGACATACGGCGTCCCGGTCAACTCGCCGGAGGGCTACAAGCTCAAGGTCCAAGACGCCGTCCGCATCGACAACAGCGGCATCTTCGTGCACAGCGCGCCATGGTCGGTGGGCTCACAGGGCGAGGAGAACGTCAGCCATGGCTGCATCAATCTCAGCCCTGCCAACGCACAGTGGTTCTTCGACAACTTCGGCAGCGGCGACCCGGTGGTCATCAAGAACACCAGCGGCGGCCTCTACAACCAGAACGACGGCGCACAAGATTGGCAGATCTAAGGCGACCTCCGCGGCAGCGCAACGGCGAATCGCGCTGTGTACTGGTTACTGATCGACGGCTTCGCCACTTCGCCTATCGGGCGCTGTCGAGAACGCCGTTGGGCCCGGGCCAGTTCAACGTTGACAAGGTGCTGTCGATGGTCACCGGTGAAGACGGTCGTCCCCTGGCGATCGACGGTGACAAAGTACACCCAGTCCCCTTCGGCGGGACACGCGGCGGGCGCGATCGCTTCGGAGGCCGGTGAGCAGCCGACCAGTAGCGGGCCGCGTGCTCGCCGATTCGGGCGTCGTGCCGTTGGGGCGTGAGTCGTCGGACGGCGGCGGCGATGAACCGTTCCTCGCGAAGGGCCATGGTCAACCCCGTCCCCGCGCGACCGGCACGGCCATCGGCGGCAGCGCTGCGGCCGCGGCTGCACGTTGCCGTGGGTTCAGGTGCTGAGCGACGGCCAGGCGGTACCCGACCCCGCGCAGGTTCAGCACCAGTTCGGGATCGTCGCAATCGTCTCCCAGCCGGCGTCGCAGCGCTCCGATGTGCACGCCGACTCGCTCGGCGTTGGCGCTCGACCACGACCCCCAAACGGCCTCCACGAGATCACGGCGCGTCACCACCGCACCGCGACGCCGGGCCAGTTCGACCAGGATGTCGAACTGGGTGCGGGTCAAGCCGATGCGCTCATCGCCGATCCGCACTTCGCGGCGACCAACGTCGATCGTCAGCGATCCATACGAATAGCGTTGTGGCGCAGCGTCGATGCGTTCGGCGCGTGCCTCGTTGGCCGTCCAACGTCGCAGCGCGGCTCGCACCCGCGCCGCGAGTTCACGGCTGCTGCGCGGTCCGGTGAGGACATCGTCGGCGCCCGCCCGCAGGCCCGCGACGACGACGTTCTCGTTGTCGGCACTCGAGTGCATCGTGACGTGGGCGTCGCAGACGTCACGAATTCCCCGGCATACCTGCATCACCGACCCACCCAGCGAATCCACGTCGAGGGCGACGAATCCGGGCCGCAGACGGCTAGCGACCCCGACCGCCGCGCCGCCGTCGTCTGACACCACCAGGGAGACCTCGTCGGTGCGGAAGTGGTCGGCGACCGCCTCGATCCATATGAGGTGGTCGCCGACGATCAGCATGGTCGTCGGGGTCGGTGTCCCCGTCTCAGAGCGGTCGCGCATCCTCAAATACTGCCCTACTACGTAGCTACGCACGCGCTTTACGATTGGCGTGTCGCTCACCTGTGCATCGCCGCCGGCCACCCCCTCGCGCGTGGACCCTCGAGTCTGCGCCACCCGCGGCGGCCGTCCAGACCACTCGCGCACGACGCGCCCGGCCGTTTCGGATTGTTACGGAAGTGAGATGAGAGGCGCAAGTCGCCTCCCGTGATCAATGTTAACATTTGAGATCAGAACGTGTTACGTACGTACTGTCCTACTACGTAGGTGAGCGGCGAGGCCGTCGGCCCGTTGCCGCAAGTCGTCGTGGGACCGCCGCCCATGCACAGCACCGGCCTGACGACCGAGAAGGCGAGGACCGTGTCCACCAATCTATCCCGGCGGGCGGTGCTGAGCTGTTCGGCCATGGCGGTGCTCGCCGTGGCCTTCGCCGCGCCCGCAACCGCCGAACCCGGCGATGGAACTTGGGATCCGAGCCTTCCCAAGATCGCCAGCGCCGGCGCACCGGGTGATCCGCTTGCCATCGCCAACGCCTCACTGCGCGCCACCGCGATGGCCACCCAGACCACGATGGATCTCGGCCGAAACTTCCTGCGCAGCTTGGGGTTGGGCGGTGCTGAGCCCACCGCCGCTCCGCTGACGTCGGGTCGGGTGTCGGGAAGTCGGGCCATTGAGTACGTGATCCGCCGCGCGGGTACCCAACTCGGGGTGCCCTACTCCTGGGGCGGCGGCAGCCTGACCGGGCCCAGCCGAGGCATCGACCAGGGTGCCGGCACGGTCGGTTTCGACTGTTCGGGACTGACCCGCTACGCCTTCGCCGGCGTCGGGATTCTGTTGCCGCGGTGGTCCGGTGATCAGTACAACGCCGGCCGCAAGGTTCCTCCGTCGCAGGCCCGGCGCGGAGACCTGTTGTTCTGGGGGCCCGGCGGTAGCCAGCACGAGGCGCTCTACCTGGGAAACGGTCAGATGCTGGAGGCGCAGCAGACCGGTGTGCCGATCAAGATCTCACCGGTGCGCATGTCGGGAATGACGCCCTATGTGACGCGCATCATCGAGTGACGAGATCGACGCCGGGAGCGACGGTCGCCCGTCCCCGTCGTGCGGTCAGGCGGGGCCTTCCGCGCCCCGGTTGGGGATGTCGGCGATCGGAATGTTCGGCGCCGGTGTGGGTGAGGGCGTGGCGGGCAGGGTTGGAATGCGGGCGGGGTCGACGTCGCCGATCGCCCTGGCCGGGGGTCCGTTCTCCCTGCCGCCGTAGCTGGTGCCCGGCTCGCGTGGGCCGAGCAGGCGATTCACCGTCACCATATGGTAGCCGTTGGCGATTAGCACCGGAAGGAACTGGTAGATCAGGTCCACTGGGCTCGAATACGTGTCGTGCAGCAGGACTACCGAGCCGGGTTTGATCTGAGTTCTCACATGCCCACAGGACCCGCGCGCTGCGCTGTATCTCCATTCGCGCACGCCGGCCCTTCGATGGCGATCCGCGGACGCTGGCGCCGGCGACGGCGACGGCGACGGAAACGGCCACTGAACAGCCCAGTACGTAGCGTTACAGTAGATGAGGCTTCTCCCGTTGTGGCCAAAGCGTGACGGAACCTTGACCGAATTGCCAAGGCGCACCTGCACATCGAATCGGCTGGTCACTCCTACGATCTAATTGACACTGTTGTAATTTCGAAGGAATCGGATGCCATGCGTGGGATTGCTCTGTGTGTTGTTACAGCGATCGGGATCTATGCGGTCGCGGTTGCCGGGCCGGCCGCCGGCGCCAGCATGGCAGTCGCGAACCACTCGGCGACGCCCGCCGCGGCGAACCAGTCGTATGGGCCTGCCATTGCTTCAGTGCTACCGGCCCGGGGCGCGGTCGTGGGGGTGGCGCACCCCGTAGTGGTGACCTTCAGCGCACCCGTCGCTGACAGGCGCGCGGCGGAGCGGGCCCTTGACATCAAATCGGCGCCCGCGATGACGGGCAAATTCCGATGGCTCGAAAACGATGTCGTGCAATGGGTTCCAGACCGATTCTGGCCGGGGCACAGCGCGGTGGCGCTTTCGGTGGGCGGTTTGTCAACGAACTTCGCAACGGGCGCTGCCGTCATTGGTGTTGCCAGCATCTCGGACAAAACGTTCACCGTGAGCATCGACGGCCTCGACGCCGGGCCGCCGTCTGCACTGCCGGCGCCGCACCACCGACCGCATTGGGGAGAGCCGGGGGTGTTCCCCGCTTCGATGGGTAGACCGGAGTATCCGACTCCCGTCGGCACCTACACCGTCTTGGCCAAGGAGCGCGACATAGTCATGGACTCCAGCACCGTCGGCATCCCGAACGACGCTCCCGACGGTTACCTGCTCGACGTGGAATACGCCGTTCGTTTCACTGCCCGTGGACTTTTCGTACATTCAGCTCCGTGGGCTGTCAATTCACTCGGCTATGAGAATGTCAGCCACGGCTGTGTCGGGCTCAGCACCGAGGACGCCGAGTGGTACTTCAACACGGTCAACGTCGGCGACCCGATTATCGTGCAGGAAAACAGCATCGAAGTTCCTCGAACAGTGTCAGGTTGACGAAGCTCGGCACTGGATGATGCGCGGGCCCGTGCGGGCGTAACAGCAGTTGGCCCTTAGCCTCGATCCACCGACTGACCTGGTGTGTGGCTGTGAGGTCGGGCTGTCGTTGGTCGTCGGGTTGTGCGCATGAGGTAGCTGCTGGTTTGCCCAGCTTTTCCTCTGCGCTCCGTTCGGGGGCTTTCGGCCAGGTGGTCAGACAGTAGCGGCATTGGGCGGGCTAGGGCCGATGATGTTGTGCCACAGCATGAGCCAGGCCCGAGACCAGGGCCAGTGGGTGGGTAGGTGCAGGATGGGCCGGCGTTGCGGACGGGCGAGTCGCGCGGGAATGTTGACGATCTTGCGGCGCAGTGTGGATCCCCGCGCCCGGCCGTGGTTCTCACCTGCCAGCACCCCGGCGGCGCGCAGCAGGTTGTGGGCGATGGCCGCGCACAGGATCCAGGCGGAGTTCGCCCCGAAGCGGCCCGACGGGATGTGTGCCAGCGGTCCGTCGATCAGGTCGGCGAACACGGTCTCGATGATCGCGTGTTGGCGGTGGGTGATGTCGGCCTGATCGGCGGGCAGGTCGGTGTTGGTGAAGAACGGGTGATATCGCCAGACCGGAAACAGTGCGTCGGGAAACCGGGCGTCTTTGACTCGACGCACGATGAGGCGCGCGGTGATTCGATCGGGGGTGGATGCAAAAGCGGTGTAGGGGATTTCGGCGACTTCGGCATCAGAGATCCAGGCCCCGGTATCGGGATCTTGGACTGCGCCGGGATAAGACACCGGGGTCCAGGCGCTCTCGTCGATGGCGGCCAGCGCGCGTTCCACGGCGGGGTTTCGGATCATCACCAGCGAGAACCGGGCGCCCGCGCGCAGGCAGCTCCGCACCACCGCCCGGTTGCCGTAGGCCGAGTCGCCGCGCACCAGGATCTGCCCGCTGGCTCCGGCGGCGCGGGCGGTTCTGATGGCTTGGGCGACCATGCGCCCGGCACCCTTGGCCGAGGCGGTCTTGCCCGCGCGTAGCCGCATCCCGGCGATCACCGGTGCCGACCCCGCGGTGCTGATGGTGGTGGCCAGCGGTGAGAGTCCCTTGCGCAGGATCTGCTTGCCGGCGATCTTGGTGTGTCCGTAGGAGGCGCCCTGTTTGGCGCGCCCGTAGACCGGACGTAGCAGCGAGTCGATGTCGATGAACACCGACCCCTTGGCGGCATCAGGGAGCAGGTCGACCCTCCCACACAGCGCCACCAGATGGTCACGTAGTACCGATTCGAGTTGGCGGGCGTGACCGAAGGTGAACTCTCGCAACAACGTTCCGACCGTCGACGGTGCGTACACGCCGTCGAAGAGCGTCGTCATGCCGCCGCTGCGGACCAGGTCGATGTCGTCGATGCAGTCCGCGCCCGCGCACATGCCCGCGATCAGCGTGGCCAGTTTCGGAGACGGGTTGGCCGCCCCGGACTTGATCCGCGGCGCGACGATCTGGACCTTCTCCGAGAGAAGCCGAGTCAGCCCGGTCTGCTGGGCCAACGTCATCACCGGTACCAGCCCGGCGCACGACACGAGATGATCGTCATCGAACACCGCTGACTGCGAAGCGAAGCTGTGCGAAACTTGCACTGGAAGTGCCTTTCCGAACTGACCCGATTGTTTGTGTGAGAACTACAATCATCCCAGTTCAGAGGGCACTTTCCTCATTCCGACACCCAGAAAACACCAGGTCAGTCGGTGGATCGAGGCTTAGGGCGCGAACGCATCCGGCCGGGAAACGAAGCGGCCCAGGCAAATATCTGAGCAGAAGTACAAATGTGCGCCCGCCTCTCTGACGGCTATTTGCGGCGCGGTTGGGGTCGATCGTCATTCCGCACACCGGATCCGTCGCGGTCTCGTTCAGCTCTGGCCGTCGATCCGATAGATGACCGTCTTCGAGCCACAGAACGCGGTCTGCGACATCTTCGATGCGGTGATCATGGGTGACGGCGACGACGGTCTTACCGCACCGACCACATGACACGGTGGGTGCCGTGGCGGCTGCCGCCGCCTCGATGCCTAAACCCAGGGCCGTGCCCCACAACCAGCACATCCGCGCCGTCGCGCAGTTCAGTGTGGTCGACCACCCAGCGTTCCTGTTCGGCGTTAGAGCGTGTCATGAGCACGCCGCCAACCCGCCCTGCCAGACCGCGGGGATGCCCGAAGATGGGATCGAGAACTCGCATAAGCAGATTTGGCATACCACCAGCCAACCCGCCCGCCACCCACCACACAATGGGGAAAACCTGAAGACTGACGCGGCAATCCCGCTGGCGCCTGCTGTTCGGCCATTGGCGGCGATGCCACCTACGATGTGTCGCAGTACGTATTCAAACCGCGGGTTCAGGAACCGCAGCAGTATCGCAGGTACCCGGCGGAAAATGATGCCAAGCGACCCCTCGCTCCCCGAATCAACCGGCACAGCGATCGGTCCCGCGATCTGCGCCTGGACGTCGAGCGGACGTCGCGCTGAATCGCTGTTGACTCCCCACCTCAACCACGGCGGATTTCTGCTCACCAGGCATTTCACCGTGGCATCCCCGCGTCGAGGGCTGAATGAGCATCACCGTAGAAATGCTTCTTGCATACCCTGGGGGGGTATGGTATCAATGAGCCGTGCAGGCTTATCCGCGAGCGATCGGTACAGCCGTGGCAGTCGATGGAGCAATTGAGGAGATCGTGATGAGCACAACGACTTTCACAGTCGTAGGGATGAGCTGCGGAGGCTGCGCCCGCAAGGTCAGCGAGGAACTGGCCGGAATCGACGGCGTTCGCGACGTTGCGGTCGATCTGGCCAGCGGTCAGGTCGCGGTGACCTGCGACATACCCATAGATTTTTCCGCATTTCGCGCTGCTGTCGAGTCGGCCGGCTACACCGTCGCCGGCTCCGATGCCGCGACAAAGGAGAAGACTTCATGAACACGTCGATGAAGCTCGGCGGTTTCGCCGTGGTACTCGCCGCTGTCTTCGGCGGCGCCGTCGCGGTCGGCAACGCCACCGGCTCGTGGCTGCCCCGCACTGAGAGCGTCAAGCACGATGTTCATGGCGAAACGTCAACCACACCCGCCGGCCCGCCGGCAGTGTCCGGTGCGGCCGACGACCCAGCGGTGTCCGGCGGTAGCGAGCCTGTGGCGACGCTGGCCGACACCAGTCCAACCGGACTGACCGCCACCGACGGCGGCTACACCCTCCGCCCTGAAGCAACGTCGTTGCCGTCCGCGAAGAACGTTGGCGTG
Source organism: Mycolicibacterium tusciae JS617 (assembly GCF_000243415.2). The sequence continues at coordinate 4,768,213 of NZ_KI912270.1, forward strand.
ACGTTCCGGATCCGCGGGCCCGACGGCCGCCCGGTCACCAAATATGAAACGACACACGACAAAGACCTGCATTTGATTGCCGTCCGTCGCGACATGACCGGGTTCCAGCACGTCCACCCAACTCTCGAGGAGTTTGGCGTCTGGCACACCCACCTGGACTTGTCGCCGGGGCCGTGGCGGTTGTTCGCCGACTTCAAACCTGCCGGCGCGGACGATCTCACGCTGGGCGCCGATGTATCGGTGACCGGCGACTACCATTGGCAGCCACTGCCGGCACCGTCGAAGACCACGACGGTCGACGACTACACCGTCACCCTGACAGGGGGTTTGTCGGCGGGCAGCTCATCGAAGCTGACGCTGTCGGTGTCGCGCGGAGGCGCACCGGTCACCGACCTGCAGCCCTATCTGGGCGCCTATGGCCACCTGGTGGTGCTGCGGTCCGACGACCTGGGCTACTTGCACGTGCACCCGGAGGGAGCACCCGGCGACGGAGTCACCAAGCCGGGCCCCGACGTCACCTTCTACGCGACGACACCGTCGACGGGCACCTACCGGATGTTCCTGGACTTCCAGCACAACGGCGTCGTGCGCACCGCGGAATTCACCGCAACCACTGCGGATTTCACGCCGAGCCCCGCTGAGGCAGCACCGTCCCCCACGCCAGCCGGCGCCGAGCCCGGCGGCCACCACTGAGCTACGGCACTCGCCGTCCTCACCAGCGATTCGTTCTAAGGAGACCGCAATGACATCGATCCACGAAGACAACAGGGTCACCGCCAGCGACCGCCAGATCGAGCTGTCCATCAGCGGAATGACCTGCGCCTCATGCGCCAACCGGATCGAGCGCAAGCTCAACAAACTCGACGGTGTCAGCGCCACAGTCAACTACGCCACCGAGAAGGCCAAGGTCAGCTACGACGACACCGTCGACACCCAAGTGTTGGTGGCCGCGGTCAAGGACGCCGGCTACACCGCCGAGCTGCCCCGCGCCGCCGATGCGCCCGTGACCGACGCGGACTCCGACACGGACGACCCCACGCGGGCGCTGCGGCAGCGGTTGATCGTCTCGCTGGTGCTGTCGGTGCCGGTCATCGCGATGGCGATGGTGCCAGCCCTGCAGTTCACCAACTGGCAATGGCTGTCGCTGACCTTGGCGGCCCCCGTGGTGGTGTGGGGCGCATGGCCCTTCCACCACGCCGCCTGGACCAACCTGCGCCACGCCACGTCCACGATGGACACCCTGATCTCGATGGGAACCCTTGCGGCACTGGGCTGGTCACTATATGCCCTGTTCTTCGGCACCGCCGGAGTCGCGGGGATGACCCATCCATTCGAGCTGGCCCTCGCGCGAAGCGACGGCGCAGGCAACATCTATCTGGAAGCCGCCGCCGGGGTCACCACCTTCATTCTCGCCGGCCGGTATTTCGAGGCCCGGTCCAAGCGTAAGGCCGGCGCGGCGTTGCGGGCCCTCCTCGAGCTCGGCGCCAAGGACGTCACCGTCGTCAAAGATGGGCGCGAACAAAGGATTCCCATCGATCAGCTCGCCGTCGGAGACGAATTCGTGGTGCGTCCGGGCGAAAAGATCGCCACCGACGGAGTCATCGTGTCGGGCAGCTCCGCGGTGGACGCGTCCATGTTGACCGGTGAATCCATGCCGGTCGAGGTCGGTGCCGATGACACCGTCGTCGGCGCAACCGTCAATGCCGGCGGTCGCCTGCTGGTCCGCGCAACCCGCGTCGGCTCCGACACCCAATTGGCGCAAATGGCCCGGATGGTCGAAGACGCGCAGAACGGCAAAGCCCACGCGCAGCGCCTCGCCGACCGCATCTCGGGAATCTTCGTGCCGATCGTGATCATTCTGGCCGCCGCCACCCTTGGCTATTGGATCGGGACCGGTAACGGGCTGGCGGCGGCATTCACCGCCGCGGTGGCCGTGCTGATCATCGCCTGCCCCTGCGCGCTGGGCCTGGCCACACCCACGGCCCTGATGGTCGGTACCGGCCGTGGCGCCCAGCTCGGCATCCTGATCAAGGGCCCCGAAGTCCTAGAGGACACCCGCAGGATCGACACCGTGGTGCTGGACAAAACCGGCACCGTGACCACCGGACAGATGACGCTGATGGAGGTGATTGCAGCCGCCGGCCAAGATCGCAATGAACTGCTGCGCCTCGCCGGGGCGTTGGAGAACGCATCGGAGCACCCGATCGCGCAGGCGGTCGCCAAAGCCGCGAGTGCCGAATTGGGTGAGCTGCCAACGGTGGAAGGGTTCACCAACGTCGAAGGGCTCGGTGTACAGGGCGTCGTGGATGGGCGCGCCGTCGTCGTGGGGCGCGCCAGCCTGCTCGCCGACTGGGCCCAGCACCTGCCCGCCGAGCTGACCGAGGCAATGCAGGCTGCGGAATCGGAGGGCAAGACCGCCATTGCCGTCGGCTGGGACGGCGCCACCCGCGGAATTCTCGTCGTCGCCGATGCCGTCAAGCCCACCTCCGCCGAGGCGATCAGCCAGCTGCGCGGACTGGGGTTGACGCCGATTCTGCTGACCGGTGACAACGCCACCGTGGCCCGGTCGGTCGCCGATCAGGTGGGCATCAACGAGGTGATCGCCGAGGTGATGCCCAAGGACAAGGTCGACGTGATAGCCCGCCTGCAGAAGGAGGGCAAGACCGTGGCGATGGTCGGCGACGGCGTCAACGATGCCGCCGCACTGGCACAGGCCGATCTGGGCCTGGCTATGGGCACCGGAACCGACGTGGCAATCGAAGCCTCCGACATCACGTTGGTGCGCGGAGACCTGCGTGCCGCCGCGGATGCGATCGGACTGTCTCGACGGACCCTGCGCACCATCAAGAGCAACCTGCTTTGGGCGTTCGCCTACAACGTGGCCGCACTGCCCCTGGCAGCAGCAGGACTGCTCAACCCGATGCTCGCCGGAGCTGCGATGGCATTCAGCTCCGTGTTCGTCGTCAGCAACAGCCTGCGACTGCGCCGGTTCCGTTCACGATTCGGACAGGCAACAGCAGCCGGGTAGCGGAATGGGTTGTGGCTGGGCAATGCCGCTCAGCCACAACACCATTCGCCTAACCTCTGACAGCGCCAGCCGGGTTTCGCAGACATCGACAGCAAGGGGTCCTTGCCAATCGGAGCAGAATGGTTCGTGTGGGCCGGGTTTCCATTGACGCTGTCCAAGCTCGGGCGTGCGGTCCGTCTCAACCGTGGCAGCGAGGTCGGCTCGCGCGGGTCTGAACCGAAATCAAAAAGGTGATGTCGGTGGGCAAGCTAAACGTGATTCTGCCCGATCTGTCTCGGGCGGCCGACGACGACGGCGGGCTACAAACGGCTGAGGCAGCGATCAGCCCGCAGGGCGTCGAGGAGGTCAACCGCATCATCGCCATCGACGCCCGATGGGCTATCCGGTCGCGGTTGGTGTCGCCGCCTGCCTGGCCCGCCGGCAGGACCGCTGGAGGCCAAGGCAGCGCAGTTCGGGCAGTACTCCGAGCGGTTCCGCGACACCTGGAAGGTCTGCCAGGTCGACGGCGGGATGGTCTCAGAACTGCCGCCGCGCTACGGCGAGGAGCAGACCTTGCTGCCGGCACCGCCAGCCCCGGGGTCGGATCCGTTCACCGATGTTCCGTCAGGCGACCGTCACGTCTTGTGGCCGAATCCCAACGGCACGATCGACGGCGCCTACCGCCAGCCTGACGGCTCGGTGATCCAGACGGCCCGTGCCCCAGGCGATCTCCGCGCTAGCGCTGGACCGCCGCGGCCGCTCTCGCGACGATCACAACCGCGGCAATCAACCACGCCGCAACCGGTTTCACTGATCGACGGCGTGAATCGCTAACGTGGGCCAGCGTCAGCAGGACCACATCAATGGCTCCGAGAAGTATCCATGGTGTCTACGAGCTCGGCCGGATTTGGACCGACGGTGCGCGAAACCTGCTGAGTATCGAGCAACCGAGCTCACGACGGCGGACAGAACAGGAACGGTAAGCACCCTCGCGGGTGTCCGAACCAGAACGGTTCCGGTGGTGGGGGCTGCTGGTCTCCGTTGCGCCAACCGCCGTCGGGTCCCCCGTCGCGAGCGCCACCGTGGTCGAACTGTGGCCCTCGCTCTCCGCGATTCGAGTCGAAGTTTTGACCGTCGTTGCCGCGGTGATGATCCTGGCCAATCGAGCACGAGTTGTTATCGCAACCTTGATTGTTGGGGTCGGCATGCGCGGTACCTGAAGCCAGGCCCAAACCTGCTGCGGTCAGCAGCGTCCCGATGGCGGCCAGTCCGGCAAGCTTGCGCACCGATGCCAACCGCCGGTTGGTGGTCACTGTGGTCATTCGTCTCTCCTGATGTCGTAGTTGTGTCGCTCTCTCATGCGTGCCAGGTGCCGTGCTGTCGTTTTCTTGAGCCAACCTGGCGTGCCTCAAAGTGCCCGTCGGGTGTTGTGCCGTTGCTGAACGCAGCTGAGGCCGATCACAGGAGGCGGCAATGGTCGGGAATGTCCTCGCTATCGTCGTCTTGGTCCGGTGGGGTGGCCACGTCAGTGCGAGTGATGCTCAAGTAGCTGACCAGTCCGGTGATGGTGATCAGGAACAGCGCGCTGGTCCATGTGGTGCCCACGCCGATACCCCCGTTGCTGCGCGGCTGGGACAGCAGGTCGCCCAGGGACGCCCCGAGGGGGCGCGTCAGGATGTAGGCGGCCCAGAACGCGACCACGGCGTTGAGCCGGAAACCCAGATGCGCGACGGCGATCACCGCGATCAGCGCGCCGAATAGCAGCGCGGACAAGGGGTAGCCGAGTTGGAGGCGTTCGGCGACAAGGTCGCCGGCGGCGGTACCCAGGGCGAAGGTAAACAGAATCGTCAACCAGTAGAACCCTTCCCGGCGAGTGGTGTCGATGGTGTGGATGGACAATGTTTTCTCGCTGGCGTACCAGCCGGCGAACGCCCCCAACAGAGCGACGCTGAATATGATGGTGGTCACCTGCAGCGGAACCCCGAAGTTATCCACCAGGTTGTCGGTGATCAGGGTGCCGAAGACGCTGATGAGCACCACGGTGAGCCAATACAGTGCGGGCACGTATTTCTTGGTCCGGAACTGATAGCCCAGGGTGAGAACAAGCACAGCGCCCATCACGTAGGTCGTGCCGCTCAAACCGAAGTTCAGTTTGACGTTGAGGAAGTCGGCGACAGTCTCCCCTACGGTGGTGGCCAGGATCTTGATGATCCAGAAGTAGATGGTGACTTCGGGCACTTTATTGAGCATGCGGGGGGCGGTGGCACCGGCGGCAACAGATTGGATCGGCACTACTGGTCTCCTATTCGTGGGAATCGACATCTTGGACGCTAGAAACCCGATGGTTAACGCCTGCCCCGCAGAAGGTAAGCATCCGGCTTACCCAATGCGCCTGGCGCCGCCCTTCTGAGAATTTGCGCTCCCTGATGGACGGCGTCTGGGACGAAAACTGGTACGGCTCAACCAAAACCCTCGACGTGCACATTCGGGATTCTCCGCACGAAACTCGCCGCGGCGGCCGCCCAACACGGCTGGGACCCGTCGTCGACGCCACACACATCCCACCTTGCGCGGCCACGGCTATCGGCTCGACTCCCCCGGCCAGGATCTGTTACCCCATCGCTCCGAGTCCGCGCGGGCATCGCGGGCGGACCCCACGGATAAACGAATCCTCACCCTGGCGATGCTGGCCGCGACACTGGCGACGAGCCTTTTCGGTCAGCCGCTGGCCTTGTTCGTGGCACACAATTACCGCGCCGACGAGCGGCCGAACTGGAGCGCGTGGCCGACAAGGCAGCCATCGGCGTCGCCGCCGACCTGTTCAACGGCCCCTTCACCGGCGAGCTGGCCCCTTCCGTCGACACCAGCCTCGCCCTCTATGACGCCGACGCACGACGACTGGACGGTCAAGGACCACCCACCGCCGATTCCGTGGTCCAACAGACACTCGACGACAAGACCGTCAACCAAGACACCGTCGCCGGCGGTTCGTGGTCGCGGTCCCCGTCGCCGACGGTGACCGCGCGGCCTACGCCGTGCCGGCCGCGACCCCCACCACCGAGGTCTTCCCAAATATCCTGCGCGCCTGGGGGCTCATGCTCGCCCTCGAAGCCGTCATCCTCGCAGCGACCTGGCGCGTCGCCCGATGGCAGGCGCGACGACCGGCCCGCCCACTCGACCGGCTGCAGCGGCGGCCACCGGCTCGGGGACGGTGACTTCACGGTTCGCACCCAGCCCAGCGGCGTCTCCGAAATCGATTGCGTCAACAACGCACTGGACCGGACCACAGCGCGCATCGCAGACCTCGTCGACGCGAACGCGCCATCACCGCCAACGCCTCCCACCAACTGCGCACCCCTAACCGGGCGCGTCTGGGTCTGGAAGCGGCGCGGGACTCGACGACCATCGACTCCCATCACGCGATCGCCGACGCCATCACGCTCACCGATCATCTCGAGAGCACCATCGACGACTTGACGACACTCGCCCGGGACCGCACTCGCAGCACCGAGCCGCTGGCAGCCGATGCGCTGCTCGCCGAAATCAGCTACACCTGGCGGCCTCGCGTCCTCCACGCTGGCCGGGGACCGAACGTGACCACCGACACCGAGCTGCCCCCTGCCACGCGTCCACGGCCGCCGTCCGTCGCATCCTCGCCGTGCTCATCGACAACGCCTTCAGGCACGGCGCTAGCGTCGTCACAGTGCACGGCGCGACGCCCATCAGCGCGACAGCGATCGACGTATCCGATGCCGGCACCCACTCCGGCACAACGAACCCTCGCTCTTCCGCCAGCAGCGGGCCGGTCATCACGGAATTTGGCTACCCCTGGCCCGCAGCCTCGTCGAAGCCGAAGGTAGACGACTGCGTCTGAGCTCCACAAACCCCACCACTTCACCCTCTTCCTGCCCACCGGGGCGCAACCGGCACCGGCGGGCCAACACCGCCCGCCCACCCCTCAGACACCCGGGATGACCAAAGCGCCGTTGGGTTGCTGCGGTTCGCCGGTGCGGCGGTGGACAGGGACGGGCAGCGGGGCCAGGGGATGACGACGAAGATGAATCGCCTGGTAGGCGATCAGCGCGATGAGCACGGCCAGCAGTGTCGCCGAGGTCCACTCGGTGCCCCAAGCCAGGCCGCCCTTATCCAGAGGCTTGCTCAGGAAGTCCCCGACCGTCGCGCCCAGCGGGCGGGTCAGCACGAACGCGATCCAAAACAACACCACGCCGCTGATGCGAGTGAAGTAGTGCCCGGCCAGCAGAACCAGCATGATCGCGGACAGCAACAGTGCGCTGTCGCGGAACCCGAACCCCAGGCCATCGGCCAGGAAGTCGCCGCTGGAAGTGCCTAGGCTGTTGGAGAACAAGATGGCCACCCAGAACAGCAGCTCCCCACGAAACGAAGCGACGTTCTCCACGTCAAGGGTTTGTCCGCTGCGCCACCAAATGACGAACACGACCGCCAGACCGGTGCTCAAGATGAGCGCGCCCCCCGCGTAACCGATCCCGCCGGTGCGGTTCATCAGATCCGACAGCGTGGTGCCGGCGGTACTGCTCAACGCGATCACGGTCCAAAACAGGGCCGGGTGAAACCGCCGCGCCTTGAGTTGAAACACCACCGCGACCGCAAACAGCGCCAAGAAGATTGCCGTGGCCACCAGGTAGCCGACGTGCAGCGTCTGCGCCAGCAGATCGCCACCCGTTTCGCCCAGGGTGGTCGCAATAATCTTGATCACCCAAAACAGCAGCGTGACGTGCGGAAGCTTGCGCATCACAAAACACGAAGAATCCGCCGGCTGCGCATCCGCCGGGCCGGACGGGGTTGACGACATCCTTCTCCCTTGTCAGTCCGGCATTGAACCGTGCCTGGCGACAACGAGCCACAACCGGCACCCTGCGCCGCGAGCGTCACAAACGACGGTAATCAACAAGCGCGCAGAAACCTATAGCGCAGGGCCGGCCGCGAATCCACTGCATCGGCCCGAGCCGGTCCCCATAGTGCGTTCCACAACCGCGCGTCGGTGCCCGGGACCGATTGCGCAGGATCATCGTTGGAAGGGATACGCGTACCTCACCGGGGGATGGATGTTGGGGTTATGCCGTACGCTGATCGACGTATTGCCCGGGGTTGAGCACTGCCTGATGCCCAGACCCGGTGTGACGCATACTTCGTGGGTCACCGCCGTTGGCGGGGACACCACTGCGGCCGCGGCCATCGGCGCGGCAACCATCCCGGCCAGAGCGCCTGCCGCCACGAGTATTGCTGCCATATAACGCGTTTCGAACCACATGACTATTCACCTTCCGCCAAGTCCTACGTAGTGGCCGTTTGCCACTAAAGGAAGGCTAAAAGGTGCCGAGTTAACATTCTTCCAGCGTCAGGTAAGGGATCGGCTCACCGACGAACGACCATTCACAATTCCTCACCACCGGCTGCTCGGCAGGTGCGATCCATCGTGTTTGCCGACCCAAAGCCGGATCGCCTTCCACGTGGCCATGGGCGCCAAATCCATCCCTCCTACTGGCCCAGCGCGGGGAACTGAACATCGTGTTGCCGAGGGTGCGTCCTTCGACGGAGAAGGCCATTCCATAGCCGGGCCGTGTCGCTGATCAATGCCAGATCGATGGGCGTGGCGTGCCTGGCGCGCCGGCTCGCTTCGGGGATGGCCGCGTGAAGCTAACCGTGGCTTAACCGTCGGGGGGATGCCCGGCTAACCCAAGTCCTGTGACACTGGCGGTTATTCGGTTCTCAACAGAAGGAAATGCCATGCCACAGTACTCATCACAGCCGCCGCGGCCAGCGGGCTCCACGGCAACCTCCGCGGCCACCACCAGTATCGTGCTTCGCCGGGTTGCGGCCGTGATGCTGGCCGCCGCCGGAATACTGCACTTGATCCTGATCCCGGAGTATCTGGCGGAGAAGCCGTGGCTGGGAATCTCCTTCGTCGCGGCAGTGCCGCTGACTCTGGGAGCGGCGGGATGGCTGTGGTGGCGGCCTAAGGTGACGGCATGGATTATCGGCGCCGCCGTGTCGGCCGGCATGGTCGCCGGGTTCGTGCTCAGCCGAACCGTGGGACTGTTCGGATATACCTCCAGCGACTGGGCCGAAGGAATTCCTTCGCTACTGGTGGAGACGGTCTTCCTGGTCATCGCGGCGGTGCAGCTGCCCCCAGCGATCCGGGGCCGCGGCGCCGACCGCGCCAGCACGCCCTGACCCCTGCGCCGGTACGGTGATGGCCGCTCACGTGCTGATTGTCGAGGACGATCCGTTGATCGCGGCCAGTCTGCAACGCGCCTTGGAGGCCACCGGCTACACCGCCGCCGTGGCGATCGACGGCGCGGCCGCGTTCAGCACAGTTCAATCCGACGACGTCGACCTGGTCTTGCTCGACCTCGGCTTGCCCGACGGCGACGGAATCGAAGTCGCCCGCAAGCTGATCGCACACCAGCCGCAGTTACCGATCATCATGGTGACAGCGCGTGCGGAGGAAGCCGATGTGGTCAGCGGATTGCACACCGGCGCAGTGGATTACCTCACTAAACCGTTCCGGCTGGCCGAGCTGCTTGCTCGCATCCGCGCCCATCTGCGCATCACCGAGATGCACGCAGCCACCGCACGCCATGTCACCGTCGGCGATGTGCAGTTGGACCTCGCTGCCCGTCGAGTCTGGGTGAACACCACCGAGGTGAGGCTGCCGGCCAAGGAGTTCGATCTGCTGGCCAGACTGGCCCGCCAGCCCGGCCAGGTCGTGTCCCGAAACCAACTGTTGGCCGATGTGTGGCAAGACCATTGGGGCGGTTCCAGTAAGACACTCGATGTCCACATCGCGGGCCTGCGCCGACACCTCGGCGAACAACCCGGCACCCCAAGCCGGATCACCGCGCTACGAGGCATCGGCTATCGGCTGGACCACCCGTGAGGCGCCGTGTCCTGCTCACCGTTGTCGCGGTGTGCGCGCTAGGGATCACGGTGCTCTTCATCCCCATGGCTCTGGTTATCCGCGCTCAGAATCAGCACATCGACCAACTCGAACTGCAGCGCTTGGCCGCCGCCGCCGCGCGTACCGCACCAGCCGACCCCACCCACAACCGCACCTGGCAACCCGCCGACACCGATCCCCACCATCGATACGGGCTCTACGATGCGCGCGGAACACGCATCGCGGGAACAGGCCCCCCCACCGCGGACGCCGTCGTACGCGACGCGCTACGTGGCGGCGTCGCCACCGGACGCCACGATGCCGACATCACCGCGGCAGCCAGCATGTCAACGCCCTTTGGCGGTGCGGTACGGGTCGCCGAATCAGTTCAGGAAAGCACCGCACGCACCGCAGCCGCGCTCGCCCGGCTGCTGGCTCTGGCGGTAGCAACCATCGCCATTGCCGCGGTCATCGGTTGGTTTCTGGTGCGCCGGCTACTCGCCCCGGTCACCGCGCTGCGCAATGCCGCCACCCAGCTCGGCCACGGCGACTTCACCGTCAAAATCCCGGACACCAGGCTCGATGAGTTCGACGAAATCGGACAAGCGTTGACCTCAAGCGCCCACCGCATCCGTGGCCTCATCGAACGCGAACGAGCCTTTACCGCCGACGCCTCCCACCAGCTGAGAAACCCCCTAGCCGCGGTTATCGTCGCCCTGGAAACCGAACTACTAGCGCCCCGCCCGGACTCCCGCACCATCGTCACGGAAAGCCTGCACGCGCTCATCCAGATGAAACACACCATCACCAACCTGCTGCAACTGGCCCGCGACACCGCAACCACCCACGACACCACCCCTCTGGCTGCCCTGTTGCGCGACCTTTATGACCGGTGGTCACCGGCATTCACAGCAGCGGGCCGGCCGCTAACCGTGCCGCCCATAACAGGTGACGCGCACGTCTCCCCAGTCGCCGTGCACCACATCCTCGATGTACTCCTCGACAACGCCCTGCGCCACGGGCGCGGCAACGTCACCCTCAACGCCACTCCAGTTCAGGGCGGCGTGGCGATCACCGTCACCGACGCTGGACCAGGACCCCGCCACCCTGACAACCTGTTTCACCGACGCGATATCACCGCAACCGGCACCGGAATCGGCCTGGCCCTTGCCCGCTCACTTGCCGAAGCCGAAGGCGCCCGACTCAACTTGCGCAACCCGGGCGCCCCCACAACCTTCGAACTACTCATACCGCACCCCGACCCCAGCTGAGCCGCAATGCAGAATCCTTCTGTGCGACAGACAAGTTGGCGGTCGAGTGACGATTTGTCGCGACGACTGAATCCGCGCTGGCTGAGCCGCTATCGGCCGTCCGGTCCGAGTTGGACCTAGCGGCGTGATGCTCGACGGGCTGACTTCGCCGACTCGTGCTGTGTCGTCGCGCTACGCGTGTCTGGTTGGTTGATCCCCAGTCTGCATAGCCGGTAGGCAGGAGGTGTTCAGCTTCGGCGGACGTGCCGGAATCCCGCAGCTTTCGTCTTCGCCGCGCGTCAACTGTGACAGCTCTCAGTGTCGCTCAGCGTCGCCACAAGTTTGCGGCGCATTATGGAGACATCAGCCCATCCGGCTGCGCCGCGAAAGGGGAACCACGATGATGTGGAACCGCAAACACAACATCATGGCCGACGCGGCGCCAGCACAACATGCGACGATGGCGGCAGATCCGCCCACGGGCCGATGTGGGCGCGTCGGCGGGGCACCGCGCGTGTCTGTGACACGAGCACCCGCAAACCACGTGCCCACTGAGACGACTGCGCGGCTGGGTGTTGAGGTCGTCAAGAACGTTGCCACACAAGGCGTCACGCATGCCGCGGCGGCAAAATTTTCGGCGCAATTTCGACTCGAGTTCGACGACGGGTCCACTCTGGCCGTTCGTGGTCGAGGCCTGATCGGACGTGAGCCGACCGCGGGCGCAGCCAAGATTGTGGCACATCTCGTTGCGCTCGCCGATGACACCTGTTCGATGTCGAGGACACATCTCGAATTCGACGTCGACGAAAACGGTCTGTGGATCCGAGACTGCCATTCCACCAACGGCTCTGAGCTCGAGGTCGACGGGCGCTGCACACCCATGGAGCCCGGACTACAAGCCATAGCGCCAATGGGATGCACGATCCACATGGGAGCACGCCGAGTGAAGGTCCGAATGATAACGAACCGCTGTGCGATGGGTGCCGCGACGATCGCCTGGGGTGCGGCCTCCAGCGTCGGCGCGGTACGCCAAAGCAACCAAGACATATATGGCACCGCACCCCCAGTTTTCGTTGTCGCCGATGGTATGGGAGGGCACTTCGCCGGAGACGTCGCGGCCCGGGAGGCCGTCAACGCACTGCTGCCGCTGTCCGGTCACCCGCAGGTGACCACCGAGATGCTCATGACATGCCTGGCAGACGCTCGGACGCGGATCGCCCGCATCCCGGTCGAGCATGGGCGAGCACCGGGAACCACCCTCAGCGGCGTGATCACGACTCAGGTCGACCACGTGCCATCCTGGATGGTAGTCAATATCGGCGACTCACGGACATACCGCTTGGATTCGCGCGGACTGCGGCAGCTCAGCGTCGATCATTCCGTTGTGCAGCAGCTGGTCGAGACGGACGCGATCACTCCGTCTGCGGCAGGGACTCATCCAGCCCGCAATCTGCTGACCCGGGCGCTGATCGCAGAGATCGAGTATCCGGCAGACGTTTGGCTGCTGCCGATCATCAGCGGCGACCGAATTCTCGTGTGTTCCGACGGCCTGACGAGAGAGATCGACGACTTGTTCATCGCCGGGGTCTTGCGCGCGATCCCAGATCCGCAGGCGGCCGCGAATCAACTGGTCAAGGCTGCGGTCGACGCGGGCGGCCACGACAATGTGACCGCGGTGGTGATCGACGCCACAGTGGTTGACGCAAACCACCAGGAGCGCGGCGAAACGAGTGAACGACAGCCCTTCAGCGGCGACTGCCGGCGGTTGAGACACTGAGCAGCCGTGAGGCGGGATGCTCGCTGTGGTTCTGCTCACCAGTGCCGCGACATGAACCCACCATCCATCCCTCCGGCTGAGGACGCAGTTGCTGGTTGTTTTCGGACCCCATCGGCTCAACCTGGAGTACCTGGGCGTGGCCGGCGTCGACCTCACGTCGACCAGGGAGCCGTTGGTCTTGCCGATGACAACGCTGTAGACCAAGTGCCGTTCTCGAGTCGAGTCGCAAGAGGAGCGCGGCCACCAACTGCCCACCGACGCAACGGCCCTGACCATCTGGATGAAAAGTTAATACTTTGATGGGTAACATTCGGTATCCATAGAAGTAAGGCGCTTTTTTCATTGGATGGATCATCACTGGCATCCTTCTGCGTTGTTTAACGCCGTGCCCTGGGCGACGAAAACGATTTCTATGCGGGACTATTGGAGACTGGCGCACATAAGGAAGCGGCATCGTTGCCGACGCGCTACGACGAACGTCCACAGTTGATGCGCGTACGCGGGTCTATCTGGTAAGGGTTCACTTGGTCCCCCATTTCGAGCACACCCAAGGTGCCTTTGGTGGCAGTACCGCACATACGAATACGGCGCAGTCGGATACGGCGGTTTGCGGTGTATGCCCATCCCGCTGGTCAACCATCACCACCAACAGTGACTTATCTCAAAAGTCTGCCTATTTCTCACGGGCGTGTCGGATCCGACACCGATACGTCATCTCGATTGAGAATCCGGCACGGCATTTGAAACCGTACAAACGACGATTCGGGCCGCGCGTAGTTCGTCGAGATATTTGACGAACTCGGTCCAGTCGATGAGGGATACCATGCGCCCGGGCGTTCCTCGCACCAGCAACCGGGCGAACGTGTCGTTGGGCGGTAAAAGTTCTTCAGGCTCAAGGGCATTGCCGAAGTTGCGGCTGGTCGACGTGGAATCCAAGCTGTGGTCGTAGGACTGTTGACTGCGGGTCGTCTTGCCGCTCCAAAATGACGCCGACTCCATCAGATCCTTTTCGTGCGAACCGTACATGAGCAGCGATGCTGGAACGACGGCCCGAATCGCTGCGCCCTGCAGCGGGCCGTAGATCGCGTCGAGCTGCTCACCGGCCTGGGCGGCGAAACACAGCGATACCCCCAGGCCGCGGGACTCGGCGATGTATTGGGGCAGCCGCGGCAACGGGGTGTTGGTGATCTCGTCGAGGAACATGCCTAGCCGCGCAAACGCGTCCCACTGAGCGACTTTCACGCGTTGCCGATTGATCAGCTGATCCATCAGGGTGATCGCCTGCGCGGCTACCGTTCCGTCGAACGGGGTCAGCAGATAGATGGTGGCGTTGGGGTCCTCCAAAAAAGTTTCGTCGAGCATCGGCAGACCCTTGTCGCGTTCCATCGTTTGCAGCCAGGCGGTCAGGACCTTGGTCACGGTGATCTTGACCGAATCGCGTTGCTTGGCTTCCATAGTCAACACGCTGCGCACGCGCGCCTCGAAATAGCGGTTGGCCGACCAGACCGCCGCGGTCACCCACGACGGGTCGGTGCTCATCTGCGTCGACGTTGGCCACGGGTTGGGTAGCGTCACATCCTCAGCCGCCTCGAGCACCCAGTCCATACCCAGGCCGAGCGCGTGCGGGCTCGCGGCGTACAGCAAGCAGGTCAACGGGGCGAACGCCAGATCATCCCACGGCCCGGGATCGCTGCCACGAAAAGAGCTGCCCGACAGGGCAACCGCCGACGTACTCAGCAGTGTGCGCGCCACCGCCTTGGCGTCCTCCAGGCCGGTGATCCACGCCGTCGGATCGAAACGGTAGGGACGCAGATCGGCCGGGTAATACGGGGCCGCTATCGGCCGCAGATCCAGCAGCGCGGCCGGGCCATAGCGGCGTGAGGCGACCATCTGCATCAGGTCATCTTTGGACGAGGACACCAGCGCCGGGCCCGGCCAGAGCACCGCCGACTGCGCCAGCCACTTACGGGTCTTACCGGCGCCCGGTGGGGCGAACGCGCCGATGTGCGGTGCGGTCTCCAGCGGCACCAGCCGGCCGCGGTCGTCGTGCACCCAGCCGGCGAAGGGAGTCACCGGTGGCCGGTAGCCGCCAGCGGCTGTGGGCGTCGCGCTCATAGTTGGAACCCTAGGGCTGGCGCCAGGGTGCTTCGTGCATTATTTTCGCGGCGGCTCAGTCGGGCAGTGGAGCGACGTACTCCCCCGCGCGTACGTCGGGCCCGATCCGTACCGCGTACTGGAGCTGATCGGCGGTGTACATCCAGCCGTCATCGGTCCAGGTGCGCGGAATGAGTTGCGCCACAACCGGTTGCGGCAAGTTGCATGCCTTAGCGACGTCGGCGATGGTGAACAGCCGCTGGGGCTCGCCCATCGTCACCGCCGCGGCGTTGCGGCGGCGAAACGACTCCAAACACAGCGGTGCGGCGAGCTGCTCATCAGTCACAGATTAAGGCTACGGCGCGGCGCGGCGGGGCGGGGCGGGGACGGAAAATTCCGCTGTTCTGTTTTCAGCTGGCACCGAGCCGCTGCCCCAACGCATAAGCGACTTCCGTGGCGTTGAACAAGCGGATTGGGCCGTCGGGGGTGCCGGTGTGGGATCTTAGGTAGGCGTACCCAGGGTCCTCGGACAGCTGCCAGGCCTCGGGGCGGCCGAGCACATCGACTGAGTCCTGTGCTGTGGCCGTCCGCAACGCGAGGACGCAGTCGCAGGTCAGGGACACGGTCCGACCATCGCCGGTGGGAAGCAGCGCCGGCGGCCGGGTGCTCGACACGATCAGCCGCACGCCCAGCCTGGGGCCTGGTCGATGACCCGCTGCAGTGTGGTCGTCACCTCGGGCTGCCAGTCCAGCAGCTCGTCGACGGCGTCGATCACGACCAGTTCGGGAGGGCTGTGGCGCGTCTGGGTGCGCGGCGGTCGATCTCGTCGTCGAGGTAGGCGCACCAGCTTTCCCAGTGCCCGGGCGGGTCCTCAGGGCGGTGATGGCCGCGGTGAGCTTTGACGACGTGCGGCGGCAACGACCCAGCAGAGCGAATGCAGTTTTGAAAATCGCCGACTGCGACAATGACTCGGGTAGGCGGATAGATCGCGCACAGGGCGAAGACGATTGATTGCAGCGCAATGCGTTTAGCCCGCTCCCCCGGTGTCGATGCACGCCAGAATGCTGGCGTGCTCGCCGATCTCGATCGTCGTCGGAATGTGGGAAGCGTCGGGCGGCGCGCCGACTGGGATTCGCACGACGCGATCGCCGGCGCGGCGCTGCCACCCCGGTTGCGGGTCGAAGATCGCGACATCGGTGATGTTCAGGGCGTCCAGGAAGCGCTGATCCACCCCGAGCGGGTCGATGCGGGCGGCGGTGATCGGCCAGGGCCGATCGGTGAGGTCGCCCGGGGTTTGGGTGACGGCGCGCAGCGCCTCGGTGTAGGAGACGTGGTGGGTGCGTTGGTGGTCGCGGGCGGCTTGCTTGCGGGCGTTGGTGGTCACGGTGGATCCCATCGTTCGTGCGCGGCCGCCGTGCGGGAGCCCACACCGTCCGCGGCCGCGCGTTGAGCAACGGGTCGCAGCGCGACGCCCGAGGGGCGTTGTCCTGACGGGTGCGGATCCGGTGTGGGCGGATGTCCGTTGTGCAGGAGAGCAGCCGCGCGCCGGCGGCATGTGCACAAGTTTACCGGCGGCTCCGACGCGCAGCACCGCTCAAATTCCGAGCCAGGCCTGCTCTTGGTTGAACGCCACGATCGCCACCTCGATGGTGTCGGCGTCGGTGGTGATGCGCACCGATTCTCGGGAGATCTGCTGAAAGTGCATGTCGGGTTGCTGACCGGCGGGCTGGGCGCGGCCCAGCGTGATCACGGTGGCCGACAACCCGGTCGGTGGCGGCATCACGGGACGGTCGTTGACGATGATCGACGGCACGAACTCCGCGGGCCGGCGCCGTTCGACGACAGCGATGTTGGGTTGGGACAACCCGATCCAACAGTTGGGCTGGCTGGAGTAGATCGCGATCCGCTCCCCCACCGCCGCGGCCCGGATGAGCAGCTGGCGCACGTAGTAGTCGCCGGTGTCCATGACGATGCGGGTCGCACGCTGCGGATCGGTCAATGCCAGCATGACCAAGTCATCGCGTTGCACTTGCGGATCGGCGCGCCGGTCATCGCGCAGTGCTGCCCCCACCAGGATTCCGGTGGAGCCGATGGGTATCTCCAGGGTTGTCGGGTCCCCCAAGGCGCGCGAGGGGATCTCCAGATGTGGTGGCCGCGCTGTCGGTGCGGGCCGCAGCGCGGCGGGATATTGGTCGCCGGGCAACGTGTTCAGATGCAGCGTCGGAGGCTGTTGTGGAGGCTGCGGGTCGTTGGTGCGCACCATCGCCGACACCATTACCGGGCCGTCGCCGTCGGGGGCTTCCACATAGCGGCGTTTGAACAGGCTCAGCGTCAGCACGACCTCATCGGTGCGCAGCGCCCACATCTGGTGCAGTGAGGCGGTGGTGATGTCCTCGGGTGAGAAGTAGTACGTCGTGAGGAAGCCGGGGTGGCCTTTGACCCTGCGCCAGCCGACCTCGCTACCGGCTTTGGTGCGGCGGCGGGTCGCTGGGCTGGTCGAGCGGAACGGCATGGGGGCCGCGGGACTGTCGGTGCCCTCGATCACCGGAGGTGTTGGCGCTGACTGCAAACGGGCGCCGAGGCGATCAAGGGCGGTGTCCAGTTCGGCCGCGCTCAACGCGGTCGCGCGAATGTCACGTTCCAACAGTGTGTTGATGATCCGTTCGGTGGCTGCGGCGGCAGCCGCCCCGATGGAGTGTCGATACTGCAAGCCCGGCACCGAGTTTTGGATGTCGAGTCGCACCACGAACTGCAGGGTGCGCTGGCCGGCGGCGGGCCGATCGGCCAACAGGGTGCTGTACAGCGGCGGGTACTCGTTGCCGCGGCGCACCCGATGACCGGCGGGTACCACGTCAATCGCGAGCTGAAGTCCGCCGGGCTGATCGAGGAGCTCGGTGAGCACCTCCAGCGGCAACACGTTGCGCGTCAGCGACACCGTCGAGCCGCGCAGGAACGTCAGCGAGTACGGCTTGCCGGTCACCTCGATCATGGTGAGGGCTTCGTATTCCTCGACCCGCACTCCGCACACGATGTTGCCGTGCGGCACGTCTACCGCCGCGGCCGCGGCCGGTCGCTTGCGGCGCCGGGAACGCCACCGCGCCACGGCCGCCAGCCACGCCGGCACGTTGCGTCGATGCAGCGTCGGCACCAGCAGCAGCAGCGCCGCGGCGGTGATCGTGGCGGCCGGCCACCATCCGAACCGGGCCGGCGGCAGCGCCATGAACGACACCAGCGCAATGACTTCCAGGGCTACGACCACCGGTGTGCCGGCGCGCACGCCGACTGTGCGGGCCTTCATCGGATCATCTTTCGCCGCATCGCCACCACCGCCAGGGCGACACCGGCGAGCACAAGCACCGCCGCACCGCCGAGCAGTGCGCTGTTGCGAGGCCGCAAATCCGGGCCGGGAGGGGCTGGGGGCACGTAGAGGTCGGTGCTGAGCTGCTCGACGGGCTTGGGATCACCCAGCGGCACATCGAAGGTCAGCGCCGCCACCGGATCGACCACCCCGTAGCCGACCTGATTGTCGACCCCGCGGGCCGGATTGTGGGCGGTTTCGGTGATGCGCCGCATGACTTGCGCCGCGGTCAGGTCGGGAAACTTCGCCCGCACCAACGCGACCACACCGCTGACATAGGCGGCCGAAAAACTGGTGCCCCAGAACCCGGCGCCCAGGCCCGGTTCGTCGGGGCGGGCGTTGACCGCGGCGCCGTTGGTGTTGGCCAGACCCATGATCCGCCAGCCGGGAGCGGCCACCGACACCCAGGGGCCGTTGATGGAATCCGGCAGCGGCAGCCCCTCGGGAGTCACCGCCCCGACGGTGAGGACGTAGTTGGAGAACCACGCCGGCGTGACGATCGTGCGCACCCCGTTCCAGTCGCGCGGATCGTCGGGGTTGAGCGGGTTGAACGCCGGGTTCTGGCCGCAGTCCTGTCCCTGCTCGGGCTCGCCCTTGTTGCCCGCGGCGGCCACGATGACGATGTCCTTTTCCACCGCGGCGTAGCGGATCGCCGCGCCGAGGAGATCCTGGTTAACCGGGGCGGCGGCGTTGATGCACGAGGCCAGGGACACATTGATGACCCGCACCCCCGGCAGGTCGGCGGCGTGGCGGATCGCCTTGGCCAGCGTCACGATGTCGCCGACTTTGCGCTGCCCCTGCAAATCGCCCGGGCTGGGCCGTACCGGGGTGAACGCCGTCGACGACTGCCGAATCGAAATCAAGGAGACGTCAGGGGCGACGCCCACCACGCCGTCCGGGCCGTCGGGCGGCGGTCCGGGGACCAATGGTTGAGCTGCCCCGGTGTCGCCGGGTCCAGGTCCCTGCGCCGGAGGGGGCCCCGCAGGAGGGGGTCCCCCAGGAGGAGGCTCCGCCGGGGGTGGTGGCGGCGGCTCGGGCGCGGGTGCGGTCACCGTCGCGGTCGCTGTGATCGTCGGCGGCGGCGGGAACGCCGGCGGTGCGGGGTTGGCCGGTATACCCGGCGGTGGAGGAGGCGCGCCCACACCCACAGGACGCGGCGTGGGCCGGTCGGCCGGATTGGCCGGGGCGGCACCGATGATCGACGCGACGATCGTGCCGTGACTGTCGCAATCGGTCAGCCCGCCGTCGGGCAAACCCTGCACGAAGTCGCCGCCGGGAAACAGCCGCGGAAACCGCGGATTCGGGGTGACGCCGGTGTCGATGATGGCGACCGTCACCCCCGCGCCGGTGGAGTATTGCCACGCCTGCTCGATGTTGAGCATGGTGTTGCCCGGGGCGGGCTGGGTCACGTTGGGATCGCCGACCACTACCGGTGAGATGCACGCCTTGGTTTGGCGCATCTCCTGCGGCGGCCCCGGTGTTTCGTCGGGCGGCAAGGCGCCCGGGTCGATGACCGGCGGGGCGATCGCCAGCGCCGCCGGCGGGGCCATCAAGTTCGCGCTCAGCAGCCCGAACGCGGCCAGCGCGGCCGCCACACTCCTGCCCCTCATCAGTGCAACCTGATGTACTGCAGCAGGCCGATCGCCCACGCCGCGAACGGCACGATGAGCGCATACCCGATGTACTCGAGCCATTCCACGACCTGGCGGATGGGTTCGGAGAAGCTGCGCGAGGGAATTACCGCCCCGGCCAGCAGCCCGGCCACCGCCACGGCAAGCACTGCGGCGGCGGCCACCACGACGGCGACAGTGGCCGACGCAGGAGCGCTCAGCCCGTAATGGAGGGGAATGGCCATCAGCGACAGCGCTGAGCCACTCACGATCGTCACCGCATGGCGGCGGTGCCGCAGCCCGCGAGCCCGCAAGATCAAGCACACAGCTGTGACCACGACGACGGTGATCGACGGCCACTGTGAGCCCGAGCCCGGATCGACGGCCCACCAGGACGACGCCAATTGGACCGCGGCGATACCGAACAGCGTGCCCGTCAGCACCCGGTTGGATCGGCGCGCGACCTCGGCGACGTCTTCGCCGCGCAAGGTCACGTCATGGGCCGCCGACTCCACCGGGGTCAGGGTGTCCTCAGGCTGGCCGGGCGCGCGAGTGAACATGTCGCGGCCGGTGATGGATTCGAAGCTCTGCCGCGGCACCTTCGACATCCACAGACCAATCGCCGTGGCTGCGCGGGAGGCGATCAGCACCGCCATCAACATCACGATGGCGATGCGCTGGGCGGGGACGTCGAAGAACATCCGGGTGACGGCGGCCCCGACGATGGCGGCCGTGACGGTCAGGACCGCCGCGGCGGCGGTCCAGTGCCGCCCGGTCATCCGCGCCAGTAGCAGCACGCCCACGCTGGCCACCACGGCGGCCAGAAAGGCATGCGGGGCGCCAGGCTGGTCACCGTAGGGCGCGGTCGCGCCCGCCAAGACGACACCGATCACGGCTGCCCACGCGGCCCCGTCAACGATCACGCGGCTGGCTCCCGAACGCGCCGACAACATCGCTGCGGCCAACAGGACGACCGCTGTCGCGGCGAAGATCGCCGGACTGAGCCAGAAGTGCTGCGCCGCCCAGCGCAACCGCCACACCAGCAGGGCCGCGCCGCTCAGTGCAGCCGCGGTGAGCGCGCCGGCGACCACCACGGCGTCGTGGGTGGACACCGGTGGAAAGTGGGCGTGCGCCCAGCGGGCCAATGCGGTCGAGACATTCTCGATAAGCGGCGTATACCGGCGGGCTGTTTTCTCTGGGACGAAGGCCAACAGGTCGCCGTCGGAGACGCCCTGGGCCGACAGTGACACCTCCTCCGACAGCCGCGTCATGCCCACCGCTCGGGCGAACTCGTAAGTGCCCGTAGGGAGTTCGTCTTCGCCCTTGCTGCGCAGGAGGCGATTGACCGCGCCCAGAGTCGAGTCGGTCAGCGCCGAGAGCGGTACCGCGGCCGGCAACACCAGATCAATCTGGTGGGCATCCCCCACCAGCAGCGACACCCGGCACGACGAGGGCACCAGCGGTCCTCCCGGGGCTGAGGACCCCGACGTGGCAGTCGATGGCCTGACCGTGGTCATCGGCGCCCCCGCGGGCCGTCACTGGTGGCCGGGAAGTGCTCGGCGATCGCCGCGGCGATCTCGATGAATCGACGCCGAGTGGTCTTGTCGACCTCGTTCTGCACGTCGATCACCCCGCCCGGGCGCAGATTGCCGTCGTAGGGCACCTCGACGACGAGCTGGCCGCGCTGGCTGAACTGCTCATGGAGGACCTCACGGGTGCGTTTGTCGGCGTGTCCGTCGCTGTCGTTGAGGACCACCACCGTTCGATGCAGCAGCCCGGTGTGACCGGTATTGGCCAGCAGCTCCATGGTTTGCGCGGCAGCCGAAGCCCCGTCGACCCACATCGAGGACACCACGATGAGCGCGTCGAGGTCGCGCAGGACCTCGCGGGTCACCGAGGAGTCCATGGTGGATCCGCAGTCGATGATCGACAGCGTGAAATGGTTGTCCAAGCGGCCGGTCGCCTCGCGGTAGATCGACGGATCAAGGACGCGGCGGCGCGCTGTGGATGATTCGCCGGCCAACACGAACAGCCCGGCGGAGTTGTTTCCGACACGGGATCGCACGTCGGCAAAGGTGCGTAGGTCCTGATCGGCGGCCAGCTCCCAGTAGGAGCCCTTGGCGTTGGGATCGACGCGCAGGCCCAGCTTGCCGAACGCGGTGTCAGCGTCGATGGCCACCACCCGGTCGTCCTGGCGCAGCTCGGCGAAGATCGAGCCCACACCGGCGGCGACGGTGGTCTTGCCGACACCACCTTTGCCCAGGACCCCGATCTTGTAGCGGCCTCGAAGCAGTGAGCGGATCTTGGCTTCCAACTCAGCCAAGCGGCGCTCGTCAGGTGACTGACCGAAATTCAGCAACCCAAACGTGCTCTTGTACATGAACTTTCGCCACCCTTTGCCGGGCGGAATCTTGCGTGTGGGGACAAGTTCACTGGGCCGAATCGAGTCGACATAGGACCAGTTAGCCGGCCCGGCCGCGGCCGGGGGTGGCTCGACCCAGTTGCGTGCATCGCTGGCGGGTTCGGGCCCGGAATGGTCCGCCGGCCAGCTGTCGCGCGACATCGGCGCTCGTGGCAGGCCGGGCTGCCGGGAAGGCGGTGGTGCTTGATGCCGTGCTGGTTCAGCAGCACTCCACCGAGGCGGGGAGCCCGTCGACGCAGCGCCGCGCTGCCTGTCGGCGCTGTCGTCGTAGGGGCTTGTCGCAGAGGGGTTTTCGCGCAGCGGTGGCGGCCCGAAATCGCGCCGGTCGTAGATCGTGGTGGTCTCGATGTCCGACGGACGGTAGGGGCTGGTCTGTTCGGACTCCTCCGATTCGGCGGCGGGCTGCTCCACGGGCGTCGCAGCAGGAGAGGCGGCCTCGGGATCGGCCTCGGGCTCACGGCGCGGCGCTTGCTGAGCCCGTGGCGGCGGGAGGTCCGACCCCGGGGCGCGACTGAGCGAGTCGGGGGCGCGACTGGGCGAGTCGGGGGCGCGACTGGGCGAGTCGGGGGCGCGGCCCGGCCACGGGGGCGGGGGCGGGGGCGAGGGGCGGGCGTGAGCGCCCGTGTCTGCACTGCCAGTGGGTGGCAGCGGGGGCGCCGGCCAGCCCGGCGGTGGCGGTGGCGGCTCGGGGGCTTGGTGGGGGGTGTCGCGGGAATCGCCCCCGGTTGAGGAAGGGTAGCCCGCCTGCTTTGGGGGAAGGTCGCGGTCAGTCACAATCCGATCCTATCAGCGTGGATGTTGTATATCGGCACTAGTTTTGGAGCCTCGATTTGTGACGGCTAGCTTCCGGCTGCCCTGGTGGGAAGCGCTTCAGCACCACCCACCGGGGCCAGGGTGTCGTGCTGGACCATGGCGTCGGCCCGGGTCAGCGCCGGACCCGGCGCGAACGCTCGGATGAGCGGCCACGGCGCTTGCTGCGATCGCTGCGGAGACACCCCCAGCGCCGTGAACGCCTCGTCGGAGAGCTCAATCCCGTAGCGCACACCCTGATCAGAAATCCACCACATTGCTTCCCGCGAGGACGCTGCCGGCGCAGCACTGGTAGTCATCACCAGATTCGTTGCGCCAGGGCTGATATACACCTGGTCGGCCTCAACGGGCTCCGGGTCGCGTACCCCCTTGGGCAGATGGACAAGCCGGTTGTCTGCCGAACCGAGAGGTATCGGCAGACCCTGCCCGGACAGGATGGTGACCTCGGCGGCGCGGTCGGTGGCGCCCTTCGACCAGGCCAGGCAGGTCGTCGCGTTCACTGCGGTATTCACCAGCCGCAGCCGAGTGGCCGGATAGAACGACACCGGCAAGTTGTCCACCACCGGCACCGGCGCCAATTTGTCGGGAGCCACCTGTATCGGGGCCACGTCGCCGAACGAGTTCGCCGATCGCAGCAGTGAAGCGGCGAACGGCGAAATCCTCTGCACACCGTCGCGCAACAGCACGTATAGCGATTCTGCGGTGTTGGGCTGGCCCAGCTCGCGCACCGAGAGCACCGACCCGATCACCGCGCCGTCGGCCACCTCCCACCGGGACTTCTCCCCCGCCCCCGGGATCGCCGGACTGACCAACGGATCGGTCGCCGGAAGAGCGTCAAACAACGCCCGAGACAGCGGAATTGGATCCGGAGCGGTGGTGTCCACACCCAACGCCAGGGCCACGGCCGTATTGCTCAGATCGATCTCAGAACGGTGCCCCTCCCAGATGACGTAGGTGCGATCACCGTAGCGACCCAGGATGGCGTCAGGCATCTGCAACGGCGCTGATCGCTCGCCCATACTGAGCTGCCCGGCGATCGCGGTCACCACCGGTTCAGAGGCCGCCGACGCGGTCGACGTCGCCGTAGGGGCGGTGTCACACACCGCCCACTTCGACGACGATGCGGTACGCACAGGCATCGCTGCGGGAGCGCCCACGATTCCGACGAGCGGGCCCTGCGGGTACTTCTCCAACTCCGGGGCCTTGACGAACGTCGGGTTGTTCGCCTGGCCGGCGATCAGCCGGGCGCTCATCAGATTCAGTGCCGGGTGCAGCCTGCCGTCGACCCTCACATAGACCGCGCCGGTGTCCCGGTCGGCCAAGATCGCCGACTGGCCCACTTGCCCGGCGGGCTTAAACCACGACAGCACGAACATCAGCGCCATCGCCAGCAGTGTGAACGTCACCCCCAGGATCAGCGCGGCGCTGCGGCGCTGTTCGGGATCGTATTCCAGCCGCACTCCGTGATGACTCAGTGCCGCGGCATTGCGGCGGTTCCAGAAGTAATGGGCCGTCACTTGCAGCCGCGAGGTCAGATTCAGCGCCATGGCGCCAACCTTACTAGCGGCGATACCCCGAAATCGGCACTAATTTTTTGCCCCCCGACATGTGCACTCATGGTCAAACTACGCGGCGGCGCGCGGCACCGACAGCAGACCGGCGAGGTCCTCGCGCAACGCCTCCGGCGTCGCCGGCCACAGGCTCATCCACTGCCTACCGTCGGCCGATGTACTGGTCGTGATGCTGACGCGCCCCAGTTCGGTGTCGGCCACGGTCACCACCTGAGGATGAACGTGCTGGCCGATACCGTGGTCGATGACCATCGCCACCGCCATCGCCGACTCATCAAGGCGTGTGGCCGCCGCCAGCACCTCGGCCTGCTGAGGCTGCAATCCCAGCCGGCTCACCGCGGCGATCACCGCATCGCGGCCCTGCGGCGCAGCGGCCTCCAGCGTCGACTGCATCACGTCCGCCGCAATATTGACCCCCTCGATGTCGGCCGGCGCGGCCACGCCCAACGCCGGCACCAGGGTTTGACACATCAGATCCACCTGGGCGGCCGGGTCATCGGTTTCGCCGACAGCATCAATGACCATGTCGTTGCCGTCGCGGGCCGCCATCGCCAGCCATCGCCGGTACCGACACACCACCACCACCCGTTCGTCCACCGTGGGACTCTCGCCGTTGTGAACCGGCTCCCCCGAGGGCCGGCGAATCGCCAGCACCGCTTGCCGATCGGGACGGCTCAACACGGCCATCCATTCCCGCACCGGCTCGTCGACCGCCCCGCCGGGCTTGATCACGCCCGCCTCGACGAGGCTCAGATACTCCGCAGTCTCGGCGATAGGGACTGGCCCGGCGGTGCTGTCGACGATCAATTCGTGATGCACCGATGGAATAAACGGCTTGAGCCGCAACGCAACTGGCATCGATTCCACGCCCAGCAGCGCCTGCAATACCCACACGCCCCCGACCGTCGTGGTCAGCGCCATGTTCTACCCCTCTCCACTTTGAGCAGCACAAAGGGGGGCCAACCGGGGTTGGCCCCCCTTTGGGCGTTGTCGCTACCAGCTCCCTGGCGGGCCTTAGACCAAGAAGGTGTTCGCTGAGGCTCCGTCCTGGGAGACGAAGTCCACGCCGGCCTGGTCGGCGGCCCCACCGTGGCGGTGGATGACCTCTTTGCCTTCGTTGGTGGCGTCGATGATCATCTGCTGGGCCTGTGCGTAGGTGACCGACGCCTGATCGGTGCTGAAGTACTCGGCGATGCCGCCGAGCAGGTTCTGCGCCTCCGAAGCGATGCTGTCCAGCTCGCCGCTGAACGTGCCCAGTGCGGCGTTGTAGTCCACGATCGCCGCGGGGTTGACCTTGATCATTCCGTCCATAGTGGTGGATTCCTTTCGAATGTCTGTGGTGGTTGGGATGGTCAGGTGAAGCGCAGGCCGCCGGCGACCGACTGGATCTGCTGGGCGCTCTGCTGGTCGATGTTGGTGAAGTCCGGTGCGCTGTTGCGCAGCGCGCCGATCAGCGTCTCCCACCGCATGTTCATCTCGCGCTGGGCTTGCGAGATCTCCTCTGCGGTCGCGACGTTGGCGACACCGGCCTGCCCGTCGAGCCCACCGGTGGCCTGCAGTTCGGTCGAATGCTCCATGTAACGGCTGAGCACGTCGAGCGCCCGCATCTTGAGGTCGTCGAGCTGGTCGGCGGTGGACTGGATCTGGGCCGCCCCAACAACTTGTTGTGACATGAAAACTCCTGTTCTGGAAGATGTTTTGCGTTCTAGGAAGAAGTGTATGGGCGTCTACACACCCCGCCGTGCGCTAATTTGTTGTTACCTGTCCCCCCTGTCACCAGCCGGTCGGGCAAGCGTGACCTGCATCGTTCGTCCCTGTCGCTGCTCGGTCGCCGCGCCGCCATCTCGTCCCATCGCTGAGGCCGGAGCGCCATAGAGACCGCCGGTGCCCGCACCGCCTGACGGGTGAGGCCCGGCAGCCACCGGTTCGGGAACCCCGCCGAATCCACCCGGTAACTTCGGTGCGGTCGGGGTGCTGAAGCTGCCCACCGGGCGGGTGTAGGAACTGGTCGGGACGACCCCGCTGCCGCCGGCGCCGATGCCACCGCCGCCCCCGCCGCCACCGCTGAGCGCCGCCATCGCCGGCGAGGCCACCGGCGTGCCCGTGAGCGGACCCGCTGATGGGGCGCCACCGAGGCCGCCCATGCTCGAGGACAACGGTCCCAGTAGGCCCATCGGCATCTGCGCGAACTGGCCGAGCATTTGGGGGGCTTGGCCGAGCATTTGCGGGGCTTGGCCCAGCATTCCCGTCATTGAGGAGAACTGACCCATCATCGCCATCGGCGATCCCATGGCCGAAAGCGCATCGGCTGGCGCTGAGGCCGCTTCGCTCGCCGGCACCGCCGCGGTGCTGGCCTGCTGCATGCTCTGCGAGCTGGCCTGCAATGCACCCTGGACACCGGTCTGTGCGCCCGCGTTTGCTAGGGCGGCCAGCGCTGCCGCCGGGTTTGGTGCCATCGGTGCGAACGGAGGCGGTGTGGCCAGCACGCCCACCGCCGCGGCGACGACACTTTGAAAACCGGACGCGATCGCGGCGTTCTGGATCCATTGCCGCTGGTACTCGGCGACCAACGCGGCGATGGCGGGGCTGTTCTGCCCGATGAAGTTCGTCGCGACCAGCGCCTCGGTGTCAACGAGGTTCTGATCCGACACCGGGCCAGGCACCATCGTGGTTTTGGCCAGGTGCCAGGCGTCCACGATCGCTGTCGCCTGCACTACGGCTTCCTCGAACCAGGCCACCGCTGTGCCTAAGATCGCCGCGAACGCTTGCGCAGTCATCGTCATCGCCGCGCCGCCCGCGCCCTGCCAACCCACCGCGGCGGTGGTGCTGGTGCTGGTGGTCATCGTCGCGATCTCGGCGGTCAGCATCGCCGCGACCGCCTGATGCGCCGCCGCACAGGCCGCAGCGCTGGCAGCCTGATCACCGGCGGCGTGCTGGTAATAATTGACCTGCGGCGGGTTGAGCGCCGAATCCCCGAAGCCTGGCATGGGTCTTCGACAGTTCTAAATGGCCAGTGCCGTCTGCTGCAGCACGTCCATGGCCGCGTAGCTGGTGCCGTTGACGCCGACATTGCCGGCAAACATGGCCCGGGTCATCGTCAGCTGAGTCAACGCGGACACCGCGGCGGCTCCGCGCCCGTTCAGTGCCGCTGCAGCGGCCATCGACGCCGGATCGCTGCCGGGAGGCAGCACCGTGGTCATGACCGGAGCCGCTCCGGACGTCCCGGCCGCCATCCTCCCGGCGCCTGCGGCCTCGGCAGCTGACAGCATCCCCAGCAATGCCGGATCGACCCCAATTGGAACACCCATTGTGTTTGCCTCCCGATTCGTGGTGGTGATTTGGCCTCAGTTTAATAGCAGTCAGCGCGGGGTACCTGCGCTAAATTCCGCAGCTGCGCGGCTACCCGCATTGACCTGCGGGTTTGTCGAGCATCGCTGCGGAAATAGTCTCGCATCGGCACGGCGGGACACCGATTTCGTTGCCACCCCGGCGCCGCGCAGGTGTCTCGTGGGCGCATTAGCTGGGCCTCGCCGACGTTGAATGCCGCCGAGGCGCCGCGCGGGCCGGCTCGGGAGTCCAGGCCACCAGCACACCGTCGGTGCCGCCGGGTTGGACGTAGATGCCCTTGCCTTGACGTTGCGGTTCAGCGTAGACGCCGCTGATGATCGGCCCGTTCTCTCGGCGCCCGTCCAGGATGATGGTCGGTTGCAGCCCGCCGACGAGTCTGCCGAGCACGCTGTTGCCGGAGGCCAGGAAGCTCCACAGCTTGATGTCGGCGGCGGCGATGATGTGCAGCCCCAACTGGTCGGCCCCCTCGACGTGGCTCGCCAGCTTCAGCAGCGGATTCTCCGCCGAATTCCAGGACGTGATGTCGTCGATGACCACGAAAATCTTGCGGCCCGTCCAGAACTGGCGCGACAGCATTTCCGATGGGCTGGTGCCCGGCGGCGGGGTGCGCCTGTTGAACAAGTCGTCCAACTCGGTGGCGGCCAGGGCGATGTCGGCGCGGGTGTAGGCATAGCGAGACAGCCACGTGTCCTCGGGTACCACGCCCAGATGGCGGCGGCGCGGATCGATCAGCACAATGGTGGCCTCGTCGGGGCGGTAATGGGCCATGATGCTGTGCATCATCGTGCGCAGAAACGCTGTCCGCCCGGACTGCGCGCGTCCCACGACAACGGCGTGGGGGTTCTCGGCGAAGTCGACGAACGCGGGTCCCAGATCGGATTCGGACAACCCGAACGGGACGAAGTCGCGCTGCGCACCGCCATTGATCTTGGCCAAGACGTCGGCCAAGAGCACCATCTCGGGCAGCCGTTTGACCTCGGCGAATTTCCCGGTCCCGGCCACCCGCCGCACCACCGCGCCGACGCCGCGGGAGTCGATGCGCCCGGACGGATCGTTGGCCAGTACCGGCTCTCCGACCATGATGTGGAATCCGGCGGCGCTCAGTCCGCGCCCGGGCTTGACAGGAACCTCCTTGCCGCGGTTGATCGTGGGGTCGCGGCGGCCCAGCTCCGATTCCCGCTCGTCGGTCATCCGCAGCTCGATACGCTCGGTGGACAGGTTCTTGATCGGGCTGGGAATCTTCGACAGATAGCTGGTGTGAGTGACGATGGTGCGCACCCCGTAATTGCCGGCCCGCTGCAACGCGAGCACTTGATCGACCTGTTTCTGGCCCGAATCGTTGAAGTTGGCCCAGCCGTCGATGACCAGCACCACATCGCCACCCGATACGCCGATGTCGGTCGGGTTGGGGCCGAACTTGGCTTCACGGACCTGTTCCATGTCCAAACCGCGGGCCGCGAAAAGTCGTTCACGCTCCTCGACGATGCCGCGCACGGTGGCCAGCAGACGGGTGACGCCCTCGGTGTCGTGCAGCGCTGCCACCCCTGCCACGTGCGGAAGGTCGCTCAACCGGTCCAATTGCGGGCCACTGGCGGCGATGCAGTAAAACTGCACCCGCTCGGGCCGGTACATCAACGCGCCCGCGGTAATCATCGTCATCACCGCGTTGGTGTGGCCCATCCGCGGGGCGCCGACGATGAGCACGTTGCTTTCCAGCAGATTGAGACAGCACACATCCTGGCGGTGTTCGCGGGGACGGTCCTCCAGCGCCACCGGCAGAACCAGACCCGGATTCTGACCGTAATCGACATCCCACGGCTTGCCGCCGCGCAGGCGGGCCACCAAGTCGTCCGCGGACGGCGGAACACCCAGCGGCGGGAGCCACATCTCGCGCGGCGGGGCCGCCCCGGTTGCCTGAAGCGAGCCGATCACCCCGTCGATGATCTTCACACTCGTTTCTTCGGGCAGCCGAACAGGTGCCGCGGTGTCACGCTCCACCGGCTCAGCGAGCAGGCCATCAATATCGGGCGCCTCTTCGGCCGTGAACGGTCGCGGCTCAAACCAGGTGCCGGCCTCCAGCGGCCGACTGTCATCAGGCCCGGACTGCGGCACGAAGTCAGCCGAGGAATAAAAGAACCGGAACTGGCGCGGCTGGCGTTGCGCTACCCGCAGATATGCCGTTCCCTCCGCGCCCTTTTCGTCGATCTTCGCCGCGATACCCACACCGAGCGCCTCGCGGGAATCTTCCTCGGTACCGGTGCGGCCGGCGATAGTAAAGCCCAGCAATTTGCGGATGTCGCGCAGCTTTTGGGTGTCGACCGTCTGACCGACCAACTGCAGGAACATGTGGTAGGCGCGGCCCTGGCGCATAATCCGCCAAAACAGACTGCGGAACTTATCGCCCCAGTCCTTATCGCTGAGCAGCTCCTGGTATTCGTCGGCGATGACCCACAGCACCGGCACCGGCGGCAGCGACGGATCGGTCAGCCGCCGCTGGTTGTAGACCGTCAGGTCCACCACGTCGGGCCCCGCGGCGTTGCACAACGCGCCGCGGCGATCCAATTCGCCCTCCAAGGCCTCATACATGCGCCCCACCAGGTGGCGCTCATCGGCGAGATTGCTGACGCTGGCCACCACATGCGGGAACTGTTCCAACACGCCGGCCGCAGACTTGAGCTTGAAGTCGAAGAACACCACGTTGGCGACCTCAGGCGAATGGGTCAAAGCCATCGACGCGACTTCAGTAATGATGCCTTCGGATTTTCCGGCGCCGGTCGTGCCGATGAACAGCGAGTGCATGCCCATGCCCTGCTGGCTGCCCTCCTTCAGATCCAACTCCACAACCTGGCCGCTGTCATCCAAGCCCACCGGAAACCGCATCCAATCCGGCCCCTGGCCGCGCCGTGGTGACCACAACCGGTCCACGTCCAAATTGCGGGGATCGCGCACTCCCAGCGCGTCGAGCAAAGTGCGCCGCTGAGTGTTCTCACTGACCGTGGCAGTGACACCGCCCGCGGCGCGGTGGCGGGCCATCGCTCGAGCGAACCGCTCGGCCGCGGTCACCGACATCTGGTCGGCCGTGGCGTAAAAGGCGTCGTCGAGCTCGTCAGAGGACAGATGCTGCACACCGCTGACCGGCGTGAGATCCTCGGCGGGCATGCGTTTACGCAGAGCGCCGTCGACGAGGCGGTAGGTCGTCTCCGGGGAAAACCCGATCCAGCTTTTCGTGCCGAACGCATCCTGCGGCGACGGCGGCGGCACCGAGGGCGCCAGCCGCACAAACCACGTGCCGGCATACCCGGCGCTACCAGTCAGACCGGCCCAATCCTCCGGGGTCCCGCAGTTGTCGTCGATGATCACCCGAAACGGCAACACGGTGTTCCCGGTGCCGTGCAGCCCGCCCACCGGTGGCGCCCACTCGCTGCGCGGCAGCTCGGCCTCGTCGAAGAACTCCTCCAGCACGGCCGGCGAGGAAAACAGCAACCGCCGCTCCCCGCAGCCGTCACGCTTGCTCTGATGCTGCATATGCGGCAGCCACTTCGCCCAATCCCACACCGACGGTGCATCGCTGACCACCAAGATCTGCAGATCAGCAGGGCTGTGGAACGCCGCCAACTGACACATCATCGCCCGCAACAAGGCCCGAGCCTGATCCATGTCACCGACAAACGACACACCGGCGAAACGCGGCAGCCAAATCACCTTGGCCATGTCGTCGATGTATTCCTGCTCCAACAGGAACTTGCGCAGCGCATGCCCGGTAGCCGGCTCGATCTGCGACGCCTCAGGGATCTTCGGCTTCTCGATCTGCATCGCAAGCTTCACCTTGCCGACGCCGACCCGCACCTCGCCGAACACATCGGTCGCCGGATCGGACCCCGGCGAGCGTTCCCACATCCGCTCCGTGCCCACCGCGGCGACGAGCTTCTCAGGATCCCAATGAAAATGCTCGCGGTGCTCGAACTGGGCGCGGCGCTGCAACCCGATTTCATCGCGCACATCATCCTGGCGGGCGAAATAGTTGGCGCGGTACTGCCGCAGCTCACCCCACGACATCTTCTGCGCGGCACCGCGGCCGCGGAAAAGCATGCCGGCCATGCCGATCAGCATCATGATGCCGAAAATGCCGAAACCCGATGCGAAGCTGCGCATTCCGGACATGTACATCGCGACGATGAACCCGACCACACCGACAATGAGGGCGATCGGCAACACGATCCCCCACACGCTGCGCGGCGGCGGGATGGGCGCCGGAATAGGTGGGTCAATCGCGATCTTGCCGCCGGCCGTGGCCGGCGGGCGCGGGATCGGACCAGGCCGCCTGAAAGGATGAGTCGTCACGAAAGCAACCCTAACCCCGCCCAGAACCCCATATCGGCACCAATTTAGGACCCCCGACAACTGACCCATTAGGGCCGTTGAGAACGTCAACCAACTTCCACTCAGACCGTTCTGACCGGTCCTAACACACCCGGCGCAGAGCCGGTGTTGCTGACCGGCGCAAGCCCGCCAAACCCGCCGCCGGCCGCGCCGCCCGGGTCGATCGGCTCGACGTCGTCGACCCTGATCATCAACCCGTTATCGTCGTATTCCCAATGCCAACCCTCAGCGCCAGTATTGCTGACCATCCGGGTACTCGGCGTGCCAGCGCCGCCGCTGGCGCCGGGGGGCGGCGGTGCCTGCATGGTCTGAACAACCGATTTGATGTCGGCCGCGCTCTCGGTGTCCTGCGCCCTGAACTCGGTCGTCGCGGTCTCAGCCTTCTGAACCCCTTCAATAGGTTCAGGTGCCAGCGTCGCTGAGGCGTGCGCGACATTCTTGGCCACCGCAACCGCCACGGCGTTGGCGGCCACGTCGATCGGCGATCCCGCCGCAGGCATAGGAACCGGACCAGGCTGGGAGGCCCGCATGACCTCACCGGCGATCGACTGAGCGGTCCCCGTCACCGCCGCGGGTAAGACCTCGATCGGCTCAGCACTCCCTGATACTGCCGGCATCGGTTCAACTCTCCTCACGCGGCCATCGTGGGCCATAGTTCGGCTTCTTTTGCAATATGCCTTGCGGTGTAAGCGATCTCGACATACTCCGGGGTAGTGCTACGCCACCACGACAGCAGCTCGGCCGCGCGCGCCACATTGTGGAAACACCGCGCATACGTCGACGGCCCAACATCACCGATCACCCTGCCGGGCCGCTGGCCAGCGCTATCAAGGATCGCCGCGCGCATGGCAAGGTCAAGCTCATTCCACAGCCCATCAGACACCGGTTCACCATTCTCGACCGCCGTGGCGACCTGGCGGATCACCGGAGGAACCTGAAAGCCAAGCAGCTCAGAGGCTCTCGCCAGCGCCGTCCGCACAGCAGCAACCGTCAACGTCCACAACTGCGAACGATCCACCACCCCACCGCTTGTCAAGCGCGCATACTCGGCGCGGTCAATGGTCTCCAGACGATGCATTCGCATTTCGTCCAACGAGGGCGGCGGCGTCTCGGCCTTGATCGGCGACGTGGCCAGAGCGCAGTTCTCAACCTGCAGCAGCCCGGCATCCCGCGCCGGAGCCGCGGTGCCGCCGTAGTCGGTCGACACCGCCAACGCCCACAACTCAACGTTGGGGTTACTTGCCATGCACAGCTGCCCGTACGCAAGCATCGTCTGAGCGGGATTCACCCAGCCGAACCACCGTGCGTGAAACTCCTTATCCAGACCCGGATCTGAGAAAACCAGGCGCACAGAATTGGGTAGGAACACTCCAGGGGGAATGAAACCGCTGCCCTCACTGCTCACCACCCACGCCTGCGGACCCGACGACGTCTTGAACATCCCCACGCACCAGTCGATACAGCCATACACGCGGGAGGCATGCATCAGGTCGTAGACCAGCTCCGACGCCTGATCCAACAGCGGATCCGGCGCCGAGGACCGCGCCCCCGCCGCCGCGCCGGCAGCGGTGGCACCCACACCCGACGCGACCACACCCGGGGGAAGCGGCGCCGCTTGCCCAGCACTCGCCGGCGGCGCTGGGGGCGGTGCAGGTGCCGGCGCACCCGCCGACGCCGGCGCGACCTGGCGCGGCTGCAAATCCGAATTGAACGGAGGCAACGGACCCGCCGGCGCCGCAGGCGGCATCATCGGAGCACCCATCGAGCCCACATGCCCAGCGGGCGCGCTCGTCGGCGCAGGAGCGGCCGAGGCGACATGCGCCGGCCCACCCGCCGCCGACACCGGCGCCGGGCCCGCCGAACCATAAGCCCCCGTCGTCGAACTCAGCGGCTGCGAGGGCGGCGGAGCCACCGGCGGCGGCAACACAGAACCCGCGCCCCCAGCACCCAACCCCGCATTGAACCCGCGAGAAAAATCAGACGGCGTCGCAGCCGACGGCGCACCCCCGCCCGCTGACGGAATACCCCCCGACGCAGGCGACACCGACGACGGCAACCCACTACCCGACGAAAGCGAACTCGGCGACAACCCACCCGACCCAGCTGACGGCAGCCCACCACCCGACGGCGGCTTCAACCCACTACCCAACGACGACAGCGGCGAGCCGCCACCGCCCGAGCTGGATGAAACAGGTGACATGGGCGGCGTCATCGCCGGAGTCGTCGACGCACCCCACTCCTTTACGTCACCAGCAGGGCTCCCCTTCAAGGGGTCAGCAGCGTTGCCCGGGTCGCCGTGGGTCCCCTGACCGGGCTCACCCGAGCCAGTGCCCGCCTCACCGGCCGACTGCCCCGGTTCTGAGGCGCCGGGCGTTTCGCCAGGTTCAGGCTCTGAGCCCCCGCCCGATAGATCATCGCCTGGTGTTTTAGGAGTCTCATCCCAGCCCCTAACATCGTTCGCCGGTGACTGTGGCGCGGTGTTTCCTGGGCCATTCGGGTTGTCCAGCGGGGTGATGTTGTCCCCGCTGCCGCCGTTCTCCGTGACGTGATCGGCGGGCCTGATCTGCCCATTCGATGAGGACTGGCTAGCTGACTCGCCGCCGATGTTTACTGCCTGCTCGGTGATGGATGCGGCGGAATCGGTCCCAAAGGCTAGCGCTTCGGCTTCGGCCGCACTGACAATGGCTTCGATCGCCATATAGATCGCCGCGACAGCGGCGCCAGCTCCCAGCGGTGTTGCCGCCGCTGCTTGAAGCTGCTGTTTAAGCCGATCGATTTCTTCATGCGCCTTGCGGTCGATCTCTTCGAGCCGACCTTGGGCGTGCCAAATGAGCTCGGAGGTCTCCTTGACCGCCTTCGACATGTCGCCATATAAGTCGGATTGGTTGATCACCGTCTGCGCCGTTCGGTAACTGCGCTCGCACATGGCGTCGATCATCTGTCCCGAGTTCTGAGAGCCCAGCTCGTCGGCGGCACGTCGGATGGCGGCAGCCGACGTGCTCAGGTCGACGCTCTTCTGGTGGAGACCACTCGCCGTCTCCGACCATGCTTCCGGCGATGTCCTGGGCCAGACGGGCCCCACAATGCGCTGCGAGTACGGCCGGTTCGGCATCCCTGCCCCGGCGGCACCACCTGATGAGGCCGGCATCAGCTATTCCACTTCCATCCAGCTACCAGCCGGCTCCGAGGCTATCGCAAATCGATTGCGGCCCGCCGTAGGCAATCAGACTGTCAGTCCAGGCCGCACCGTCATACGTTCTCTCTGGCCCTGGCTCGATATTGTTTGCGAACAGCCAGAGATCATCAAGGTAGCGGTGCAGCGTTCGCTCGAAGCGCGGCTGAACACCTGGATGCTGGTCCATCACCGTCTCTACTCGGCCAACGAAACTTTCGGTGTCGTTGATGAATTTGGGCAACGCGGCATCCCGGGCGGGAGATCCCGGTGCACCGAGCCCGATCCACTCGTTGGCCACGGTGCTGTATCCCCTCAGCAGCGGTCCGATGGCTGTGCAAAGCGCGCGGTCAGCTACCTCAGTAGAGGCAGTGCCGGACGCTGTAGCTGGGTTGTCGGCCGGTTGCGCGGCGGTGCTCGACTCACTGCTAGTGCGTCCGGTCAGTGCCACTACCAGCGATGATGCCGCCAGGACCACTGCCAGCAGGATGCCTGCCACTGCGAGTGCCGTGCGCAGTCGGCGTGGGCGAGGCGGGAGGAATACTGGCGGCGGCGCCGGTGGTGCGGCATAGCCGGACGGGCCAGGGCCAGGTGGCGGCCCAAAAGGGCCGCCGTTCGGCGGCGGCGGTACGTATGCTGCTTCGGTCTTCCCACCCGCGGTCATGTATCCAGGGTAAACGCCACTAGCAAGGTCTAGCATCGCCAAATTCTCTGCAAGAGCGCCTTCCCGCCAAGAATTCGGTGCAATTGGCGCTGGGGCGGCATTCTCTCCACCTCCGAGAATCGGTAGCTCAGGCCGTCCGATCCGATTCCGACGACGACGATCGATCGATCGATCCACCACCTGAGTTAGTTGACGTCCTCCCCGAGTTGAAGCCCTGGGATTCCAAACCGACCCCACTACCTATGCGGCAGGAGAGCACAGTTGCGGTTCACGGTTCGCAGACCGGCTAGTGCCGAGGTCTCCCCGTGCTGTCACCGCCCGTCCGGCGGCGATGTTGCGTGCTGCGTTCACGTCGGCGTTGCACGGTCCCGCGGTGCAGGCTTCGCACTCGAAAACCGCTTGGCTCTTGCGGTTTCCGGGAGCGACGTGCCCGCACACTGAGCATCGTTGCGACGTGTAGCCGGCCGGGATCTGCTCGACCCGACCGTGAGCCTTGTGCTGCAAACGCGCAGCGAGCAAGCCCCAACCGCTTCGGCTGATGCCACGGTTGAGGCCACGCTTTTGTGCGACCCGCCGGCCGGGCTGCTCCACGGTGCCCCGCGCAGTGCGGGTCATCGCACGCACGTCAAGGGCTTCAACGCGGATCGTGTCGAAACGCCGCGCGAGGTCAGTGGTGGCCTTTTCGATCCAGTCCTTGCGTCGGTCTGTTTCCCGCGCTTTCAGCTTCGCGATCGCCCGCTTCGTGCGGGCTCGCCGGTTGGAGCCACGTTCGGCGCGGGCCAGCCGCTGCTGCAACACCCTCAACCGCTTCGACTCACCGCGGGTGAGACGGGGTGCGTGCAGCAGTTCACCAGTCGACAGCGCTGCCGAAACCGCGACGCCACGGTCGATACCCACCACGCTCCCGTCACACGGACCCGCGACCGGGGCAGGGATGTGGCCGAACGCGATGTACCAGCGGCCGGCCCGATCACGCGTGACGCGGTAGGACTTCGCACCTTCTGGGACCGGGCGCGTGAGGCGGAAGCGCACCCACCCCACCTTGGGCACCCACACCCGCCCGAACCGACGGTTCAGCCGCGCGATGTGGTGCGCTTTGACCGCGACCTGCCGAAATCCCTCGTGCACACCGGCTTTACGCCACGTCGGGCGGCGGTGCGTTCCGGTGAAGAAGTTACGCATGGCCTGGGCGAAGTCCCGCAACGCCTGCTGCTGCACGGTCTGCGAACCAGCCGCCAGCCAGCCGTGCTCGGCGCGTGCGGCGGTGAGCTGGGCGCACTGCTCGTTGTAGCCCGGCGCGCGACGCCCCGGCTGCCAGTGCTGCTGCTGCTCAACGGCCAAGTTCCACACATACCGGGCGTGGCGGCAATGCTCGGCCAGCGCCGGCGCCTGCTCGGCGGTAGGGAGCAGCCGGTATCGCGACACCCTGGCAACCTAACCGCTCGCACCGACAGTCACCGAAAGGAGAGGCGGCGATTCCTCCGCTGCCTAAAGCCAGGGGATTCCACGCCGCAAACATCCGATGATTCGGCTTCATAAACTCACTTCCCTTCGGCGCTTGCGACCGAAGCAGTGACCTTGCGACCGAAGCATTGACACGGCGGTCGGCGCGCGGCGCGGTGGCGTCGCCGCCACCATCAACTCTCTGTGGTCGGCGACAAGACGACATTTAGTGCACGGGCGGTATATGGAGGTGCGGTAGCGTTCGTGGTGTTCCGGTCGCGCCCCCCGAGGTCGGAACCGGAAGGGCCCGACTCCTCCCACCCTTGGTCGGGCCCTTCCACTTTCCGATTCCGGTCGAGACTGTCTCACCCACAAAGTGTTTCGCGAACGCCAGCCGCTCGCGTATTTGCGCTGTCCCTTCCCGCTCTGGCTGGCGCGGTCCCCTGCGCCGCACAGAAGGGCTGGCACGCTCTGCCTATGCGGTGGTGCCAGCATGTGTTGTGGCGCAGGCTCTTTGGGTGAGAGCGACAGCGATCAGACCTCGTTGATGCTGTAGTGTTCCCAAAATTCTTTGCGGGACAGCATCATTGCTTCGTTGGCCGCGTCGAGCAAGTCGTTCAGCTTCTTCTCTAGCGCCAAGTTGGTCAGCGACGTGCGGGCCGCCTCATGGATGAACAGTTCGAGAAGGCGGCCGTCGTCGCCGAGGGTGAACCGCACGAATCCGTCGGGGTCTTCAACTTCGGTCCGGAGCGCGCCCAGCTGGGCGATCATCTTGTCCAGGCGCTCGAGAGTCGCGGCCTGCTCGGCTTCGGAGAACTTGACCTTTTCCGCGTCGCCGAGATCGTCGAAGCCGACCCCGCCGAGCACTACGGGCCGTCCTTCGGGCCGACAGTAGTGATGCGGCGGATCAGCGGAGCGTTACCACGTTGGGGTGGATCGTCGTTTGGAGGGGGATCGTCGTCTTTGCGGTTGGGGGCGGTTGCCGAGACCGCGATGCGGTCGGCGCTCACCTTGCCGGTGACCGATTCGGTGTGGGGAAGGTGTTTTCCCTCAAGCTGTTTGGGCTTGCCGCTGCGGTCTTCGGCCGGCCCGCCTTGTCCTCCGGCCATGGGCGCCATGGGCATTCCGCCCATCGGCATCATGCCGGACCCTCCGTGGCCGGGCGTCACCGGCGGCGGCAACGACCCACCGGTAGGCAGGGTCGGTGGGGTTGGGTTTGGTCCAGTGGATGGTGTTACCGGTGGCATCGACGGCGTGCCGCCCGAGGCCGGCGAGGTCGCACCACCACCTCCACCGCCGCCGAAGCCACTCATCTCGTCCAGCGGGGCGTCCTCTAAACCCATGTCCTCGGTGCCGATGTCGTCGAGCTTGGGCTGCATCAAACCCGACAAGCTCTGGGTGGCTGCGCCCATAGCCTGGGAGCCGGCCTGAATGACGGATTCTGGTGCTTTCATCAGCGACGACACCGCGCCGCCCATCAGACCGCCCGCTGCGCCCAGGACTGTGGGGATCATGCTGGGAAGCATGGAGGCAAGCTGGCCGGCCATGTCCGGCGAGCCCGGTTCTCCTGGTTTCGCCTCACCAGGCAGACCCGTTCCGTCATCGGCGCCGGCCGCGGCTTCGTCTGCTGGGACATCGGGGATGCCGTCACCGTCGACGTCGATCTCGCCGGCCGTCGTGGCCTCGGTGGTGGCGTAGTAGCCGCCAAACCCCTGCGCGGTTTGCGCCTCCATCTGCGCTTTCTGCTCTAGCGCGTTCGCCAGCGGCACCGCGTACATGCCCCCGGTCTGCGCGTTGGCCTGAGCAAGTGTTTGCAGCTGGTGATTCATCGCTTGGAAGTCGTTGGGGGTGGGGATATCGCTGCGCGCCTGGGTGACTTCTTGGGCGTGGCGATTGGCCTGGTCGGCCACGGTGTCGGCGCGCTGGCCGGAGGTCTCAAAGGCGTTGGCGTATTTGATCAGGTGGCCCCGCACGACGTCAGTGGCCACGGGGCTGTCCCAGCTTTCGGGCAGGTTGTCGGCGACCAGACGCACCGCGGCCGAGGCGTCGCGAGCCGAGCCGGCCACCTGGCGCCAGCCGGTGATGAACGCTTCGCCGCTGGCGGCGTCGCCGGAGTGCACCGCGTTGGAGATCACCTCCGCGGGGGCGGCCGGTGGAGCGGCGAGGATGGGGCGTGCGTCGGGAGCCACCGGCGGTGAGGGTGGCGCCCAGCCCGATACCGAGGCGCCCTCACTGCTGGTGCTCAGCTCGGAGATCTTGGCTGCGTTGGCGGCGTCCTTGGCGGTGAAGCCCGCCGCGACGTTACCCAGTTGCGCGGCGGTGGCCGCCAGTCCCGCCGCCTGTTCGGCGAGCACGCTGGCCAAGGTGGTGCCCGCGGTCGTGAGTCGGCCAGCGGCGCCCACTGAGGCCGGGTCGGCGGCCAGCGCAGGGTGCTCGGGGTTGGCTGCGGACAGTTCCGACAGTGCGGCGGTGATCCGTTGCGCTGCCGAGACCAGCCCGCTCGGGTCAACAGAAACCATGGTCTACAAGGTCCTCAGTCGGTCACGTGCGGCGGCCAGATCCCTCTCGGTGGGGAAATCTGAGTAACAGACGGGGTCGAGCTTGGCTTGCTCCATCTGCTCGCGCAGTGCC
Source organism: Mycolicibacterium tusciae JS617 (assembly GCF_000243415.2). The sequence continues at coordinate 4,808,669 of NZ_KI912270.1, forward strand.
ACCTGACCCTGAAGATACGCCACGTCGGCGCAGGTCACGATTCGCTGAGCTAACTCGTGCATGTTGTCGCGCATCGCCTTGGGTTCCAGCTGAACGCCCAGGATGGAACCCTTGACGGCGACTCTGACCAGGACCGCATCGTCTGGGGTCCTGGCGAGGAACGCCTGCTCGCTTAGCGGCAGGGCATCATTGCTGGTCAACTCGGAGGTTTTCTGCGTTGATCTCGTCGCGGGTGACGAAGTTCGCCGCTTCGCGGCGCAGGCCGATCGCGGCGTCGCGGTGGGTGTGCTCATGGTTGAGCAATGCAGCGTCGCGGTTGACCATCAGGTCCGACACCGCTGATTTGAACTGGTGCATGATCGGGCCGAAGGTGCCCACCGCGGCGAGGATCTCGGTGCTGGCTTCCCGGGCGGGGGCGATTTGGTCGGCGACGTCGTCGTGCTGGTTGGCGACGGTGCGCATCACCTCAGGGTCGATGTGAATCGGGTTGGTCATTTCGCAGCTCCTTTACCTAGGACATTGTCGCGATTTTCACCCGCGCCGTCATGCGGCCGGGGTTATCCGGTAGGGGTTGGCACCGGCGCGCTGGCCAGAGGTGCCGGGTTTGTCGTGTCGGTGGGTACCGGTGCGGGCGGGGGTGGCACAGGTACGGGCGCCGGGGTGGGCGCGGGTGCACCGATCGCGCTGGGATCGACCCAGCCCAGGAAGTCGGGGCTGGCCGCGATCGAGGACAGCGGAACCACCTGCCCGTCTTGCAGGCCCTTTACCGAGCTCAGTGCTACCTCGTAGTGATCTTTGAACATGCCGAGCATGCCGGCCGATAGGCGCGACGGGTCGACGGGGTTGGTGACCGGTGTCCCTGGTGGAGGCAGCTCGAAGTGCTGCTCGCGGAACGCTTCGTCGAGCGGTTTGCCGTCCAGATGTGCCTTGACGGCCTGGGCCAGTTCCGGGGTGCGCGCGTTGGCGGTGGACCCGTCGGGCAGCGTGATCGTGGTGGGCGGCGGCGGTGGTGGACCCGGCGCCGCAGGTGGAGCGCCCTCGCCGGGCGTGCCCGCAGGCGTGGGTTCTGGCGGTGTGCCCGATTGCGGCGTCGTCGACGGCGGCGGTGTTTCCCCGGGCACGGGGGCCTCGTCCTTCTCCTCGTCCTCGTCGAGCTTGTCGTCGTTGTTCTTGTCTGTGTCCTCGCCCGGGTCCGGCTCTTCGCGGCGGGCCTGCTCGCCGAGCTGGGAGGCCAGCCCGGCCAGTGGTGCGGCTGCTCCGGTGAGGGCATCGAGGGGGCTGCCGCCGCCGAGGCCGCCACCGGGCGGGAAGGCGCCCATCGCGGCCGGCAGCGCGGAAGCCAGCCCGGCCAACGGATCGGCGCCAAGGGGTCCGCCCATTCCCAGATCCGACATCATCGGATCCGGCATCGGCTCCATCGGGCCCAAGCCAAGATCGGTCAGCGCGGGATCGGCGGCCGGCGGGGCCGCTGCGGGGGACGAAGCCGGGGCCCCTGGTTGGGCGTTGGGATCGGAGGGGTTCTCGCCTGTTTCGGGTGAGGCGCCGTCCATGTCATACAAGGCGGCCAGCGCCGACGCCGCTTTGGCTTGGTCCTCGGCGGTCAGGGTGCCCGATTTGAGGACCTCGCCGATCTCGGCGACCTGGCTGCGCAGAAACTTCAAAAACGCTTGTTCCCCGGCGGGGGTATCCAGAGACATCGCCGGGTTGTTGACTGCCTCGATGATCTTCTGCTGGATTCCGTTGAGCTTCTGCTGTCCCTCGGCGGTCGTGGTCCGGGCGGTCAGCATCGCCTCGGTCAGCTTGCCCTCCGCCTCACTAAGTTGGCTGTAGCGGTCCTTCAGTTCGTCGTGCAGTTTGCGCACGGCGTCGGCGGTGCGTCCGGACTGCTGCTCATCGGTCTGCACGCCGGGCTGGGTGCCCGGCGGTGCCGCGTCGGGCCGCTGCTCGGTGCCCACGACGTCACCGTTGGCGTTGTAGTAAGTGCGTTTACCCGTGGCCGGGTCATCGATGTAGGACGCCGCCAGCGGCGCTACCTGCCGGCCCTGGCCATCGACCGGAACGTACTGGCCGGCCTCGTTGCGCCGGAACTCGGGAAAGAAGGGCTGGCCCGTCTTGCCGTCACCGCCCAACAGCGACACCGAGCCGTCGTTGTTCATCACATAGGTGTTGCCGTTGTCGCGGTAAGCCAGCGAGCCATCAGTGGGCACCCGCGTCCCATCGTTGAACACCAGGTAGCGGTCGGCGCTGGGATCAGAAGTGTTGAACCGCATACCAGGATCGCCGTAGGCGGCCTGCGCCTTGTCCAGCACCGTGTTCCAGTACGGGTCAGAAGGGCTGATGTTGCGGGTGAACGCTCCCCCGTCCGGGCGCCAGCCCGGATCCCAACCCATGCCGAAACCGGCCACCGGCTTGGCGTGCCAGGACACCAGTTCGTCGAACTTTCGGGCATCGGTCACCGTGAACTCCTATGCCCCAGCGTCATTGAGCCGGGCTGTGCGTGCGGACCGCTCAAATCAGAAGCGGTCATTAGAGATTGCCTCTTCGAGATCGCGCGGCGCGGCAAACGCCGGCGGCCGCTCAGGGGTGGAGTCACCGCCGAACACCTTTCGGGCGCGGGTGACCAGGCCCAGCACATCGCTGGTTTGTTGGACCAACGTGGGGTCGGGCCCCTCCGTGCCGTGGCATCCACACATGTCTGACCTTCCTTTTCGGGTTGACTCATCGAGCCTAACGCTGCCCATATAGGGCCTCGTGCACGATTTTTGGTGCGGGAGCGCCGAGGCCGCGACGAGTTAGACGCGCAGGTAGCCGCCACCCTTGGTGGCGATGTGCACGTGGTCGAAATGGTTGGCGGTGGCACCTCCGCGGCTGCCCATGCCTTCGCCGCCGCCGGGCCCGTAATACATTGCCTGGCGCCAGATCGCGTGATCGACGCCGAGTGCTTCTTTGTTGGTCATCACGAACGACAACACCTGATCACCCAGCGCCTTGCCTTGTGGGGTGTTCCAGTTGGGGATCATGACGTCCAGCGCTAACCCGTTCGGGTGCCACTTCAACGAATCGGGGCGCACACCGCCGATTTCCCTGATTTGCGGAAACGCCGCGGACACAGCGCGATTGGTGATCACGCTGAATTTCTGCAGCCCCTTCTCGGAAGCCTTCCCCGGAGGCAGCTGGCCCTGAATAGCCCGCGCGACGATATTGCCGGGATTCAGCGGCCCTTGTGGCAGGCCGCCAGATCCCGTGCCTGACATCATGCGGCTACCGCCGCCGGCTCCGCCCAGTCCAGACAGTCCGGAGAGCCCCTGCAAGCCGCTCAACGGTGAGCCCATACTCGGCATGCCCATCCCGCCACCGCCGCCGGACGGCGAGCCTCCGCCGCCGCCCACGCCGTTGCGGCCGCCGTAGGCCATCGACCGCAGCATGGCAGCCATCTGCGCGTCGCGGGTTTTGTAGGCCTGCACGACTTGTTGTTGTTGGGCCACGCGGTTGCGCAGTGCCACCAGAAGGGCTTTCTGGCCGGCGGGGGTGTTGGTGAACGGGGCCAGGCCGTTGGTGTCGGCGGCCGCGCCGTTGACCACGCCCCCGGAGCTGGTGCGGCCGGTGCGGTCTGAGCGGGCGGCCTCGTCGAGCTGGGTGCTCAGCGCACGGTCGGTGCCGGCCAGGGTGTCCAGCGCGGGGCCCGCTCCCCCGGCGAAGGTGGAGTAGTTGGTGGCCAGCTGCCCCGACAGCGGCGCCATCTGCGCCTGCCCCGAGCGCACCAGCTCCCCGGCGCCGGAGAGCTTGAGCACCGAGCCCGAGGCCGGGCCCTGACCGGATGCCGGTGGATCACCGAACAGCGAGTGCGCACGGCCCAGCACCTCACCTACCTGCTGCACCACCGCGCCAACCGACACGAAACCAGTATCAGCGACCCCGCAGCACCCCCCGGACACAATTTTTCGGCCGCGGCGGTTTTAGTAGCCCTTCGGTGGGCGGGTCGGGTCGGCCTGCTGAATTCTGGCCGCCAGATCCGAGCCGTCAGCAGAGACCCCGTAGCGGCCCATCGCGTAGTTGACGAACGCGGTTGCTTGCGCCACCGGGTTACGCAGAAACGGTGAGGTGCCCGGCTCGTGGTAGGCCCGAAACGTCGGCTCGATGAACTGGAATGCGCCCTGCGAAGGAGTTCCCTTGGCGGCGTTGGAATCCCAGTTATTTGTGGCGTTCGGATTGTGGCCGGACTCGCGTGCGGAGACCACCATCATCCCGGTCTCCCAATTCCGTCGGGCCCGCGGGTTGGTAATGCCTTTGATGTCGAGGGCCCGGTTGATCGCGGCCCCGATCGTTGCAGCCCCCGGTGTAGCAGGAATATCACTGGGGCGCACACGCATTCCTGCATAGCGGTCCGCCAGTGGGCGACGCCCCGAGTTAAGTTGCCCGCTCAGATTGGCGGCCCTGGCCAGCTGCGGAATGTTGAAGTTGGGAAAACCGCCTCCCCGTGAGGAGCCCATCGGCATGCCCATCCCGCCGCCGCCGAACGGTGTACCCCCTCCCACCGGGGAGCCGCCGGCATAACGCATCGAACGCATCAGCGCTGCCATGCGCGCGCTGCGGGTTTTGTAGGCCTGCACGACTTGTTGTTGTTGGGCCACGCGGTTGCGCAGTGCCACCAGAAGGGCTTTCTGGCCGGCGGGGGTGTTGGTGAACGGGGCCAGGCCGTTGGTGTCGGCGGCCGCGCCGTTGACCACGCCCCCGGAGCTGGTGCGGCCGGTGCGGTCTGAGCGGGCGGCCTCGTCGAGCTGGGTGCTCAGCGCACGGTCGGTGCCGGCCAGGGTGTCCAGCGCGGGGCCCGCTCCCCCGGCGAAGGTGGAGTAGTTGGTGGCCAGCTGCCCCGACAGCGGCGCCATCTGCGCCTGCCCCGAGCGCACCAGCTCCCCGGCGCCGGAGAGCTTGAGCACCGAGCCCGAGGCCGGGCCCTGACCGGATGCCGGTGGATCACCGAACAGCGAGTGCGCACGGCCCAGCACCTCACCTACCTGCTGCACCACCGCGCCAACCGACACGAAACCAGTATCAGCGACCCCGCAGCACCCCCCGGACACAAAATCGGCGGGCGGCCCAAACCTTCTACCGCGGCAGGGTTTCGGTGTTGCCGAAGCACGGCGGGCCCCACAAACCGCGGCTCGCCTGCCGGGCTGACGCCTCGGCCGCGGCGATCTCACCCGCGCGTTGCGGCGGGCTGGCCGGGTCGAAAACATAGGCCCGCCCCGCCCCGGCGGCCGCCGCCATCACCGAGAAGTCCCCACCGGCGGTCTGGACGTAGGCCAGCGTGCGGCCGTAGCGGTCGTGCGCATCCTGGCTGGCATCAGCGATCAAGGAGACCCGTTGGTTGAGCAGAGTGGAGGCAGCGAACTCCGTCGCCTGCCTGCCCCAGCACGCCTCGGTGTAGCCCGGGCGTTTTGTCTCCGGGGTGTCGATACCCAGGATGCGCACCCGCAGCCGGCCCCGGACATCATCGACGACGTCGACGGTGTCGCCGTCAACGACACGCAGCACCGTCGCGGTGGCCGGTGCTGCCTCAACTGGCGCAGCGCACGCCGATACCGGTGTTGCCGCCACCGCCGCGAGCAACAGCACCGTCGCCAAATGTGTTCTCATCTCTTCATTTTCAATGCTTCGGCGGGGGCGGCCTGCACAAATTTCAGCGTGCGTCACTGGCCGACAAGATCGCTGATCAGCGCCTCCACACGCTCCGTGTTGCCGGGGTCGAGCAGCTGGCCCGCCTCCACCGACTCCACGAGCTGGGCCGAGAGCCCACCCACCGCGGCGGCCTCACCGGCGCTCAGATTCGCCCGCCGCCGCGCCGCGTACAGCCGTTGGCCCAGCGAGGCGCCCGGATGCGCCGCGGCCTTGAGCATCAGTTCGTCGTAGCGGCCTCGGATCAACCCCAGCGACTTGACCACCTCGGCAGGTGACCCCTGACTGTGACGCATCGCCCGGGCGGCGAGGGCCTCCAATTTGCGCAGGTCGGCCAGGATCGTCGAGGCGCGCTTAACGAAGTCCGGCGACGCTGACGGGGGCAGATCGTCGATCGCGGTGTCGAAACGGGTGAGGGTCAGCTTGAGCGCGTCGGCCACGAGCACCGCGCTGTCGGAACTGTTAGCAGAGTCCGTGAACACTTCATCGGCTGGCGCGCCTGCCCGAATGCGCGCTATCGTTCCCGCCGGCCACTGCAAAAGTTCTTCAAGCGTGTGCCTTGTGCGCTCCCGGGGCCACGACCGGCCTTTCTCGAAATGGATCAGCGCCGGGGCGGTGATAATTTTTCGGCGCGCCAGTTCACGCTGTGAGATGCCCAATTCGCGGCGGCGAGCTGCGACAGCAGCACCCGCGCGGGCAACGCCGTCGTCTGCTGCGCCGTCCTCCACCGCGCCAGTGTAACCAGCGGTTATCACGGTTTCGGAACATTGCAAGGCACATCCTGCCTCAAATCCAGTGAAGTACGCGCTAACGATAGGGCCCCGGCTCCGCCGTTTGAGGGCGCGAAACTTCACCAATGAAATTTAGCGCTAGATAGTGCGCCGCTAAATTGAGTGCTAAAGTTCGGTTCATTCGATAGCTCAGTGGGAGGAGCGACGGTGACGGTGACACTCGAACGACCAACGGTGCGCAGCAGCACCCGGCCATGCATTTCCGACCCCGACCGGTGGGCCGCCGGCGGTGACGACCCGGAGTTGAAGGCCCTATGCCGTGGCTGCCCGCGGCGCTGGCAGTGCGCCAAGGACGCGCTCGACACACCCGGCGCAGAGGGCATGTGGTCGGGGGTCAACATTCCCAAAGAGGGTCGAGGTCGTAAGTTCGCGCTGCGCCAACTTCGATCACTGGCTGCCCATGGTGGCTTCAATGTCGCAGACGAGCCCGACGCCGCACCGGCGGGGCGATCATGGGCAACCACCGCCGATGCGCGAGGCCGGAATTGCCGCGCGACGTGAGGCAGCCGCACCGCAGAGCACCGCTGCTATCCCGTGGTCCACCAACACGTCTATCGGCAGCTCATCGGTGTCGTCGATCATCTGCGGTCTGGCGCACGCGCTGTTCGACCCCGGACATTCGGTGCCGTGGTCAGCCTTCGCCGGCGACTACGACCGGATCCGCAACGCAGTCGCCCGTGTTACCCGCCACACATCGTTGGCAGATCGCATAAACCAAATCGGTCGACCTGTTCGGGCCCCATGCCCGGACGAAACATGTTGCGCGGCGGCGCGGTCGCGCACAATCGGCGGCATAGCCTGTCAGCGGGCACCGTCAGCCTGCGTGACGCCTGTGACAGATGGTGCGGCGTGTCATCAGGGCAATGGCACCGCGATACGGCATGCTCCCTACAGACGGCGGATATCCGCCCTCACGGAGTACTAGGCGGATATCCGCCTAGCGGTAGTAGTTCGAGCACCGACTGAAAGGACCACTCCCGGCTGGCTTTTCGCCAGCCTGACCAAGTTCGCAACACAACTACATACGCATCGTGCGATAGCGCCCCAAACGGCGAAACCCCCGGCCTGAAGGCCGAGGGTCGGCCGGTTCGAGCTGCAACTCGAACCGATTTGAGGCTTTCGCGAAAACCCCCCTCGAAAGGGAATCGTCATGAAAGACGCATTCCACGGTAGCGCACGCCGTGCGCACGGTCTAGTTACCACGTCCCGTGGATCTACCGACACCATCGTCCACCCGTACCGCGGGAGTACGCGGCTCTCACCGCGGCGCGGCACCGCTCACACTGCGCCGGTCTGGATCCAGCGCGCCGGCGGCCACTGCCTAGACCGCCTCCCGCGGATCGTCCTTGAGCTCGACACCGCGTGGGCCGCGATCCCGTGCTGGACCGGTCGAGCCCGGCGCTGGGCCCGCGAGACAGTGCCGGCCGCCTACGCGCTGCGCTATGACACCCATGTCCGTCCGGTGATGCCGAATAATGCGGTGAGCCTGAGATCCCTTGTGGCAGTGGCAGAGGCGCGGGCGTCGTTCGCCGACCACCGCACCGGGCGGAATTGCCGTCCCACCAACGCGCGGCTATCTGAGATGACCGGCTTGTCGGTGCGCACTGTCCAGCGCGCGTCGACGGCGCTGCGGCTGCTGGGTGTGGCGACCGAGGTGATGCGAGGCCGTCAGCGCACACGGGCGGAGCGACTTGCCAGCTGGCGGGTTGGGGATAAAGGCCGTGGATGGGCATCAGTTTGGGCGTTGCACGACAGTCGGATTCAGCCGCTGTCACCCCATCCCGCAGGGTCTCTCTTAGGTTCTAAAACCTCACCTAAGAATGTACTCACTACCAAAAACCGTCGCATTCGCGCCGGTAGCAGCGCCGCTCCGCGGCGCCCTAGCCCCGATAAAGCCGGGCTGGCGCTGGCAAATAGGTGGATTGCCCAAGAGCAAACCCCGTTGTGGGCCCGTCGGTATCGGACGGGCACACCGTGGGCCAGGGTGTTGGCCAAGCCGGCCGCACACGGCTGGACTCCGCGGGATGTCAACGCGCTGATCAGCGACTGGGCGGGTACCGGGCACTGGCTCCCCGAGAGTCCCTATAAACCGATCGGGCTGCTCGGTGCGATGCTGGCTGCCCACGGCGACCTGGACAATCGTCCCGCGGCTTACGACGTGGCGCGCGAACAGCAAGAGCTCGCTCTTGCGCGCGCTCGGGTGGCTGAGCAGATCGCTGCGCGCCAGGCTGATCGCGAAGCGCGCGAAGCCGGACGTGCCGCCCTCTCGGGTCCGGGGCGCGAAGCCACCCGCCGAGCGCTCGCCGAGATTCAAGAACGAGCCAAACGCCGACGCTACGAGAATCCCGATCACGGCGGTCGGCGATGACGGACGCCACCCCCCCACCGGCGACGAGTTGCGTTCCGTGCCAAGTGGATCCGGAAGGGTGGTTCGATCGCCATCATCGCGCCGACGCCGTCGCCGAATGTCGTAGTTGCCCCGCCCGCCGCTGGTGCGCCCGGGAAGCGCTGCAGAGCCGTGCGTCCTGGGGTGTGTGGGCTGGGGTCTGGATCGACGGACGACATGAAGATGCCGCACCCCATCTGCGATCCATCGCGACTGGAGTGTTAGCGCAGTCGGCTGCTGTCGCTGCCGTTGTCATCGGTGAGCGATTACAGGACGCCGCGCCCGCCAGTGAGCTCGCCCATGTGCCCACGCCGTTACGCCGGCCGAGGGGGTCGCCGGTGCCGTCGTCCGTCATGACTGCGGTACTTGCCCGCAGCAGCGGACACTGCGAGGTCCTCGCCGAGGGCTGCCGCTACACCTATGACCGCCTGGTGAGCCGACGCTTAGGGGTAGCGGTCGAGGAGACATCCACTCCCCCGGAACTATTCGCCGCGTGTAATGTCTGCGCCGACATCGTCGCAGTGCTCGACCCGAAGATGGCGGCCAACACCGGATACGTGCTCGATAACCAACGCGACCCCACACACGTCCCGTTCTATTGGCGCCGCAGCCGGTGGGTGCTGCTTGATCGAGACGGATGGCTCACTGAGATGGCCGACGACGTCGCGATGGCGTGATCTTAACCGCGGTTAAGATTGGATACCGCAACGGGTTTGATGTCCCAGTCCGTTATGACGGACTAGCAGACATCGGCGCCCGGCGCCTCAGCGCCTCATCGACGAGGTCCGACGCGAAATCCTGTGCCGTCAGCAGAACATCGTCCCGCTTCGCCTCCAGCCACGCATCGCGCAGCCGCTGAGCGGTGGAAGTGCGCAGCCGCAGGGTGCGCGGAGCTGTCGGCGCGGTCGCGGTAACAGCCCGCGGAGGGGTCGGTAGCGGACTTACCGAGCCATGCGTGTCTTCTGTCACAGTGACAGTTGGAGGCGTGACCCGTTCCTCGATCGGCGACGCGCTCGCAAGCGGCTTCCGCGTTTCAGCGCCAACGCTGGACAGCATGCCGACGACGGCTGACGCAGTGTCCTTCTTAGGCATGGTGTTTCCCTCGATTTAATCGGCCCTCAGCAACCATGGTCATGACTTCAACACTAAAATTCGCGTATGCCTGCGCGAGATCGGGGTCGGCGTCGACGTCGCCCAGCACGACCTGATCACTGACCATCCGTTCGGCCGCAGTACGTTTCGGGATGAAGGTCTTGAACATCGGCAGGCCGTCGCCCTGTAACGCCTTGAGGGTCTCGCGGCTGACCAACGTTCGTGACTCGTACTTGGTGAGCAGGACTCCGAGGAAGGTCGCCGAAAGGACTTGGTGCTGACGCAGTGTGGACGACCACTCGAGGAACATATTCACCCCTCGCCTCCCCCACTTGCTCGCGTCGGTCGGCACGATCAGCCATTCGGCGGCATTCAGTGCAGTGATCACCAACTGCCCGAGGTTCGGTGAAAGGTCAAGCACGATCGCGTCGTAGTCGTGATAGACCGGCGCCAACGCCATTGCCAGCTGTTCCTCGCGGCGATGCATGGTGACGAGTTCTTGGTCAAGCTTGGCCACCGCGAGCGTCGACGGGACGAGGTCGAGGTTCTCAAGCCGCGTCGCACGGATCACCTTGGAGACCGGCGTCCCCTCGCGTATGAGGTCGTAGATGTCGAACTCGACATCGTCCTCCGGGTCGAACATCGTCGTCGAGTTGCCCTGCGGATCGCAGTCGACCAGCAAGGTTCGCCAGTTGCCGCGGGCCAGGCCGGCGGCCAGGTTCACCGCGGTAAACGACTTGCCGACCCCGCCCTTATGGTTGGCGATCGCGATAACTTCCGCTTTCACAGCAGTCACTCCTCTAACTTTGGTACCTCATTGGAACAGGTTGATCGAGTGTTCGGGTGATGCGGCGACGGCGTGTCGGCGTGATGTGATCGCGTTGTGATGTGGTCACCGCGCGATGACGCAACTGTGTGATCGTGTCATCCGGTGAGACCGTTGCGCCGTGACACCGTGACGGAATCGCTTAGCTACAAAGTGATCCGGTGATCCGGATGCTCACTCACCGTGTGATTCGATCGCCCAATCGCGTCGCGACGCGATCACAGCGTGGCGCGATCATGAACTGACACGGCGACTGTGTGATTCAGCGACGGCATGATGCCGTCACAGCATGACTTGGTGACCTGCTCACAACGCGACGCGGTTACCATGTCGCGGAGCCACGGCGTGACCGTGTGACGGAATCACGTGGTGTGGACGTGATCGAGCAATTCGGTGACTCAATCACATCATCACGCCGTCGCCGGGTCACGGTGCGATGGCATCACCACATCACCGGGATGACTCGGTGTTGGTGTGATCCGGCGTCAACGTGATCGCATCACCATCGCCTCGTCACGACGTCGCCTCGTGATTGAGCGATCGCATCACCTCGCGTCACCGTGACGAAATCGGCCGGTAGCTCGGCGCATCCGGATTCGTTTCCGCGGCACGGCTTTGGAGGTCGGAACCGAAGGGACCGGACGAGTGACACCGCGGATGTTCAATCGGCGTTGTCGTCGAAGCATCGCCGGGTGCTCAATGCCGAAACGGTCGAGCACCGTTCGAAGGAAGTCGCTTTCGCTGCGGTGTATGCCTTTCGGTGATGAATGTGCTTGGTCGGCCAGGCCGCTCAGAGCGGCGTAGTTCGCCTAGGTTGGGTTCCAGCGCAGCGCGTCACGGAACGCGATCTGCTGGTGCCGGCGAGCACTGTCAGGGGGTCGCTGGTCGAGGTCGGGATCGCGTAATACGAATGGTGACGAGCCAGTACCGCTGCGATGGGATCTGGATCGCTGAGATTGGACACCGGTGCCCGCAAGTCGATGATCGGTTTCGCTGGCAGGTCGGGAATCGCGGTGGAGCCAACATGTTCGACGCTGGCGGGGGAGTCAGGGCGCGAGCAGCGGTTCGAGACGATCGCGGTCCTGATCGCCCTGCGTGATCCAGGCGGATCGGGATCGACGAGATCGACGGGTTCGGTGGCCTACGCCGGCGACCGCGGATAGCCGCTCACCTTGTCACGGCACCCGAGTCAGGCGGCCCACTCGGTCGCCGCCCGACACGGCAGATAGCGCCGACACCGATATTCGGGGCGCAGTGATGACCCGCAGTCCTGGCCGATTCAGGTTGGGGGAGTAGGAAGCCTCCGAAGCCTCGTAACGACGAATGACACGCAAAGGCAGCGCCCGGCGACCTGGCGGGTGCATTGTCGTCGCGCAAGCGGTACCCGTCTTGAATCGCGTGCTCCCACTCGAAGTCGACCGCCTCACCGTCAAGACAGGTCCGAGGAGCGCACGAGGTCCGCGCCGCGCCGAGCGGAAGCCACGTCAAGGCGTCGCTGGCGAGGGGCGCGTTCACAACATTTGCTACTTAACCGCGGTTAAGTCGCCGCGAGGTGAAAGGCCTGCTCATTGTTGTCAGGACGGCGGAATCTACTAGATGTCGAAATTGCTACCGCGCGGCGCGATACCGGAGGCTCATCGCAATCGATTCCCCAGCAGCGAGCTTCACACCTCTCATGGGCCGGGCGAGTCCGGGTGAAGTCCTTCACGCCCGGTCGTACCCTTCAAGTGCCATCTTCGCGTGCCGCCTGAACACACCTTTTGGGTACGGCGCAGGGCGGCGGCTGATCCTTGGCCACCAGTGTGGCGGATCGACTCAGACATCCTGGGGGCAAAGAAGTGCGCCATGACTAAACCCAGAGCCGGCGTCGATCACACAGCGATCGTCTCGCTAGCGACGGCTGTCGTCGGCGTGTTGGCGTGGCCATTCGTTGACGGCTGGGTTTTGCTGTTGGTCGCGACGTTGTCGCTCGTACTTGGGTTCCTGGCGCTATCCCGCGTTAAGCGGTACAGGCATTCGGGCCCGATGGCTCGCATGGCGCAACCGGTGTCGGAGCCGTGTTCTATGCGTTCTTCATAGTGACCGTTGCGAGGGATCCGATCGACCCCGTGCAACTGCAATACCAAAATTGGCGGTCGGGCGAGCTAGGTCCCGACCGGAGCCGCTGCCGACTTGCCCGTCGTGCAAGCTGGGACCGGTACGAGTTTCGCTGTCTCTCAGAGGTCTACGCCGACACGCTTTCTGTCTTCGAGCCGAGTTCGGCGAACTGGCTACGAAGGGCCTCGGCGCGGGCCAACAGGGTGTGCACGGCGTACGGGCGAGTGCTATCCAACTCGAGGATGGTCGGCGCGGTCCGCAGTTCGGCGGCCGCGAGGCCAAGAATCACCATCGTCGACGACGTTAATTCGTCTGCGCGCCCGTCGATCTCGAGCTCGTCAAGCCAGTCGCGTTCGTCGACTCCGAAGCGGTCGGCTTGCTGCACGAAGCCAGTAATGACAGTCATCATCTCTTCGCGACGCGTCGTGAGCCAAGCTTCCTCGGAGGGCATGCGGGCGCGGCGTTCGCGTTCGGATTGCCGTGCTGCCCGGGCGATCTTCTCGTCGGGCCGGTCGTAGCGAAGCAAGGCCTCGAGCCGATCAATTCGATCGAGGAGACCCTGCTTGCCGACACCGACCTGGGCGCCGATCTGGGACAGGAACAAGCCACGGTCGCGCCCTGCCTTCAGGAAGTACAACTCGCGGCGGCGGTCCTCCCACCACAGCCAATTGTTGAGGGTGAGACCGTCGCAGACATCGGCCTGCAGAACCCATCGTGGGATGTCCGGTCCGCTGTATTTCCGAAGGTAGTCGAGTACTTCTCGCGGATCTGAGTCACCCGAGTCCGGTAGCATCTCCCGGTGTCGGTCATCGACTTTGGCTCTCCGCCGTGCGATTCTGACTATGGCTGAGGCCACCTCGGAGCGATGCACCTTGGGTCGGGTTGCCACTCCATCAGTATTTCACTGACGGATAGCGCTCGCCGGATTCGACGCGCCCGACGTCGTCGTCGTCGTCGGGTCGGGATAGCAGCGAGTAGTCAAACGTGGCGTCGCTCAAGCCAGCTCGATGAAGAATTCTTGACGTCACTTTGGGCCTCAAGCGCGCGGAGTATTCCGCCACATCGCGGCGCAAAAGCTTTGCCCCTTAACCGCGGTTAAGACGCCCAGGGCGAGGGCACGTGCCAGCGCAGGGCTTACCCGCCGACGATGCGCCGACTCCGCAAAATCGCCGATTTGCCACCGATCATCCGCACAGCGCGACATGCGTGCCGCTCCGCGTGTCGGCGCGACAGGGCGGGTTGTGAATTATAAACTGCGCCTGTCTCATCCGAAGTACCTCGCCGTGCGGGGGAAGCATACGGAAGGCCTTCATGGCTGTTCACGTCGTTCTCAATCAGAAGGGCGGCGTCGGCAAAAGCACGATCGCCGTCAACCTCGCCGCCGTCACCGCCGACGTGCTCAACCATCGAGATGATCCCGAGGCGAGCTCACCGGTCGCCGCTGTCTCCATCGACCCGCAAGGCTCCGCGATTTGGTGGGCTGCCCGCGTCAACGATCTCCCGTTTCACGTCGTGCAGGCCGACGACGATCTCGATGGACTCAAGAAGCTCGGCGATCTTCCCGGCATCCAACATGTTTACGTCGACACGCCCGGATGGATAGACCTCAACGGTGGCGACGACACCTCTGATCCGCTTGGCGGCGGGCCGGCTGCTGAAGCCCTGCGCGTCGTGCTCGACGTCGCCGACCGCGTGATCGTTCCGATGGAGACCGAGCCGCTCAGCTTCGACCCGACCGCACGAACCATCAATAAAGTCGTTCAACCACGCGGACTTCCGTACGTGGTGGTCATCAACAACTGGGATCCCCGCGACGGCATGCACGACCTCGACGAGACAAAAGAGTTCGTCAGAGCCAACGGATGGCCGCTGGCGCATACGGTGATCCGCCACTACAAATTGCATGCCCGCGCCAGCGCCGACGGCCAAGTGGTGACCGAGTACCCCACGAATCGCGTTGCCTTGCAGGCGCGGGAGGACTTCTACAAATTCGCACTTGAGCTCAACGTGGGGGGAGGACACTGATGGCGCGCGGAGGCCGAACCAGCCTGGCCAGCCTGGCCAGCGAGGTGGGCGACAAGTCGCCGGTCGATCAGATTGCGGCAATGCCTAGCCGCACAGCACCGTTGACGGATCTGACACCGAATCCACGCAACCCGCGCGACGATCTCGGTGATCTGTCCGACCTCGAGTCGATCGCCGACATGCAGCTTCAGCCAGCCGTCGTGGTCACCAAGGCCGCTTACCTCACGCTGTACCCCGAGGACCGCATCGCCACCCGCTTAGTCGTCATCAACGGATGCCGCCGCTTGGCGGCCGCCCATAAGTATGGCCGCACCGATCTCGACATCGTCGTCAACGACGCGATCGCCCGCGATCGCGTCACCCTCATCTCTGCATCGATCGCCGAAAACGTCGACCGGCAGGATTTCGATGTCATCGAAGAAGCTAAAGCCGTTGCGTCGCTGGTGAAAGAGTGCGGCACCGCAGCCGACGCGGCCAACCGCTTACGTAAGACGGAGGCTTGGGTCTCGCAACGACGGTCGCTGTTGATGTTGGCGCCCGAATTGCAAAGGGCTTTACGCCGAGGCGAATTGGCGATCAGGGAAGCCCGCCAACTGGCGAGGGTACCGCTCGAACAGCAGGTAGCGCGCTGGCAAGCTGCACTGGACAAAAAGAGCGACGACGGACAGGAAAACAGCACGGCCAACAAGCGGCCGGCCAGTCCGTCTCGAGTGATCGCAAGCGCGCTAAAGGTATTCGACGCCAAGCCACAGCTTCTCGCCGACGCGCTACGGTCACACCTCGGTCCAGACGGAGTCAAGACGCTGCTCGCCACGCTCGCCGCTGAAGCGACCGCAGTCTAGCTTAGGGCACCACTCCCGTTCCACCGTCACGTGACAATTCGGGACGGTACACCTTTTTCGGATTTGATCCGCTGCCAAAACATCAACTTTGTTCCGCACGCCGCGTCGAAATGACGCCGCACTCTCTACAGCTGGTGAGCGAGCTCACCTAGGTTGCCCGGCGTCATGAACTGCCCCAAGGCATCTAGGTAATTACGGGCTACCGCGCGGTACTTTTCGGCTGCCTCATTGGTGGAGCGGTCAGCGTCGAGCAGATCCTGCTGTGCTGCGATGAGCAATCGGTTGGCTTCAGTCAGCGAGACCACCTGGGCGCGCAATTCATCGACATCCGGACTCGGCAGGGCAGGAGCGGCACCCGGCTGCGGCGGAAGCTCATCGGCGTAGACATACCAGCGCAGACGTTGCGGGCGCGGCATCGCGCCGCCGCGAATCTCCCCAGCGGTGATGGCGCGGATGATCGTGCGCGGATCCTTTTCGAGCCGGTTGGCCGCTACTGCCAATGACACGACAGGGCCGCCCGGTGTGGTTTCCACGCCCGGCGGCGGCTGCTTCGGTTGTGTCATCGTCGGTCACGTCGGCCGCGAGGGTCGCACTCCTTCCGTAACGACATCATGCACTAGATTAGGGACATAATAACGACATTACGACACCTGTTGCGCCCAGATGCCGCTATTTTGCGGCATCTATGTCGTAAACTAACAGCATCACGACGAGGTGTGGACATCCGCCCTAGCGCCCGGAGGAGACGTTGAGCGATAGCGAATCGCGAAGGCTGACCGCGAAGGTTCTGGTTCGCTTCACCGAAGACGACCTCTGGAAGCTGCAGCAGGAAGCCGATCGACAGGGCGTGAGCGTTCCGCAGCTCATGCGTGACTTCACTCTGCGCGGGCTGCCGTCGCGCCGAACTGGGCGGTCTGTGTCCATTGATCAGGGCAGCGGCGAGGATCAATCCCGTCACCCCGCTCGGGCCAGCCACGTCGCCTAGGCGACACCATCGCGCAGGCCCGCCAGGCGTTCGGCAAGATCGGTTCATCCACGGTCGGTGCGGCAAATGCCTCCGCGCTCGGAGGCGCGCCCTGTGGCCGGGTATCGGCTGGGGGCTACGCCCGAGTCGGTTGCGGCCCACATTCTTCGTGATCTGCAAAACCCACGCAGAACCGCATCTGGTCAGAGCTGGGCTTTGATACACGCAGCGCGTGGATCGCCCCCTTCCTCAACGCGTTCCTGCCGGCCCCCGAAATTCCTGAACAAGGCCGGAACTGACGAACGCGCCGGCCCGGCGACGGGTCACACGGTGGGGCGTAGGGGCCAGCGGGCCCCCGCGGGACTCACCGGCCTGCCAACGGCATGCACCGCAATCAGAAGCAGATCGCCTCCGCTGACCTCACCAGGCGGGCACCCAAATCCGTGACCAGGGCTTCCGTGCTGACCGAATGCGCAACCCCGGCGCGTGAGCGCCGCCGGGCCGGTGCGCGGGCACGGCCAAAAATCTGCAGGGAGCACCCCTCGGCCCCGAATAGGCTTGAAACCTGGGCGATTAAACCGTGACCCCCAACAACTTTCGATAGCCAACACGCAGAAACTCGGTATCCCCTCCGAAGGGAATCCATGACGATGCCGCCCGCTCCGGCCGGACAAACACTGGAAGATCCGCGCGTCCCCACAGTCCCTGCTGTGGACAGGCACGCGTCCCCGCCCGCACAGCGGAGAGGGCGCGACATCGCGCCGGAACGGGAAGCGCGTGCGCCCCGGGTAGCGTTTGCGTGCTACGCGGCCGCGGCGGCGTCGCTGATGGTGTCGACCAACACTTCGTGGCGGTTCTTCGACCAAGTGCTGCACATCCCCACCGCGTACGGCGAACGCTACTTGATGTTCGCCGTGGCCGAGGTGGCGCTAGTGGTGTGCGGGGCTGGCATGGCGGTAAACGTCCACCGAGACGGCCGACCAGGATCGTTCCGCGCCATGGTGTGGGCCATGGTCATCGCCATGAGCTACATGGCGTGGGCAATGTCCACCCCAGAAGAGGCGATCGGACGGATCCTGCTCGGCCCCGTGCTGGGAACAATCATGCTGCACCTAGGGCTCGGCCTCGAACTGCGCGCCCGCCACCAACGTGCCAGCACCATCGCCCGTATCGGCCGCGAGCTGCGCGAGCGGTGCCTGTCCCGGCTCGGCCTGGCCGATGATGGCCGCGCCGCAGCCCAGCGCACCCGTGATCGCAAGGCATACAAGGCGGCCGCGCTGTCACGACCGCTGCGGTGGCCATGGTCGCGGCAGGCCCGCCTGGAGCGCGCACTGCTGGCCGCGGGCGTCGCCGATGATCCCGCTATGAAGGATCGCATGCTTGCGCGGCTGGCGGTCGTCCACCACGCCGAAACACTGTCCAGGCTGATTCCGCGGTCGCCCTGGCAACGCGCCGAAGATGGCACTAAACCCGGTAAACAGCCGGCTCTCGATACCGACTGCGCGGCGCACGACCTTCCACCGCGCACGGTCGGCGGCCAGGCGCCGCGCACATCCGCACAGGCCGGATCGAACGATGCCGGCCGCGCACCGGTCAACGAATCAACGGTGCTGCGCGGGGCACACGCGACGCTGCCCACTCCCGCGCCCCACGCAGCCCGCCCATTGACCGCGGTGCCCAACTCCACGACCCCACACAACGGCAACGGCCAAGAGCACACGCACATGCGCTCACAATCGAGCGTGCACAGCGAAGACGCCGACAACGCCGAGCGGCGCGCAGGCGCCGGCCGCAGAGTCGATCAAGCCACGATCCAGCAGTGGCTGCCAATCGCGGAGACGATCGTCGGTGATGGACTGACGAAAGGACGCATGCGACGCTGGCCGGAGAAGGAGCATCCCGCGGTGGTCGCCACCATCTTGGCCGACCATGCGTCAGGCACGCGGCCAAGCACGATCGGACGCCACCACCAGGTCCATCACGAGATGGTGGCCAAGATCCTCGCGGCCGCCGGCGAGCTCACCGGATCGCTGCGCCACGCACCGCCACCCTTCCCCGGCGCACCCACCCTTCGCGCGATCACCAGCCCAAAGCCGTGATCATCGACTTGACGGCAGAGCTGCGCCGAAAATGAGGCACTCGAAACAGGTGTTCGACGACTGGCGCGACAATCCCACGTATCCAACTCTATTTCCGCGTGGATCGCGAAGCGCTCGTCGACGTCACCCGGGCTTTGCCCGGCATCACGCGAAGACGCCAAGACGAGCTGGCCGCGACACCGGAACGCCGGGCGGCAAGCACAACGCTTATACAAGTTGTCGGCGTCCGCTACCGAAGCGGCCAAACATATTGGAGTACAACGGAATACAAGCACTGCGGCGTTTCCGGAACATAGCATAGATATTCGGTGAATCCCGTGTGGCATACAGCCGGGATGTCACTGCGCGAAAAGTACACGTGATCTGCTTGTCTTCGGACAATGTGGGGGAGTGCGCCGTGTGCGGCGATGAGTGCGGACGTCGGTGGGGATACCGCACTGCTCCGAGGCTTGGGCTGCCTGGTCGGATGCGTCCAAAGTGTATGCGCGGTATAGAAATGGTTGGCGCGGGACTGTCGCGCTTGGGCCTCTGCGAGAGACACGGTTCGTCCTCGGTGACCCTCATTGCAGCGCTTTTGGAACAGTGTCGAGCGACGCCGCCGTTCAGCTGAACATGGGGTTTTGCAGATTAACGAGCGGACCTTGTTCCCAGGTGAAGGGTGTGGCCTTCTGCACATCCCACAGTTCGCCTGTTTGCCGGTAGTCAGGTGTAAGGCGGCGGGCGGCCACGAGTGCGCCGGCGATGTGATGGCCGCCGAGGCCGAGGGCGTAGGCGGCGCTGTTGATCCGTGCGCCAGTTGTGCTGACGTCGTCAATTAGCAGGACTCTCCGGGGTGTCGCGTCGAGGGGACGGAATCCATCTTTTGCGGGCTTATTCCAGTCGAGTTCGTCCGGCCCACGCTCAAGAAGTTGTACCACTGGGACAGTCAGCGGAAGTTCCCTGAGCAGGGATTCGAGTGGATGGGGTGCGGGGCGGCTTGAGGACGGGACGACGGCGATGACGTCGATTGGGCTTCTAATGATGAGTCGGCTGCCGTGTTCGTGAAAGAATCTCGCGTAGAAGGCCTTTACGACGTCTATGTACTCTGGAATGAAAGGCTCACTGCCGTCGAGACGGCCTTTGTAGCACGTCAGCCATTCGCGCATCTGGGAATGCTTCTCATACAGCGAGATCATGTCGAGCGGTACCGCCGGAACCCCGAGTTTCGTCGCGTTCTGTAGGCAATTCCAGCATTCGGCGCTGGGATTCGGCGTCCAAGTTCGGCAGCGCCAGCAGCTCCTGGGTTGCCCATCCACAGGTACGGGTACCAGCTCGGGGATCGCTGTTTCGGACAGTTCCCAGAGCCGCGGATCGACGTGCTCGATCAGGGGCCGACCCTATCCAGAGCGGCCCGGACCTCATGGGAGTCAGAGATGAATGCGGCGCGGCCGCTGTTCGCAAGTTGGCGCGCCCACTTTTCTGCAGCTAGAGCCGGCTCCCACATCAACACGGTGCGTCCGTATCCCATTGCTTGCTCGATCTCATGGCGGCTGCCGCTGCGAGATTGCCCAGTCATGACGATGCTGATATCGCTGAGGCCCGCGATCACGTGGTTGCGGCGCAAAAATGATGTTCTGGTTCTGGGGGCGTAAGGGGCGAACTGTGACACGAGAGTGCCGTTGGCGCGGATGCGGTGCGCAAGCTCGGTGTTCTGCTCGGGATATACCCGCGTAATGCCGGTGCCGAGTACAGCGATTGTGTATCCGTTGACCGCCAGGGCGCCCTCGTGCGCCGCGGCGTCGACCCCCATGGCCAGCCCGGACACGATCGCAACTCCGCCCACGGCGAGATCAGCCGCCAGCGCGTGGGTTGCATCGAGCGTGTCCTGTTTGGCCGCGCGACTGCCGATGATCGCCACTGATGCCTGATCTTCACGAATTACGTTGTTGGCGAAAAGAATCGGGGGCGCATCCCAGCATTTCGCAAGTCGCGCCGGGTATCCAGGCATTCCTGGCATGTCGGCCGCGAGCACCGGCAATGCCACTTCGTTGACGATCAGTCTGTCGAGTTGCTTGTGCCAGTGCTCGATTCGTGCGGTGTCGAGGTTTTCACGTAGGTAGCCGACGAGTTCAGTTTCATAGGTTTGCGCGTTGAGGTCGACAAGGGCATGAAACTGGTCCGGGTCGCGGAGAATGCCCGTCAAGTCGCTGGGCTGCGCGGGCAGAAGCTCAAGTGAGGCCATCACGATGGCGGCCTGCCTGACGTAGTCCTGCTCCATGCCAGTTACTGTACGAGGAATCTGTGACAAGTGGGTCCGCGACGCGCGGTCGTCATTTGTACATTGCCTGGTCAAGGAGCTTTTTTACTGCTCGCGCGGCGACGTTGGGATCGGCATCGTTGAGGAGTTCCCACGTCCCGCCATCGGTGGCTCGGCTTCCGATGTTCGGCGGTGCGGCCTTGTTGGCATCCCAGTATGTGTGTGTGGCGCCGCCTGACGCGGCGAGCGGGATGACTGCGACGTTGCGCTCAAGCGCCCAGGTGATCTCCTGGGCTGTGCGAGATCCTCCGCAGATGGCGATCAGGGCGCGGCAGCTGTCCAAAACGGATGGGACCAGCTGCTCGCGGGTGAGGTCGGAGTAGATCGACGTTCCCACGCGATCGTCGGGTACGACGGGTGGTTCATTCTTGCCGCGAAAGTGAATGAGCAGTTTGCTGGGATCGTAGGTTCCTTCTTTGCGCCGGGTCTTTGCAACGTCGCGAGTGGTGAGCCAGCCTGCGCGCCCGCCCAGGCTTGAGATCCTCCAATCCGGCTCGTCGACCATGGTCGTGGCCATCGCTGAGCACCAGGGTTCAAGGACGGCGTCCTCTTCGGCGGCCGTTGCTCCTGCGATGCCCGCGCTGCCGGCGACGAAAAGATGCTCCGGCCGGGTGCGCAGTACCAGTTCGGCGAGGATCTCGGGCACCTCTTCGTGTCCGGCGATCTGGCACACCGTGATGCCGCTTTTCTCCAGGTCGCTGACCCTCAGCTGGTGCTGACGCCGCTCATCGGCGGTGCCACCGGACGATGCCTTCATGACGGCGATGTGACGGTCTCCGGTTGCGGTGCCCAGTGTGCGTGCGAGGCGAAGCAAAATCTCGACATTAGGATCACTGAAACTGAAGCCGAGGAACAACATGGTGCGGCTCATGTAGGACGATCGCAGCACTGTCCAGGTGCGTGGATATTCCGATTCGTAGCGTTCGTAGTCCGATCGTGTGATGACCGGCGGCTGCTCCCACGTTCCGTTAGCTGCGATACTGCCATGCATTTTGATGATGGCACGGCGTTGGGAAGCGATGTTGTGAATCTCGCTGTCACCTGCAACGACGACCGCATCTGGGATAGCTGTCTCGATCACCCTGTCGTAGTTGGTGGTCCAGATCTCCTTGATTGCAAGATTTTTCAGATAAAGATGGCTTGGCGTTGGAACCGGTGCGACGGACAGAAATGTTGTGAGGATATGGCTTTCCAACGCGGGGCGACCGCCGTTAGCTGCATCCTGAGTGATGTACTCGGCGACCAGGGGGAGGTCTGGGTGGTTCGGAATATTGCAGCGCGACTGAATTGGAGTTAGCAGCCCACCCCAATCAGGATAGCCTGCGGCCAAAGACAAGCCGGCACCAATGAACGCGGCGGCGTTTCCCGACAGGATGGCTTGCCCGTAGGTCTCTACCAGGTCCGCCCGACTGATGGTCACAGCAGCTCAGTGTGCCAAACTGTGGCTCCATCAGGAAACTGGCCGCGTGCTACGACGGGCCCCGCAATATCGCCCTTAATGGCTCCGATGGCGGAGTATTCGGCCCGTACAGCGTCCGCTGAGGGAGACACCCTCCTCGGCGCCCGATTGCGCAACCCGGGCACCCTGGCCGCTGATGCCAACTGCGGTGCCGATCATTGCCCAGGTGTTGCGGGCCTCCCGCGCCGCGGCAACGGCGCTGTTGAGTTCGGTCTCGGCGGTCTCGGCGGTCTCGGCGGTGTCGAGCGCCGCCGCAGCCGCGGCGATGCGTCGCATGTGCCGGCCGTCGCGGGCGTCGGCCGGGTCGACGTCGAGGCTGTCGAAGTACTGCTGAACGTCGCTCGGCGTGCGGGTGGAGTGAGCGTCGGATCGATGGCAGCACCTAGAGATTTGGAGGGGTATCGCTTCAGGGTGTCAGCGTCCAGCGCAGGAAGCGACCAAGACGCACATCGAAGCCAGACGACGAAGTCTTTTCGCACCGCGCTACGTGATCATCAGACCGTTTGCTGTGGAGAGTCCTTGGTTTAGCCATGGCGCCAAACAGGCTTCAATCCCCCAGCGGGGGAGCGGCCTCGGACTAGAGCCACGCCACAGGCTCTACGTCGTGAGACGATCGTTGACCGGTTCCTGGTCACTCACGACGAAGCCTCCCGCGCACGGTGTGCCCATCGCTCATGCGCGGATTGGGCCGACATTTCTGCTGCTGCACCAATTTTCGCCCAGGACAACCTTTTTGTGCGTGCCTGCAGGACGGCCCGATCCAATTGTTGTTCGCCGGCACGAATGGCCGCGAGTGCGGCTCTGATCTCGGCTTCCGCGTCGATCTCGTTGATGTGTTCGTTCGACCAGACCTCGTGGCCGGCCGTATGAGCGTCGACGACGATCACGTCAAGGACGTCGTCGTCGGCTGCGTAGATACGAAACGCGTTGGGATCGTGCCTCACTGGAGAGGGCACCCGCGTCCAAATCTGTTGACTAACCCAGTGTTTCGTGGGCATTACATCCCCTGGGGCGTAGCAGTTGCACACAACACGCCAGCCGATGACGTCGCCCGCGGGCCTGGTCTGGAATGCCGCGTCGCCGCCGTGTCGGCGCAACGCTTCCTGGCCGAATGTTCCGTCGCCGTACTGGTCGACGGCAAGATGACCGGGCGGGATTCCGGTGCCACTGATTCCCAGCGCACGGCAGCCATCTTCGAACTCGGCGGCCATGTATCCCTCGTGCCATTCGCTGCCTCGGTCGCCCAGCGAGTACTCCCATCCCATGGATGGGAGTATACCCGCTGTCCGGTCTCAATCTAGTTGGCGGCCAACTGCTGGCGTCCGCCAACTGGATTGAGAAGCGACGGACAATGTATATCGCGATATTGCTGGCGGTTCCGCAGAAATCGGCCAAAGCCTGCGCCAATTGATCTGGCGTGGAATTTCCAACCACCCACCGCCGACGGACCATTCATCCGCTGGGCGATCAACCGAGCAACTCAGGGCAACCCGCCCGTCGAGCGACTGTCGTAGGCTCAGTCGATGGAGCAGTTCCGCCGCGGTGAGCTCGTCTTCGACGTCATTGATTCCGGTCCGGCTGATGGTCCGGTAGTCGTGCTGTTGCACGGGTTCCCGGAACAAAACACAATGTGGCATTCGATCATCCCTCGGCTGACCGCACGGGGATATCGGTGTCTGGCTCCTCGTCAGCGTGGATATTCCCGTGGCGCCCGGCCGGCGCGTCGCCGGGACTACCGCATTGCCGAACTTGCGGAGGACGTCCGAGCGCTCATCGACGCAAGTGGTGTGCAGCGGGCGCATGTTGTTGGTCACGACTGGGGCGCCACCGTTTCGTGGCGTGTCGCTCAGCAGCTTCCCGAGCGAGTGCTCACCGTAACCTCATTGTCGGTGCCGCATCCTGGCGCGTTCATGAAAGCGCTTGTGACAAGCCGACAAGGGCTGGCCTCCTGGTACATGTACTTCTTCCAGCTGCCTCGAATTCCGGAGTGGTACATGACGCGGGGGGCGCGGGACGTTCACGCTGTCCGGACTAGAGAAGAGCAGGGCGGGGCACGCACCAGAGTTGGCCCGAAGCGAAGCGAGGGCCATGACTGAGCCGGGTGCGTTGACCGCCGCGCTCAACTGGTACCGCGCGATACCGCTGAGCGACCCACGGGAAACGGGCAAGAAGGTAACTGTCCCAACGATGTTCATCTGGAGCGACGGCGACATCGCCCTACTCGAGAAGGGCGCTCGAGACTGCGGAGATTATGTGCTCGGCGAGTACCGATTCGAGGTCCTTGAGGGTGTCTCGCATTGGATCCTCGATGAGCAACCCGACACGGTGGCCGATCTGCTGCTGGACTGGTTCGCCGCCCACCCAGCTGCCAGCCAATAGAGGTGCCGAGTCCAATTATCCAATGGGCTGGCCGACATCACTATTAAGATCCAAGTGTTTGCGGAGGCTGGGCCGGCATGGAAGCTTGCGTCAGCGAGAGGCATCTAACAGCGGGCCGCAGCGAACGTCGAACCGTTCTCGCACAGTGTCCAGGGTTTTACGCTGGTGCTCCCGTTCGCGGCGGTGGGTGAGCAGGAACTGCGTCGTACCCACCAAGCGGCGTGGCAAGGGGTACCAGCGTTCGAGGTCAAGTCCGCAGTCAAGGAACACCTTGGTCGGAACGCTGTCGGAGATCAGGCTGAGGTTGTGCTGGGCGAGGGAAAACATCGCGTACGGAAGTGCGGTTTGCGACTTTGCCCGCAGGTCCTGCATGTCGAGTTCGTACAGCGGAAGGTCATGGATCTTGTCCAAAAAGAGTAGGTGCGTCATGAAGTAGCCCATGAACGACGTCAAGTGCAGTGTCGCAGAACGCGGTTGTATCGAGACAACTGCACCGCTGCGGGAGACATAAGGCTCGTAGTCGTGATCCTGATCGCGGCGAACGAGGTATCCGGTGCAATTCACAACCCAGCTGCCCGGTTGGATCGACTTGGTGGCCCCGCTGCGGAACACCAGTTCCGTAGCGCCGTTGCGATCGACGGCGTCCACGACGTGATCCATAATCACGTCGTTCAGGCCGGCAGCGATCGTCTTGTTCTCCGACTCGGAGAGCACGCCCAGCAGGAAGTTGCCCGTCTCGGGGGTTAACCACGTCCCATATTTGGCGCGGAACCACTTTGCGACCTCTGTCTCGTTGGTTCCGTCGTAACGGCGACTCATTTCCGAGGCCACCTTGTTGAGTCTGGTGCCACCCCACCATCGCCTGGCACCCGAGGGGTAGAAGCGGTCGCGGCTGGCGAACATGGTGCCTGAACCAGCCACAAGATTCACCTCGCGGCCGGGGTATTCCGTTATCAAGGCATGCGCAGTGTCCATTCCGGTCTTTCCACCGCCGACCACCCAGACCGGTGTGTCGCTCGCCCCGATGTCGCCGCCGCGCATATCGCAGTAGTCCGGAGACACCGACTGGACACGCGCGCTGGAGAACTCGAGCGGTTCGTTGGGCTCAACTCGCAGACCAACGGCCTTGATCAATCGTTTCGCCTCAACCACCCGAACCTGGCCCGCAGCGGATCTGCAGGTAATCCGCACCATCCCGCCGGTTTCATCGTGGGATTCCAGCGTCCACCCGAAGAACTCGTCGACCCGCACCCGCCGCTTGATCTCGTTGAGGCAGTGTTCAAAGTGCCCAAGCACCTCGCCCTTGGTCGCCAAGTAGGAGGGTTTCTGGCCCAGAGTCCACTTGATGTTGCCGGCGGTGAACATGGGATGTGGCTGGTGCAGTCGCACGTACGGGTACGTGTCGACCCACATGCCGCCGACGCGTTCCCGGCGGTCGACCAGGATGACCTTCTGATCGCGAGATAGGTAGCGGCTGGCGACGAAGAGGGCATTGATCCCGGCAAGGCCGGCTCCCACGATGCAAACGTCACAGCTCTCTACCTGTGCCGACGTCTCGACTGGCGAGACGTCGCCGACCTCCGCGACGTCCTGCGTTTCGACAGCCGACGGTTCATATGCGGACATCGGTAGAACCTCCCCTTTGCAGCGCGACGGGGCGTATCCGGGCGCGCGACCAACTTATTGTCTGCCTTTGTTGCGCGCAGCGCAGAGTAATCGACTACTCGATCTCCTTTGCGTTGGCTGCATCTGTCGGCGGCTTCTGGCTTGGTCTTCGAAGGCCGTGGCCCCGCAACAACTCAAGGACTGTCGTTCGACACACCGAGGTTTACCGCGTCACGGGCTCGTCGCGGCGTACCCTGCCCGACATCGGCACCACTCGACGCTACCTATTGCGAGGACGATCGCCCGATCGTGGCATCGTCCCGATGCGCTCTCAGATGAGGCGCAGGATGTTGTAGTAGGTGTCGCGGATCGGGACACCGTAGATCCGAGCGTCTCGCCGGCGTGCAGTCAAGTGAGTCATGGCAGTCCACACGCGGTGGGTCGCTCGCCATGGGTCGCCATCCCATCGGGCGGGGATGATTCTCTCGACCTCGCTGATAGCGAGGGCGTGTCGCTGGGCTTCGTCGACGTCGGGGTCGGTCGCTGCACGCAGGAAGGTGGGGTGGGTAAGCTGGCGCGCGATCTTGACTTGTTCGGGATACGTCAACGCCCAAAGGTCGTCGATGCCCGTCCGCTCCCGTCGGTGGGCGATTTCGTCGTGGCCAATGATCGCGGGGCTGGCGCAATCCCGGCCGATGAGCATGGGCAGCGAATCGTGCAGGACGCTGCGGGCAGCGAGGTGGTGCCGGAAGTGGCGCTCGGCGACCAACGCCGGATGGTAGCCGTGCAGGTCGGCTTGGGGTGATCCGAGCCATCGCCGGTGGCGAAGGCACACCATGCCGATTTCAGGGATCCTTCCGCGGGCGGGTTCGCCGTCGGTGCATCCCAGGCATAGCGCGCGTTCGGTGATTTCTTCATCGAGGATCCGCTCGGGTTCGGTGAACGCGACGTCCCGCAGGCCGCCCAGTGCCCGCCACGCCTGCAACCGCTCGGGGTGCCGGCGCGCCGCGGTCGTGAGGAATCCACGTTCGAGCAATGCGCGGTCCACGTCGGAAGCACGGCAATGATTGCGGGCGGCGTGTCGGCGACTGTATGAGTCGACGCTCTCGCCACGGTAGACCCGCGTCGATATCGGCAACGGCAACAACGTCATTCGGCCTTCTTCAACGGCATCGGGGTCGAGGGGTCACCGGCGGGTGTCCTGTTCCCGAACTCCTCGGCGGCATAGTCGGTCGACGTCATGTCGAGCAATCGGCGCCCGATTTGTTCCTCGCCGCCGAGGATCGCCGCGATGGCGGCGTCGCTGAGCAACGCCCGCAGCGATCCGATGGATCCGCCGGTGCGGTCGTAGAGATATGTCATCTCGTTGTCCAGCGATCCGGCAGCGTGGCGCCCGAGGGGCAGGAGCGCTTCGATCCCGAGCACCAGTTCCGCCCAGGTGTCGCGTTGGGCCTGGGTGCCGTAGCCATAGGTGCGCATCTGGTAGAGCGCCATCCGACCTTTGAGTTGGCGGCCCATGTGTCCGGCGAACAGATCGGCCTGCAGCAGATCGATCCCGGCGTAGATGAAGGTGGCGTCGAGGCGTTCGGAGAACACCTTGAGCGCGGACGCCGCCTCGCTGCCCGCTTGGTGGTTGGTCTTGAGGTTGTGCACCTCGTCGACGAGCACCAGTGACACCGAAAGGCTGCGCATGACGCCCACGATCTGTTCGGTGAGGTCTTGGGCGGTGGCCTTGCCCGGTGCCAGCAGGCCGAGGAAGTTCGCGAACGCCAGCATCATCATCTTCGGGGTGGTGCCCGGCGGGACGACGGTGTAGACGACCGGGGCGAACCCGTCGTCGTCGCGGCCGAGTTTGGTGCGCATCGACTTCTCGTGTCGCCTGCCGATCAGCAGTGCCGCGGTGGACTTGCCGCGCCCGGCCGACCCCGAGATTGCCAAACCCCGGCGCGCCGTTGCTGTCTTGGCGGTGTTCCTCGCGATCAGCACCCGGGTCTGGCGGGTCAGCATGTCGGTGTCGGGGGTTTCCAGGACGACGTCGGCGCCTAGCCAGGCGAAACGCGCCTGGTCGTAGTGCTCCTTCTCGCCGGGGGAGAGGGCACCGATCTGCTTCATCGGGAGATGCTCGGGTTCGATGGTGCGGCGGTTCACGAATTCTCGCCACGCCGACAGGGAATCGGGTACGGCCACGGCGTTACTCCTCGTCCTCGTCGTCGATGCGTCGGGCAGCTCGCCGCTTGGGGGAGCGGGTTTGTGGTGGGTCCGCAGTCGGCACACCGCTGGGGGTCGGCTCGATGGTGGCGGCAGGGTCGGCGACGACGGTCTGTGCGGGTACCACCGGGGTGTTCACGCTGTCGCGGGTGGCGGCCTTCCTCTCCTTGGTCGTCGCGGCGCCGCCGGTTTGGATGCGGTTGATCTCGGCGACCACGTCGACCCCGGCAACGGTGTCGCTGCGGCGCGCTACGGCGGTGCGGGCGGCGCGCAGGACATCGAGGGAGAACGGAGCCAATGTCCGCTTAGCCAGCGACCATTCGGCCTCGATCCACACTCCTCGGGTGTGGTCGCGGACGAAGATCGACTGCAGCCGGTAGGGGTCGTATCGGATTTCCCACCGGCCACCCGCGGGTAGCGGCAGTCCGCTCTTGACTCCCCGGTACGGGTGCAGGTCGGCGCTGTCGTAGTGCAGGCCTTCGAAGTTGATGCCGTAGCCCTGGATGCTGCGGTAGGCCACCGGTAGCAGGCCGATGTAATCGTCGCGATCCAGCGCGACGTTGATCGTCGGGGCGACCGTGGCCAGGGCTGCATAGGCTTCGTTGGGGGAGAGGTCTTTCTTCGGCATCGCCGGATGGCGCAGCCCGGGGTGGGGCTTGTTCTGCCAGACCGCCACGATCCACAGGTCCAGCAGGTTCTGAACGTCGGCCAACGTCCAGTACGCCTCGGCCTGCGGCGAGCTGCCGCGGTTGACCACGTTGGGCCCGACATATCCCGCCAGGTACTGGGTGAAACCACTGTTGATCGCGGCGAACACCCGCTCGATGTGCGGCTTGTCGGTCGGGGTGCGTGGCGCGGCCTTGGTGACGCTGATCTGCAGGCGCTCGCAAGCATTCAGGAACGTCGATCCGACGTAGACCTTGCCGCGGTCGATGGTGATCGATTCCGGCACGATCACCGGCTTGGCGGCGATGCGGGCACCGACCTCGTCGTCACCAGGAATCATCCCGGCCGGAAGAATCGACCGGGAGAAGCTCAGCGACGCCGGCCAGCCGGGTTGCATGGGAAGCGGAGTCAGCGCCCGGGCCAGCAGCACCGCGGCATCGACGCTCTTGGTCGCCACCGGCCGCAGGATCGCCGAACACGGGGTCCGGGTGGCGATGTCGAGGGCCACTGTGAGGTCGGCCCGCCCCGTCGAGCCGTTCGGGTAGATGACCATCAGATCCAGCGGCGTGCTGTCGACTTCGACGAGTTCACCAGGCCGAGAGGGGGATTGCTGACCCCAGGTGCGATCCGGCCGGTTGGCTTGGGTGCGTCTCGTCGTGGCGTTGCCAAAGGGGTGCTTGGCACGTGCGAGGTTGTCGAGCGCGCGGTAGAGGGTGGCGCGCGAGGGCATGGGCAGCCCCAGGTGGGTGGCCTCAAGGCGGACCTGCATGAGCAGCCGCGACCGGGTACCAGTGGACAGGTTCGTCTGCCCGCCGATGGCGTGCTCCAGCAACGACACCAGTGCTGGATCCATCCGCCCGGTTTGCGACGCCTGCCTGGTGCGGCGGCCGTCGACCAAGCCGGCGATGCCGTCGGCGCGGTAGGCAGTGATGTACCGCTCGAGGCTGCGAAACGCCACTGGGGTTCCGGCCGCCGCCAACTCGGCGACCTTGGCGCTGATCCGATCTTGGAGCGGATGACTCACCGCGTACTGCGGACGGCCCACCGCCGCGTCAGGGTCGTCGTCGTCACCATCGCTGGCGGGTGAGGTTCCGGTCAGCACCTCCGCGACGTGGCGATGCAGGAACACCACCCGCTCACGCGTCTGGGGGTCCAGCGTTTCCAGCACCGCAGCCGAGTCCAGCCGGGGCAGCCGGTCGGGAGCGTCCGGGAGGTAACTGTCGTCACCAAGTAGCTCGGCAACCCCGACGCGGCGGATCCGGTTGGTCTGGAGGTTCTTCAGCGCCAACTGCTGCCCCTCCTGGGCTACGACTTGCCAAGCGTGACCGTCGTAATGCAGACAGTCGAATAGCCGCACCGACCTCATGACCAGATCTCGCTGTTCATCGACAGCGGGATGCCCAGATCGGCGGACAACTGCTGTCGCCACAACAGATGAAGAACGTTCGCCGTGAGGATGTTCAGCGGTCGGCCCGTCGAAGTGCTGGCGCGACGCAGGCCCGTCTGCAGTGCCGCCGGCTTGGCGAAGCACGTCCGGATCGCTACGGCGGTGTCATTGTCGGGGGCATGACGGTCTTGGCGATACCCGGCAAGCCAACGCAGGTTCTGCGATCGTTCACCAGGCAGACCGGTGAATATCTCATACTGCCAGCCGATTTCGTTGCAAGCCGCGCGCGTCATCGCGAACTGCGCTGCACCCTTCTCGACACGGTCTGGATGGCGGACATCTATGAGCCGGCCGTCCCCGTTGCTCAACCGGACGAAGAAGTCGGGGACATGATCACGCTGACCCTTGGTGTTGTGGGGCCACAGCAGCGCCAGCGGCTGCGCGGCAATTGCGACGACTCGAACATCCACGTCAGCCGCCAGTAGATAGTCACGCTCCAACAGTGACTCGAACTCCACGTGTGCACGGGTGGTGCTCGACCACCACGATCCCTCGTAGTTGCGCTTGCCTGGCCAGGAGAAGAATTGCCGAATCGGCAACGCACGCTCAGCCGGCCACGACGCCACCTCGGGCGACATCGCCTCGTTACGCACAGACTCGTTCAACCGCAACAGAACCCGTGTCGTGTCCGTCATGTTGCGCGGCAACGATCTGGTACCCGCGTTCGGTATCACTTAACTCTCCTGTCACTTCAGCAACAGGAGAGTACCGCCATTTAGACTGAGAAACAGCCGACACGCCGTCGACCGCCAGGTCTAATGCGAAAACCGCCAACAATATTGAGACCGGACACCCGCACATGTCAAGCCCGCCTGATACAGGCTAAGCAGGGTATCAGGAATACCTGACATAACGGCGCTTATCGGCGTTAAATCTGGCGTTAAATCTGGCGTGATTTCTGGCGTGCTGACGCGTAGACTGGGGTCAATGGTCAATATCCGTCCCACCCGAATGCGCAGCGCAACTGAAGCCCGTAACACCTTCAATGAGCTACTCGGCGAGGCAGAACGGGGCATGATCACGCATGTCGTGAAAGGCAGCCGCGTCGCCGCCCATATCGTGCCGGCCAACGCCAGGATCATCGACGACACTGCGCTGCTCGAACTGATACTTATCACGGTCGCCGAAAGTGAAGCGACCTACGCCGCTGAGAACGCCTGGGGTGAGCGCGGCCTGTGGAACGCCGGCGATTCGATGGGACGCCTGCTGGCTTGGGCGTGGCAGACCGATCGGAACGTCTTCGCACGTGCGATCGCGATCTATCACCGATCGCTCGAGACCGCGCTAGGCCAACACATCGTCACGCCCACGGAGTTGGTGCCAGGAATCGAGACCGCCCTTGGGGTTGGACTCAGCGACAGCGAGATCCGCGAGGTGTCCGAACACCTTGCCGGCAGCGAGCTTTGGAGCGGCCACCACCCAGCAGTCTCCGCCCCGTTCGAGCGGCTGGAGGACGACGCCACAAACCGTCACAGTGACGAACCGGGAAGCGAGAGATGAGTTCTTCTGGTGCGCCCCGGGCGATTCGAGCCCGCCGGGCGAAGAGGGGCCGATCGTGACCACCGTTGCGTTGAGCGAGTTCCTGCGCGACCGAACCCAGCACATCACCCACTGCACCAACTCGGTCGTCGAATTGGCGGCGCCTTGGATCCACTACGAAAGTCAGGACACCTGCTTGACGGTGTTCGGCTGTCTGGATTGGCGAGGCGAGATCCTGATGTCGGCCCTCGATGCGCACAGCCGCGCCCCCGACATCGCAGTCGGCGCGGTCCACTTCCTCATTCTCCAGTTGGGACACGAACCCGTCGCGGAGGTCCTGGCCTATTACGGTGAGCGCGCGGCCGCATTCGCCGAACTGTTCGACGACAAGTGGCTCGTCGGTGACCTCGACGAGAACGACCACTTCACCGCGGGAATGCCGATCAGGCGCTGTCCTCCTGGTCCTGGACGCCACGATGGACCCCCTCATGCCCGAGAGCCCGCTTCGGGCGTGGGCGGTGGCCCACATCGCTCACACGATGCTGCCGACCACCGCGGGGCTCGTGGCAATGTCGTCGTTCGCGCCGCGGTCATCCGAAAGCCGGCCCGCACGCCGGCTCGTCTCGACCGACCACGTCGACCCGGACTGGCCACGCGTCGGCTGCATCAGCATCCCCGGCCACCCACAGTTCTTTGGGCAAGCAACCGCGTACACATATCTCGACGACGCGAGGGCCGCGCTGGATAACTGTCGCGAACAGACCATTCGAGTCCCTGTTGTCTGACTCGGTTCCCAATGTGGGTGAAATCGGTTGCTACAGGTTCCGGTGCCGAAACCAGTTGTGGCCCAACTGGGTACACGAACTCCGACCGAGACCGCCCTAGACCAACACATCGGGCCGCCGTTGCGCTTCATAATTCGAGGCTAGGCCCCTCTTCACGTCTGGACTGTTGCTGGACTCGCCGTAACAGATCGGCATTCTGCTCGGCGCTCTGATACAAACCCTCCACCCAATTTGTCTCGCGGGCGGTGAGCTCACGCGATGGGCGCACTTGCACAGTGTCGGCCAGCAGGGCCGTGAGCCGCCTGTAGCGATCGCCAGTTGCGTGCCCAAGAAAACGCGCGGCGATGAACTCTGCACGCCGCTCATACAGTCGGCCCGCGCCCAGGTCGTAGCCGGCGTTACGGCACAGCGAGTGGAAGAACACGGTCTCCGTCCTTGAGTTGCCTTCACGGAACGGGTGTATGGAATCAATTGCACCCCAATAGGTTCCGAGCCGCGGAATGAACTGTTCCGGGGGCAGCCCTGTTAGGGCGTCGTCAGCTTGGAGTCGCGCGAAGACATATTCTGCGCTGTCGCGGACCTGCGGACCCGGCCGGTATCGGTATTCGATGATGGGCGCGTTGGGATCGTTGATGAGGAAGTTGACGACATCGGCATGCTTCTTGGTCATCGGGCCGTCGGGAACCGTGCGCGGAGTGCCGGCCCAGTCGTAGATGTCGCCGAAGGTGTGCCGGTGGATATCGCAGTAGTGTGCGAAATCGAAGGCACCGGTTCGGTTCTCGAGAACCTGTTCGTAGATGCGCACCGCCGATAGCTGAGCTTCCACGAAGTTCAGCATCCGCTGATCCCGGATACCGAGTTTGTTGCGCAGGACGTCAGGAGCGTCCGGCCAGAAGTAATCCTCCCAGCGGCGGTGGTCGTTCACCTACACAGGCTGCGAGCTGCCCGCAAAGTGGGCGATGATCGCCTCGGCTGCCTCATCGCCGGTGAGTTCGCCGCGGCCCATCTTGTCGGTGACGTCGCGGGTGAATGGGTCCAACTCGTGGCCGGCAAGCGCCAGTGCGGCCTCAGTGACCGCCGCGGCTTCCTGCGCCGCTGCGCTCGTTGGATCCGTCATACACAGCAGTATATCGGCGAACCACCGGACTTCCGGACATCAAAATCGTCCGACCAGGCCTGATCAGTTCATCGTGGTGAGTATCCACTGTCCGACAAGAGCGCTGAAGCTCTGGCCGGGGGTGCTTTGGAATCAGTGCCAGTGAGTACCACGCCGCCTATCAGCGAGCCCGGCAGCGGCCGGCGGGCGCACCGAGTTAGCCGACGCCCTTCGGTCGCGACCGCTACCGCTCGCTGAGGAAAGCGCGGTGTCTATTAGTTGCCGACGACCCCCGAGGAGCGGGAGGGATCGGGCACCCACCATCCGGGCATGTATTCCACGTAGCCCCACGGAGCCAGCTGGTCGGGCCCAACCTGGATGACGTCGCGGACGTCGATGGGCTGCTCCGGCGGCGGCCACGGCGAGGACACCCAGTTCCCGTCCGGGTGGGGAACGCCGATGCCTGGAGCTATCTCCTGATAGCCCCAGGGGTACAGCGCGTCAGATTCCGGATCGATCACCCGAACATCGCCGATCTCCAGGGGATACTGCGCCGGTGGCGGCGGGGGAACTGCAAAGCCCGGATTGTCCGGCGCCGGGTACCACAGATTCGGCCCGACCTGCACGCTGTTGGCAGGGGCCAGCTCCCCCTCTGGCACGTAGACGATCTTGGTGACATCGAGCCAGTACCGCGGATCCTTGCCGTGCGGCGGTTCTTCACCCGGGTTGTCGGTCGGCAGGTCGTTGGCCGGCGCCTGTGGCATCTCGCCGCTGCCGTAGCTCAGTGAACGCACTTGCCCGGCGGCCTGGCTGGCTTGCTGCTGGGTCGACGCCGTGACGGACTGCGCTTGGGCAACTTGAGCGCGGAGCGCCTTGAGCACCATCATTTCCGCGGCCGGCGTGCGTGCCGTCGCGGCGGCTTCTGCGATCGAGCGCGTTCGGGCCACGATCGTGTCCATTTGGCGCGCGCCGCCCTGGGTGATCTGTGCCGCGCTGCTCAGCTGTGACTCCAAGGCGGTATCGGTGCGGCCGGCAGTGCTCAGCTCGCGGTTCTGCTTTTCCACCACCGTCGCGTGGCGATCGACCAGCTGGCCAGACAATCCCGACATCTGCTGGCCCGCGCTCATGGCAGAATCGGCAGCCGACTGCAGTGGCGCTCCCGCCGCGCTGACCGGCCCGGCAGAACCGAACAGCGAGCGGGCACGTTCGACCACCGCGAGCGCCTGGGCCGCCTCTAGCTGAATGGACACGTCTTCGATTATCGGTCATGTGAGGGCGGGATGAACATCAATCTTCGACCAGTGGCGACATCTGCCACCATTGCCCGCTCCCCGGAGCCTCTATCCCTACACTCCCAAACCATCGAACAGTTACGCCCATGACTGCGGCCGATCGCGGCGCAGCCGCCGAACAGCCTCCCGAAGACGTCCAGAGGACGACGCCCGACATCTCGGCGTCATCACCGCCAACTCACATCGCGAACTACCGGGTCGAGCGGGTCCTGGCCAACGGCGGGATGGGTGCGGTGTACCTCGTGCAGAGTCCGACCCTGCCCCGCCGCGAAGCCCTCAAGCTGCCACGGGCAGACCTGTCACACGACGCCCACATACGTACTCGGTTCCTCCACGAAGCCGACATCACAGCCGAGCTTGAACATCCCAATATCGTGCGCCTGTTCGACCGCGGTGAGACCGAAACAGGACAGCTCTGGATCACCATGGAGTACCTCGCGGGAACCAACGCGGAAATGGCGCTGCGCGACGGGACAATGACGCCGGCGCGCGCACTGCACATCATCACCGAAGTGGCCCGGGCCCTGGACTACGCCCATTCCCGCGGCGTCGTGCACCAGGACATCAAGCCATCGAACTTTCTGCTCGGTCAGACACAACCGGGTGGTTCCGAACGCGTCGTGCTCAGCGACTTCGGCGCGGCACTGACTTCACAAAACACCGAACTTGCCGCGGGCGGCCCCATGGCCGCGACCCTGGCCTACAGCGCGCCCGAGGTCATCACCGGTGAACCCGTTGACGGACGTGCCGACGTCTACTCTCTGGGATGCACCCTGTATCGGCTGCTGTCCGGGGTACACCCCTACAACGCCGCCCAAGGGGTCCCTGCGACCGTGAAAGCCCACCTCGACGTCGCCCCGCCCCGACTCTCCGATCGGCTGTCGTGGGCTTCCCCTCAGCTCGACACCGTCATCTCCAAAGCACTGGCCAAACGCCCCGCTGACCGGTACCGCACCGCCGGGGCCTTCGCTGCCGCAGCAGTCGATGCCGTCAAACTCGGAAGCCGTGGCTCGTCGACCATCGAGGCGCGCACGTCAGTCACCCGTCGCGTTGAATCGCCACCCCCAACAAGGCACGCAGACCGCGACGATAACGGCAGCGCAGCTGATTTCATCAACCTTCTCCCCCACACCCGACCCGTCGGCTCGCACCGACGCAGGTTGGTCGTGGCCAGCTCCCTCGCCGCGGCGATCGCCCTCGTCGCGGCGGTATGGGTCGTCGGCAGCAGCTCCAAATCCCCGCCAAGCGTCGCGCCCACGACGACACCTACCCGAGTCAGCGCCCCGCCCGGCGAGGCGCTCGACCGGCTCAGGCGAATACTGCCGGCCGGTTACACCGCGAGAACCTGCAAACCACAATCGTCCGCCGCGGCCGCCGGCGTGATCACCTGCGGACGAAACTCCGACTCCGGCGGACCCGGCACTGCCACCTACACCCTGACCAGCTCCCCCGCCGCGCTGCGCGCCGCACTAAATCAGGTAATCCAGACGACGACGGTCGTGATTTGCCCAGGAAACATCCAGTCACCCGTTCTCTGCCCGACAGGCGTGTCGAAGACGTTTAGAGAGGTGCGGCGGCGAGGATGGGGGCAATGGTCGTGAGGTAGGAGGGGGCCGGGGATGGCTGATGCTTCGGCTGATGGTTGGACTCTTCATTTCTACGACTTCCAGCAGCGCTTCGTATCGGTCGACGACGTGATTCCAGGGGTGGGTGATGTCAGGGCCTGGGCGAAGCGAAATGGTGCGCGTGATGGCACTCCGTTCTTCCTTGATCCGTGGGGCCGGGCGGATGCGTTGGTGAACGCCTATTGGCGAGATCCGCTGGTGCGGGGACGAGCAACGGGGACGCTGCGTCGTTACGCCTTGTCGTTGAAGGTGTGGCTGGATTTTCTGCACGCGATGAGCGTTCGATGGGATCAGGCGTCGCGATCGGAACTAGCTGCGTTCAAGGAATGGCGGCTGTCGGCTGAGGAGAATCCTCACAATGTGAGTCCAAATAGTTTCTGTGTCGACCGCGCGGCAATCCGCGGTTTCTACTCGTGGGCGGCCGAACAGCACGGAATCGACAACCCCGTCCGAGCCCGTGCGATTGCCACGTCTTGGATGGGCGGGGGCCAAGCCGTGTTGGAGAGCACACCGTCGGGAATGCGCAGGGCCGACGTGAAATGGCTTACCCCGCAAGCATTTCGGTTGTGGCAGAACCTGGGGTTGCGCGGTTTCACGATGGAGGGCATGCCGCGCGACGATTGGCGGGGAGCGACTGAGGATCGCGACGTCGCATTCGTGGAGGGATTGTTCGGGACGGGTTTACGAATCGGCGAGTGGGCCAGCATGCTGGCCATCGAGGTGCCCGAGCCGGGCTCGGAGGGGCTGATGCGTTCGCGCGTCGCGTCTCATTGCGCGAAGGGCGGTAGCGGCCGAGCGTTCTGGATGCGGCGCCGCGTCGCCCAACAAGTCCACTTCTATCTGCAGGAAGGTAGTCGTACTGCTGCCGTTGCCCGTGCGCAACGCGCCGGTCGGTATGAGCAGATCGCGGATCGTTGGATCGTTGAACATGTCCGCAGGGATGGGCAGCTGGAGGTCATCGATGCGACGGGATCGCGTCGTACGGTTCGGCTGGATGCACTCGGGCCGTCCACACGAATGACGTTGTTCCGCCGGGGACGTGATGGCCTGGAACCGATGTGGCTGTGGCTGAATCACGACGGGACACCTCGCCCTAAACATTCCTGGTACAAGACATTCGACCGCGCGAACACCAGGGTCGCGAAAGTGCTTGCACCATCAGGGGGTACGCCGTTGTGGTGCCGTCCCCACATGCTGAGGCATTCCTTTGCGCTGCGGTGGTTTTGCATCGCCACGTTCGTGGCGTGGCGCCGTACCGATATGTTGACCAAGCAGGAGCAGCGCGACTTCCGTAATCAGCTTGGCGATGTCTGGTTTCTGCTGGCGACACTTCTCGGACATCGCAGTGCTGAGGTGACACGCAGCGTCTATCTCGAGCCGTTTCAGGCGTTGCAGGTGGAGGAGCTCATCGCGCTGATGGATGCCGATGATCGGCAATCCCTTGAGCGTCTCGTCGCAACGGTCGGCGTCGGAGAGCCTCGTGTATTGACAGTCCCAATGTGACGGGTCACCGTGCGGCGCAGCCGGATCCGGCCTGGCGAACGGTATTGCGGCGACGCGGGCTGATCGTGACGTTCGTCAGCGAGGATGGCACGCAGTCCAAGGACTTCGACTTCGGTTCACTGCCGGGTACTGACGGAATCCGCCGCGATTTCGCGATCGCGTTCGAGGACGCCACCGGTGTGCTGGGCGTATCCAAGCGGTTGAGGGGTGCTGGCGCGCTGTGGCAGTCTGCCCGGCATGCCTGCTGCTGGCTCGCCGAAAACCGGCCAGGAATTCAGGGACTGGCTGAGTTGTCCGCCGCGGATGCCCGGCTCCTCGCCCTATCGTGTCGGGTACCCAGCGGTCCTGGCCCGTTGCATAGCCTGAAGACGCTGCTGCGTTGTAGCCCCGTCGTTTCCGACGAGGCACGCCAGGCGTTCACGCGCGTGCGTCACCCGAAGACGAACACCGCACGCCAGCCCTATTCCACCGAGGAGATGCGCCGCATCACCGTGGTGGCACGGGGAATGGTTCGACGCGCACGTACCCGATCGCGGACTCATTGGACGATGGTCGCCGACTATCGCGCGGGACGGTTCGATCACCTCCCCCGCGCAGACCCTCATCGTAGTCTGGCCGAAGTACTCGATCATTGCGCCCGTGAGGGAGATTTCCCCCGCACCGCCTCGGGTGCACGGGCGTACGTGACGCGGCGGGTGGCCGCCGCGGCCGGTGGATGCCATCTTCAGTCGTTCCTGCATCTCAGTCCGGGCGAGGCGTGGGCCTTTGGTGTTCTGCTCGCCAGCCTGACCGGCCTGAACCTGTCGATGCTGGACTCGCTGCCCGCGCCGCACCGACACGCCAGCAGCCCCGATGAACCCGGCATCGTGTTCATCAGCGCCGACAAGCCCCGTCGGGGGAGAAGGTCGGTCATGACGGTGCCGGTGACCGCGCTGCGCCCCGAACTGCGGCCACTTGGTGGGGAGAATCGGCGCGCCGCAGTGGCCAACACGTCACTGACGACCGCGTACGGCGTCTTCATGTTGCTGCTGGAATTGACCGAACCGGCCCGCGCGCTGACCGGGTCCCAGCGCGCATTCATCTATTACAGCGCCCAGCCCGACCATGTCGAACAGAAACTCTTCGGATACGGAATCAGCAGCACAGCCTCCGGAGTCAACGCTCGACGGCGTTGGATGGCGCCATGGCTGACCGGTGACCCTGAGCGTGACGAGTTGCTCCTCGGGATCAGCATGGATCGGCTGCGCAAGACCTACCTGGAGCAGGTCCGAAAACCCATATCCCACACCCCGGCCACGTTGGCTCGCTACCTGAGCCGCATGGACCCTGTGCGCAACGAGGGCTTCCAGATCGTCGCCGAGGCCCTCGATGAGCAAGTCGCACGCGCACTGGCCCGACGATCGATCACGGTACAACCGGAAACCCACGACACCGGATCCAACCAGGACGCCCTGCTCGGCAATTGCGCCGATTTCGAGCACTCGCCGATCGACGGTAACCGGTGCCGCCAATCGTTCATGGCGTGCCTTGACTGCAGCAACGCCCGCGCCTACCCGCGCCACCTACCGATTCAACTAGTCGTTGCCGACCGGCTTCGCGGCCTACGCCAAGAGATGCCCCTCGGGCAGTGGATCGCCGAGCACGCGGGTCCTCTCGCGCAACTGGACGACATCTTCGCCGAGTACGAGCAGGCCCAGCTGACCGCCGCGCGAGCCGAGATCACCGACAGCGATCACCAGACGGTCAACCTTCTGCTGACGGGAAACCTCGAAGCATCATGACGCAACCGGCTGAAGCTTTCGAGGTCGTGGCAGGTATCGACATCGGCCCCGAAACAGCAGTCTTGCTTAACCGCACGCTCCACATCGACGGGATCCGGTGCCGATTCGGCGACCCGGTATGGGATCTGTCCGTGGCGATCGAAGACCGCCACAGCGCAGGACAGGCCGTGCACTGGGAGGGATTCCCAACGCCATTTCGCCACGCCTGCAAGCTCTACCTGTTCGCCCTGCTCAACATTATTGACGACGCACCCCGCCTTGACAGTTCCCGATCGCTCTATCCGCACATCAAGACGATCTGGGGCGAGCTGGTGCCGTTACGCCGGTTCACGACGTGGCTGGCGGAGCGGGGTGTCACATCGTTTGACCGGGTCAGCGTCGAACACCTCGACGACTATCTGCGCCACGTCACTGAACCCAGCGGTGTCAGCGCCGGATCCAAACGCTCTGCGCTACAGGCCATCAAGCGTCTGCAGATGTACCGGGATGCCCTGCCCGCCCATTGCCGGCTCCCCGCGGGCCCGTTGTGGGGCGGTGCGAGTGCACGAGGGCTCGCCCACTATGAATCATCCTGGGGCAAGCCGAACACGACCCCTCGCATTCATCCCGATGTCATGGAGCCGCTGCTCTCGGCAGCGTTGGTGGTGACACACACGGTTGCCGACGATCTCCTTCCCGCAGCGCGCAACCTTCTCGCGATGCGGTATCTAGCCCATCAGATCGCGCCGGACATTCGGCGGGCTCGTACTCGTACCGTGTCGGTGTTCGAGACCACCAAGGCTCAACTCGAATGCCTGCTGGCGGCAATGAGCCGCGATGGCGCCGCACTTCCGGGTATCCGGACGGGTGAGGTGACCAGGGTCGATCTGATGGGGTTGGCCGTGGGTGGATGGCTGCACCACACCGAACTGAAACGCATGAAAGAGACTTCGGTCCTTGTAACCAAGTCTGGATTGCCGATCGACGTGGACATGTTGCGCATCAACATATTTAGCGTCATCGGCACGCACTGCTGGCGTAAATCCCCTGTCGACGCGAGTGAACTCGTCGAACTGCTGCGCCACGTCACGACGGCCTGTTTCCTCGTCATCGCCTACCTGTCGGGTGTCCGTACCGGAGAGGCACTGAACCTGCGACGCGGATGCATCAGCCGGGACTCCAATTTGGCGTTGACTCTCATGTCCGGCCAGCAGTTGAAGGCCGAAGGGTCGTGCCGGGACCGATCGCCTGCCACGATCCCGTGGGTCGTCACCGACGAAACCGCCCACGCCGTCAGCATTCTTGAGCAGATTACTGTGAGCGATCTACTCTTTCCGGGTTTCAAGCTCCTCTCCGAGGCCCAATTTCGCTTCGGCGCTACCCGCACCAGAACACCCGGCTCCATCAACACTGACATCACCAGCTTCATCGAATGGTTCAACCGCGAGGTCGCCCCAGCAATCAGCCATCCGCAGATCGGCGCCGATCCGCACGGCAAGATTCAAGTGCCGCGACTGCGGCGCACGCTGGCATGGCATATCGTACGGCGGCCTGGCGGAACGATCGCCGGCGCAACGCAATACGGCCATTTGCACACCCAAATGATCCAAGGGTATGCCGGCGGAGCTGATGCAGGGTTTCTCGACGAAATCACGTTCGAACAGTTCCTGCACCGTGCTGAGATCATCCACGACGATTCCCAAAGACTGGAACGCGGCGAGCACGTCTCCGGTCCGGCCGCCGATGAGTACCGGGCCCGCGTTGGTAGGGCAAGCACATTCGCGGGCTTGACAGTAACCACCAAGAGTCAGATCAACAACGCACTATCAAACCCCGACTTACAGATCCACCACGGGGCGGTCGTGACGTGCGTGTTCCGGCGCGCCACCGCAGCCTGCCTCGAACCTGCCGACAGCTCCGCTGAACCCTTTTGGAGTCGGTGCCGTCTGGGCTGCGTCAACGCCGCCCGTACCGACCGCGACGCTGCGAACCTTCGCGAGCACGTCACAGCACTCGAACGTGACCTGGCGACACTCGAAGTGCCAGAACCGCTGCGGCAGCGAATTCAGGTTCGCCTCATCGAGCACCGAAAGGCCCTCGCAGGACACGAATCCAGCCGACCGATGACGATCTCCCAACGAGACGAGGAAGGCGAATGACTCTCGTGGCCGATGGCGCCGCACGCAACGATGACGAACGGCAGCGGGTCCGGGCCGCCATCAACCGCCTCCGAGACAACAAAGCTGAGCAGAGCAACGGCGCGCACACTGTAGTGGCCTTGGCTGACGAATCAGGAATACCACGGCAGAGACTCTACGAACATCACGGCGATCTGCTGAACGAGTTCAAGGCGACGGTCGGGTGCGGTCCCGTCACCCCGAATGCCGATGCTCTGCAACGACAACTTGCACAGGCCCGTGATCACAACCAAGAACTGGCGGCCGAAAATAGCTCAACTGCGAAGCAAGATCAGGACGCTCTCAGCGGTGATCACCGAACTCACGCACGAAACCTCCGGAGCCAACGTCGTTGTTTCGATGCCACGCAAACACCCGGGGCGGTGACTGTGCGACTTTCCCCCCGGCGTTAGAAGGGAGGATCGACTGATGCGGGGCTGGAGTCAGCGGCGACGGTTGGGGTGCTTCCTTGCGGCGCCGTCGCGGCCGCACTACGCGGGGCGGCGGTGGTCATGGCGTGGTCCTCTCGTCGGCACGGTCAGTGGAGGTGTCGGGGTGCCCGGGCGGGCAGCAGCCCGCCGTTTCACCGCGCCCGCGGCGGTGCAGGGTGTAGCCGACGGCGGCGAG
Organism: Mycolicibacterium tusciae JS617; assembly: GCF_000243415.2. Next base: position 4,851,871 of record NZ_KI912270.1, read on the forward strand.
CACCACCACGGCCGCGGCACCGATCAGCCACGGATTGCCCAGCGCACCGCCGAGGACCCCCAGCGCGCCGCCGGCGATCAGCACCGGCCCGGCGCAGCACAGCACCAGCAGAGCCCCGACGCCCACCAGGCCCAGGACCCCGGCCACGCCAGGGGAGCTCCGTCCGGTGGCCATCAGACCGGCACCTGCTGGTCGCGGGCCGGGGTGATGCGCACGCAGTCGGCCAGCGCGGCCGCATTGTCGGCAGCCAATGAGCGCGCCAGCATGACCAGATCGGCCACCCGGGGGTCGGCCACCTTGTAGTGGGCGAACCGCCCCGAACGGCGGACCTGGACATAGCCGCAGTCCGAGAGGCACGCCAAATGGCTCGAGACCCGACTTTGAGACAGCCCGACGTGGGTCACGCATTCGGTCACGGTGTGTTCGGTGGTCACCAGGAACTCCAGCAGCCGCAGCCGGCCGGGGTCACCGAGCGCCCGGAAGAACTTGGCCACCATCTCCACCCCGCTGTCGGTCTCGGGCAGGAACGCCAGGCTCGGATCGGTTCGGCAGGTCACGCGGTCTCCTCCACAACTCCATCTGATATATCTGGATTGACAGATATAAGAAAGTATAGTCATATCTGGTTATTCGAATGCAATGGTTCGCGGCGTGTGTCCCCCGGCCCATCAACGGAAGGTGAGACGCCCCATGCGGTATGACCTGGCGATCATCGGATCCGGCGGGGCTGCGTTCGCCGCCGCCATCGCCGCCACCCGGCTGGGGCGCAGCGTGGCGATGATCGAACGGGCCACCCCGGGCGGGACGTGCGTGAACGTCGGGTGCGTGCCGTCCAAGGCGCTGCTCGCCGCCGCCGAGGCCCGCCACAGCCCGGCGGTGGCGGCCCGGTTTCCCGGGATCACTGCCAGCGCGGGAGCGGTGGACGGTCCAGCGTTGATCGCCGGGAAGGACGCGCTGGTCGAGGGACTGCGGACCGAAAAGTACGTCGACCTCGCCGCCGATTACGGCTGGGAGATCATCGCGGGCAGCGCCGGGTTCGTCTCCGATGCCGGCGGGATGGGCCTGGACGTCGAGTTGTCGGGCGGCCGGGTCACCCGCGTCGAGGCCGAGCACTATCTGATCGCCACCGGTTCCGCGCCGTGGGCGCCTCCCATCGACGGATTGGCCGACACCGGATATTTGACGTCGACCACCGCGATGGAACTGGACCGCCTGCCCGAATCGATGATCGTGCTCGGCGGCGGCTACGTCGCGCTCGAGCAGGCGCAGTTGTTTGCCCGCCTGGGCACCGCGGTAACCGTGGTGACGCGCTCGAACCTCACCTCCCAGGAGGAACCGGAGGTCTCTGCCGTTCTGCAGGGCGTCTTCGGTGATGAGGGCATCCGGGTGAACACCCACGTCACCGTGACGGCCGTGCGCCGCGACGAAAACGGCTACACCCTCACCGCCGACCGCGGCACGCAACAGTTGCATCTGCGTGCCGAGCAGCTGCTGGTGGCCACCGGCCGCCGACCGGTCACCGCCGGGCTAAACCTGGAGGCGGTCGGGGTCAAGACCGGGCGGCGCGGAGAAATCGTGGTCGACGAATACCTGCGCACCAGTAACGAGCGGATCTGGGCTGCCGGCGATGTGACCGGAGGACCGCAGTTCGTCTACGTCGCCGCCGCCCAGGGCACCCTGGTCGCCGACAACGCCCTCGGCGAGGCGGCCCGCACCCTGGACTACACCGCCCTGCCGCGGGGTCATCTTCACCAGCCCCGCCATCGCGTCGGTCGGCATGACCGACGCCCACGCCACCGACGCCGGCATCCAATGTGACTGCCGCGTACTGCCGTTGGCGTATGTGACCCGGGCGCTGGTCAACCGCGACACCCGCGGCCTGGTCAAACTCGTCGCCCAGGCCGACACCGGACGGCTGCTCGGGGTACACGTCGTCGCCGAGAACGCCGGCGACGTCATTACCGCCGCCACCTACGCGCTGACCGCCGGGATGACCGTCGACCAACTCGCCCACACCTGGGCCCCATATCTGACCATGGCCGAATCCCTCAAACTCGCCGCCCAGGCCTACACCTCCGACGTCGCCAAACTGTCCTGCTGCGCCGGCTGACCAACCCGACCCCGAGGAGAACCCGAATGTCTGTGTCCCCGACCCCCGCCACCGACCCCGTTGCCCGTGCGTTGCCGCCGCGGTGGCAACGCTGGCTGCCCCGCGGCGCCGCCCTGGTCGCCGGTTTCGCCACCCTGTGTTGCCTCGGGTTGACCGCGCTGGTGTCCTTGCTCACCGCGATCGGCGCCACGTTCCTGACCACCGACGCCACCCTGAAACCGCTGCTGGCCGTCAGCCTCGTCATCACCATTGTGGCCAGCGGGTTCACGTGGCGTCGGCACTGCAACCCGCTGCCCGTGCTGCTCACCGTGGTCGCGGCCGGGGTGATCTTCTGGTCCCTCTACGGCACCCAGCTGTTCGGTCACGTCGCCGGCGGGCACGGCGGCGACCCCATGGGCGACGGCATGGGCGCAAACACCCCCAGCGCTGGGCTGCCCGGCGGGGTGGGGGTGTGGGTTGGACTGGCGCTGCTGCTCACCGCCCAGGTGTGGGACGTCTGGCGGCTGCGCCAACTCAAACGCCAGAACTCCTGCGCCGCTTGACAACCCCACCCCGTCTCACCGCGGCCGCCGGTCGCGACTTGACCCCCGAAAGGACAACGCGACATGACCCCCGACATCGCCCAAATCACCCACCACCTGAACGACTCGCTCGGCGGCACCGACAACCCCAGCTCGACGCGCTGGCTGTTCCGACCGCTGCTCGAACTCCTCGCCCAGGGACAGCCGGTAACCATCGACCAGCTCGCTGATGCCACCGCCAGCACCGTCGACCAGGTGCGCGACACTCTGGCCACCACCCCCGACACCGAATACGACGACCGGGGCCGCATCGTTGGCAGCGGTTTGACACTGCGCCCCACCCCGCACCGCTTCGAGATCGACGGACGACAGCTCTACACCTGGTGCGCGCTGGACACGCTGATCTTTCCCGCCATCCTCGGCCGAACCGCCGCGGTCACCTCGCCGTGCCGCAGCACCGGGCAACCCGTGCACCTCACCATCGGCACCGACGGGATCACCAGTGTCGACCCGGCGACCGCCGTGGTGTCGATCGTCACCCCCGATGCACCCGCCTCGATCCGGGCAACGTTCTGCAACCACGTCTACTTCTTCGCCACCCGCGACGCCGCCGAGCCCTGGCTCGCCGAGAACCCCTCGGCCACCATCGTTTCCGTCGCCGACGCCTTTCAACTCGGCCGACCGCTAACCGAGACCCTCCTCGGAAGCGACGCCCCGCCGGACTGCTGCTAGCCCAGCGCAGCGGCACCACCCGATCACGGGCCTCAAGGCTCGTTGACGGGGCGCTCGCTAGTGCGCTTTGGTTGCCTTGGCGTGTGCCAGGCGGTAGGAGTCGGTGCCAGTTTCGATGATGTCGCCGCCGAAGGTGAGTCGGTCCCCGACCGCGGCGCACAGACGCGGGCCGGTGAACGTCCTTGTCCACGACCTGAAACTATCGTTGGAGGGGATGTCCACGCTGTTTTTCTCTTCACGCTCGGTCAACACCCGTGTTGAGTCGCGATGAGCGGGCCGCCACGGGTGATGGCGACCGCCGCCGGCATAGAGCACAAGCAGCTCCCCGACCCGGTGCCGGACCTGCTGCAGGCGCGAACGACCGGACCCGGGCAGCCTGCTCAGGCGGTGATGACAGGTCTGTCGACAACTGTCGAATGGGCGAGTGAACTCCCGGCCCGTGGCGACGCAACGACACCCCCGCCGTCACCCGCGGAACCGTGCTGTGCGGGCTGAACAATGGC